>JBBQDU010000302.1:0-1504 GCA_038320055.1 Gemmatimonadales bacterium | reverse complement strand
GACCTCCATGTCTGGACCGTCGTGAGCGGCGTGGTGGCGATGAGCGGCCACGCGGTGGTGCCGGATCTGGAGGCGCATCCCGGCGCGCTCGACGACATCCGGACCGAGATGGCGGCGCTCGGCATCGGCCACGTCACCATGCAGCTCGAGGTGCGGGACGAGTGCGAGGAGGTGCGGGCGGTGGCTCAGGTGGACGGCGCCGGCCACGGGCACGCGCACTAGGGCGGACGGCACGGGCGGCACCCCCTCCGAGGTTCTTGCGGGCTCGCCCAGCCTAGTCTATATATGCGCCGCAGAGGCCCGGCCGTTCGGGCCTCGTCCGTCCAGCCCGAAGGAAGTGCTGCTTGATCCGTAACCTCGCCATCATCGCCCACGTCGACCACGGCAAGACCACTCTGGTGGATCAGATGCTGCGGCAGGCCGGGGCGTTCCGGGCCAACCAGCAGGTCGAGGAACGGGTCATGGACTCCAACCCGCTCGAGCGCGAGCGGGGCATCACCATCCTGGCCAAGAATACGGCGGTGCGCTGGCAGGGCGTCAAGATCAACATCGTGGACACGCCGGGCCACGCGGATTTCGGCGGTGAGGTCGAGCGGATCCTGCGCATGGTGGACGGGGTGCTCATCCTCGTGGATGCCGCCGAAGGGCCGATGCCGCAGACGCGGTTCGTCACCCGGAAGGCGCTGGCGCTGGGTCTCCGGCCCATCGTCGCCATCAACAAGATCGACCGCGCCGACGCCGAGCCGCTCCGCGTGCACGACGAGGTGCTGGGCCTCTTCATCGACCTCGACGCCACTCCCGAGCAGCTCGACGCGCCGTTCCTTTATACATCCAGCCGCGCCGGGACCTCGACGCCCAGCCTCGAGCAGCGGGGCACCGATCTCAAGCCCCTGTTCCAGACCATCCTGGACTACGTGCCGCCGCCCAAGGGCGATCCCGAGGGCCCGTTCCAGATGCTGGTGTCGACGCTCGACTTCTCGAGCTTCCTGGGCCGCATCGCCATCGGCCGGATCGAGCGCGGCCGGGTGCGCGTGGGCGACCAGGTGGCGTTGCTTCCGCTGGGCAAGCCGGGTCCTGTGGCCGAGGAGACGTTCGAGCGGAATCGGGTCACCAGGCTCTACACGTTCGACGGACTCACCCGGGTCGAGGTGGACGTAGCCGGCGCGGGCGACATCGTCGCGCTCTCCGGCTTCGAAGGGATCGAGATCGGGAAGACCATCACCGCGGTGGACGCGCCCGATCGGCTGGCGGGCATCGCGGTGGAGGAGCCGACGATCTCGGTGGACTTCATCGTCAACAACGGTCCATTCGCGGGGCGCGAGGGCAAGTTCGTCACCAGCCGCCAGCTCAAGGACCGGCTGTACCGGGAGCTGGAGCGGAACGTGGCGCTGCGGGTGGAGGAGACCGACAGCCCCGACACCCACAGCGTGGCCGGCCGGGGCGAGCTGCATCTCGGCATCCTCATGGAGACGATGCGCCGCGAGGGGTACGAGTTCCAGGTGTC
>JBBQDU010000301.1:0-1525 GCA_038320055.1 Gemmatimonadales bacterium | reverse complement strand
AGCACGACCTCCTGGCACGGTGGCCGGCCGCTCTTGACCCTGGGGGGAAACTTCCCGATCTCCGCGAGCCGCGGCAGCATGGCCAGCTTGCCGAAGATCCCCTCGGGCACCTTCAGGTTGAGCATCTCGCTGATCCGGCCGCCGATGCTGTCCAGGTCGTCGACGCCGAGGGCCAGGCACATCCGCCGCATCGAGCCGAACAGATTGATGGCCACCGGCTGCGAGCTCCGCGCGCCGTCGTCGAGCAGCACCCGCTCGAAGAGCAGCGCGGGGCCGCCGCCCGGGCTCTTCATGCACCGGTCGGCGATCTCGGCGATCTCCAGACGGGCGCGGACGGGATAGGCGATCCGCACCAGCTCGCCGATGCGGTCGATCTCCTTGAGGAACTGGCGGAGATTGTCGATGGACATGGCTATCCGATCATCGGGTGAACGCCCGGCGGCAGGGAGCGACGGGTCGACGCGGGATTCGTATCACCCGCCGGGGCTCCTGCTCACGCCCGCGTCGCCACGTGCAGCGCGCAGACCCCGCCCATGAACAACTTGTACGTCACGCCGCCGAACCCGCGCTCCGCCAGCCGCCGTGCCAGCTCGGCCGGCGCGGGAAACACGAGCGTGGACTCTGGTAACCATGTATACGCGGTCGTATGTTTGGAGATCCATCGGCCCACCCACGGCAGCACGCGCCGGAAATAGAGTTCGTACACGCGGCGCAGCTGCGGCTGGGGCGGCAGGGTCATCTCGAGGATCACCAGACGGCTGCCCGGCCGGAGCACGCGGGCCGCCTCGGCCAGCCCCGCGTCGAGGTCCACCAGGTTCCGCATTCCCCATCCGACCATCGCCCCATCGAACGAGGCATCCGGGAACGGCAAGTCGAGGGCGTCGGCCGAGACCGGCGCCATCCGGGCCGCCTTGTTCCGGCCGAGCCTGAGCATCGGCGCCACGAAATCGGCGCCGACGATCCGCCCCCTGAACCCCGGCTGCCTGGCCAGCGTGGCCGCGAAGTCGAGCGTCCCCGCGCACAGGTCGAGGTAGATTCCGTCCGGTTTCCGCTCCCAGCCCAGCCGTCCCACCGCGTACCGCCGCCAGCGCTGATCGAAGCGGAGGCTGATGATGCGGTTGAGGCGGTCGTAGGTGGGCGCGATGGCGGTGAAGATGCCGCGGACATAGGCCCGCTTGTCCGGACCCCCAGAGACTGGTAACTCACGATCCGAGGCTAACATAGGCGCTCAATGTAGTCCTGCGACGAGACCGTTGGCAAGGCGGCGCTCGCGTGGCTGAGGCACCCGAGTGGGCGCGGCTCACCGACCAGGAGGTCGTACTCATGGCCCGGGCCGGGCGCGAGGCGGCCTATCGCGAGCTGATCCGGCGCTACGAGCGTCCCATCTTCGCCCTGTTGTTTCGGATGGTGCGGGACCGCGAGCTGGCCGAGGACCTGTCGCAGGAAACGTTCGTCAAGGCGCTCAACGCCATCGAGTCGTACCGGACCGAGTTCAAGTTTTCCTCCTGGATCTTCAAGATCGCCA
>JBBQDU010000300.1:0-1538 GCA_038320055.1 Gemmatimonadales bacterium | reverse complement strand
CGTCGCCCAGCACCGCGCACAGCTCCAGCCCCGCGAACGCGAAGGCGATCGACGCCCACAGGTTGAGCTTGGTGGCGTTGGACAGGTCGGGCACGAGCGCCGCGACGTCGAGCGGCGTGGCGGACGGCCGGGTGAGCGCCGCGTAGACGCCGAGGGCGACAAGCACGACGCCGGGGATGTAGGTGCCCAGCGCGCCGACGTTCTGCAACCAGCGTCCCGTCCGGACGCCGACGATGTTGAGCCCGACGGCGAGCCAGAGCGCCGCGAGCGTCGCCGGCAGCACGTAGAGCCAGCTCCCCTCGAGCGCGGTGCCGCCCCGACCGATGGCGTAGGTCCCCACCACCGCGGTGGACATCAGCAGGTTCGGGTAGGAGAGGCGGTTGTTGACCCAGTAGCACCACCCGCACAGGAAGCCGTGGCCCTCGCCGAATTCTCGCTTGGTCCAGGCGTAGATGCCGCCCTCGTCCGGGTAGCGGCCCGCGAGGTCGCTCACGGCGAGCCCCTGGGGCACGAAGAAGAACAGGGCCGCGAGCACCCAGAGCGTGATCGAGCTGGGGCCGGCGGCCGCGGCGGTGGCTAACCACCGGAGGCTCACCACCGCCACCACGTTGAACAGCACCATGTCGCGGAGGCCGAGCGCGCGGGGGAGCGCGGGGTGCGCGGCGCGGTCCGGGTGGGGCGTCGAGGCGGTGGTCATCGGCGGGTCAGTCCTTCAGGTAGAGGCGCTGGGGATCGAGCACGTCGCGGAGCAGGGTCAGCTCGGTGGCCGTGGGCGGCGCCACGGTCGCGAGCGCAGCGCGGGCGCGGAGCGGCCAGCCGACCCCCGCGCGGACCTCGTCGCTCTCGACGCCCGGGTAGAGAGCCGCGAGCACCAGCTCGCCCGTGTTCGGGTCCGGCTCGAGGACGGCCTTGTCGGTGACGACCTTCACGGGGCCCGCGCCCGGCATGCCCAGCTCGCGCCGCGTGCGGCCGCCGATCCGGTGGCCGGGGCTGGTGACGAAGTCCACCGACTCGGGAAAGGCGCGGCGGCTGAGCCGGCTGATCACGACGGTACGCCGCGCGTGGATGGCGATCTCCGCGGCGCCGCCGCTGCCCGGGAGCCGCACCGCCGGCGCGTCGTACGCGCCGATGACCGTCGTGTTGATGTTGCCGTAGCGGTCCACCTGCGCGCCGCCCAGGAAGCCGACCTCGATCCGGCCGTTCTGCAGCAGCGACTGGAACACGTCGGCCATGCCGCACACCATGAGCGAGCCGGTGACGAGCGACGGGTCGCCGATCGACACCGGCAGCCGCTCGGGCACGGCACCGATGGCGCCGGACTCGTAGATGAGGACGAGGTTGGGCGCGTGCGTGGCGCGGGCGAGGTTGCAGGCGAGGTTCGGGAGGCCGATGCCGACGAACACGACCTCGCCGTCCGCCAGCTCGCGCGCGGCGACGACGGCCATCAGCTCGGCGGGGGACCAGGTCATCGGCCACGCTCTGTTCGGCGCCGCTCAGTACCCATAATTGACCCCGGCGCACACCCGCTCGTCGGCCCG
>JBBQDU010000299.1:0-1548 GCA_038320055.1 Gemmatimonadales bacterium | reverse complement strand
GACGACTTGCCGGCCGGCGGCAATTTCGCCGGCCATTCTCATGGCGGGAGGGCGCCGGTGGCGGACGGCCGCGGGTTCATCATTCCGGTGGGCGGGGCGGAGGAGAAGATCGGGGACGTCGCGATCCTCAAGCGGTTCGCGATGCTGTGCGGCGCCAAGTGCACCATCGCCATCATTCCGACGGCCTCCGAACACAGCGACACAGGCGCGCGGTACGAGGCGCTGTTCGAGCGGCTCGGCGTCGCCAAGGCGGTCGCCCTGCCGCTCCACTCCCGCGCGGACGCGGAGCTGCCCGAGCTGCTCCGGAGCCTGGACCGGGCCGACGGCATCTTTCTCACCGGCGGCAACCAGCTCCGGCTGAGCACGATGATCGGCGGCACCTCGATGGCCAAGGCGCTCCGGCGGCGGAACTCGGAGGGCGCGCACGTCGCGGGCACGTCGGCGGGCGCGGCGTTCCTGTGCGAGCACATGATCGCGTTCGGCCGGGAGGGGGCGTCGCCGCGCGCCAAGATCGTGACGCTGGCGCCGGGACTCGGGCTCACCAACCGCGTCATCATCGACCAGCACTTCCGCCAGCGCGACCGGCTGGGCCGGCTGCTCACGGCACTGGCCTACAATCCGTTCGCGATCGGCATCGGGCTGGACGAGAACACGGCCGCGTTCATCGGCCCGGACGAGGTGCTCGAGGTCGTGGGGAGCGGCGCGCTCACCATCGTGGATCCGTCGGAACTCGAGTTCTCTTCGATGGCGCACGTCCGGAAGAACGACCCGGTCTGCCTGATCGGGCTCCGGCTGCACATCCTGGATCACGGCTCGACGTTCAACCTGCACACGCGCGACGCGGCCGCGGCGCCGGTCATCGCGCAGCGGGTGTAGCTCCGCCGAGGCGTCAGCCCCAAAGGAACGGCCATGCGGATTCTGGACCGAGCCGTGTACGTCGGCCCCAGCCTGTACGCCCAGTTTCCCGTCATCCGTCTGGACGTGGATCTCGGACCGCTCGAGGAGTGGCCCTCGGCGAAGCTCGGGCCCTCGTTCACGGACCGCCTGATCGAGGCGCTGCCCGGATTGCACGAGCACGGGTGCTCCTATGGCGCGCCGGGCGGGTTCATCCGCCGGCTGACCGAGGACGACGGCACCTGGATGGGCCACATCCTCGAGCACGTGGCGATCGAGCTGCAGAACGTGGCCGGCGAGTCGGTGACGTTCGGCAAGACGCGCGGGGCCGGGAGCACCGGGCGCTACCACGTGGTCTATCAGTACGCCCAGGAGGACGTCGGCCTCGAGGCGGGCCGCCTGGGCCTGACCCTCCTTCACTCGCTCCTGCCGCCCGACCTCCGGCCCGAGGGCGCGGTGCCCGGCGACTTCGATTTCGCCGCCGAGCGCGACGAGTTCATCCGGTTCGCGCAGCGGCGGGCACTGGGGCCGAGCACGATGGCGCTGGTCCGCGCGGCGGAGGAGCGGCGGATTCCCTGGATCCGCCTCAACGAGCAGAGCCTGATCCAGTTCGGGCACGGCCGGTACCAGCAGCGCATCCAGGCCACGGTCACG
>JBBQDU010000298.1:0-1556 GCA_038320055.1 Gemmatimonadales bacterium | reverse complement strand
CTATCTGGACGGCGTGTCGTCCCTCTGGTGCAACCTGTTCGGGCACCGGCGGCCCGAGATCGACGCCGCCATCCGCGCCCAGCTCGACCGCATCGCCCACTCCACCTTTCTCGGCAATGCGAGCGCGCCGGCGGTGCGGCTGGCCCACCGGCTCACGACCCTCGCGCCCGACGGGCTCTCACGGGTCTTCTTTTCCGACGACGGCTCCACCGCGGTGGAGGTCGCGGTGAAGATGGCGTACCAGTACTGGCAGCAGGCCGACGGCGGGGGCGGGCGGGACCGGACGGCGTTTCTGGCACTCGACGATGCCTACCACGGCGACACGATCGGCTCGGTGTCGATCGGAGGGATGGATCTGTTCCACAAGCGCTACGGGTCGCTGCTGTTTCCGACGATCCGGGCGCCGTCGCCGCACACCTACCGCCGCCCCGCGGGCCACACCGCCTCGAGCTACGCCGAGTGGTGTATCGGCGAGCTGGAGCGGCTCGTCCGCGTCAACGCGGATCGGCTGGCCGCGGTGGTGCTCGAGCCCGGCGTGCAGGGCGCGGCCGGCATGATCGTTCAGCCCGAGGGATTCGTGCGCCGGGTCCGCGAGGTGACGCGCCAGACGGGGACGCTGCTGATTCTCGACGAGGTGGCCGTCGGCTTCGGGCGCTCGGGGCGGCTGTTCGCGTCGGAGCGCGAAGGGGTGTCGCCGGACTTCCTCTGCCTGGCCAAAGGGCTCACGGGGGGCTACCTGCCGATGGCCGCCACCCTCACGACCGAGCGCATCTTCGAGGCGTTCCTCGGACCCCCGGCCGAAGGGCGCACCTTCTTCCACGGCCACACCTACACGGGCAATCAGCTTGCGGCCGCCGCCGCACTCGCCACGCTCGACCTCCTCGAGCACGGCGGCGTGCTCGAGCGCTTGCCCGCGGCCATCGCCCGCCTCCGCGACGCGCTGGGCGGGCTCGCGGGACTGGCCCCGGTCGGGGACATTCGCCAGTATGGACTGGCCGCCGGCATCGAGCTGGTGGCCGACCGCGCCTCGCGCACGCCGTTTCCCCCGGCCGAGCGGCGCGGCATGCGGGTGTGCCGCGCCGCTCGGCGCCGCGGCGTGTTTCTCCGCCCGCTGGGCGACGTCGTAGTGGTCATGCCGCCGCTCACCGTCACCGACGAGGAAATCGACCAGATCGCGGCCACCCTGGCCGCGGCGATACCGGATGGCTGCGCATGAAGGCGTTCCTCATCACCGGCACCGACACGGGCGTCGGCAAGACCTGGGTCGGCCGAGCGCTCGGCCGGGCGCTGTCGGCAGCCGGTCGCCGGGTCGTCGCCGTCAAGCCGGTGGAGACGGGCTGCACCGAGGCCACGGCGCCGCTCGAGGACGGCGTCCTCCTGGCCGCAGCCACCGGACAGGCGGAGCCGGTGGCCGCGCTCTACCGCTTCGCAGCCCCGGTGGCGCCGGCGCTCGCGGCGGAGGCGGCGGGCGAGGTCATCGATCTCGACACCCTCATCCTCAAAATCGAAGCGCTGGCCAACGGGGCCGAGCTGGTGCTGATCGAGGGGGCAGGCGG
>JBBQDU010000297.1:0-1617 GCA_038320055.1 Gemmatimonadales bacterium | reverse complement strand
GACGTGCATCGTTTCGTCCTTCAGGTTGTGGTACTGCAGGCTCAGCACGTGGCCGGCCTTCACGTGCAGGATCTTCCCCACGTAGCGGTCGGTCCGGGCCCAGACGATCTCGTGTCCCCACGGTTTGTCCACCCGGTACGGTACCTCGGGCACTCGGACCTCCGAACGTCGTGAGTGGTGGATCGCGCGACGGGAATATAGGCTCGGCGGGGGCGGTGATGCATGGTGTGGGGAGCGCCGTCATCCCGAGCGAAGCGAGGGACCTTGGGCGCTGGGTTCGAACCAGGTCGGAGAAGGTCCCTCGCCTCTCTCGGGATGACGAGTGCGCTCGGGATGACGACCGGTGTGACGGGTTAGAACGCCGGCTGGAAGCTGAACACCCAGCGGAACGCGAGCTCCCCGTCGCCGGAGGCGGCGTCCTGGGCCAGCTCGGGCCGGCTGACCCAGAGCGGCAGGTCGAACCGGGTGACGAACCGCGTGTCGCCGATGCGGTGCTCGGCCCGAACGCCCACGCCCGCGTCCCCGATGAACCGCACCCGGCCGCCGGGCAGCGCGGGCGCGCCCTCGCCGATGCCGTGCGCCAGGTCGGTGAACGCGGCCAGCGCCACGCGCGAAAACAGCCGCGCCCTGGGGCGCGACACCATGGTGCGCTCGAGCTCCACGTCGAGCCCGACGAGCGCGGGCGCCGAGACGCGCGGGTCGACGCCGCGCACACCCGCGCCGCCGGGCTGCTGGTAGTTCACGTCCTCGCCCTCCAGCAGCGCGCCGCGCGAGCGCAGGAACGGATTGGCCAGCCGGTCGAGCGGGTCGGCGCCCTGCACGTAGATCTGCCGCTGCTTGGCCGCGACCTCGTTGCCGGCGGCCACGCCCGCGTACAACCGCGCACCGAAGCCCAGCCGCGCGCCGAGCGGGCGGCGCGCGGTGGCCTCGAGCGTGACGCGGGCGTAAAACGGATCGAGATCGTTTCGGCCGCTCGCCCGGAGCCCGTTCCGGTTGTAGGCGAGCCCGCCGCCGGCCGACCCCCGGAGATCCAGGTTCCACCGCCCGGCCTGGGTGCGCACACCGACGCCGCTCCGGAGCTCGACCGTGCCGGCATCGTCGTAGAAGCCGCGGTCGAGATAGCGGAAGTCGTCGGGCTGCACCCACTGCAGGGTGAGCGATCGCGTCCAAGTGGGACCGAACGACAGATGGGGGCGCCGGGTCCACTCGAGCACGGCGGTGGCGCCGAAGCGGCCTTCGACGTTGTAGACGTCGAGCGTCTGCGAGGTGTTGGGCCGGCGGAGGAACACCGGGTTCCGGACCCGCGCGGAGAAGTCGCCGTCGGTCGGGCCGTCGTCCACGCCCACGCCCGTGCTCCAGGTCAGCGTGCTCGCGTTCTGCTCGAACCGGCCCAGGTAATCGTCGCGGCTCCGGATTCCGAGGGTCAGGCCGCCGGCGTCGTTATACCACGCCAGCGGCTGGAAGCCGACGGTCAGACGGTCGCGGCGGCTTCGGGTGCTGAAGTACGGATGGAGGTAGACGTCCGCGCCCGGCGACGGCACCAACAGCCGCGCCAGGGAGAAGCGGAGCGGCTTCCGGTTGTTCAGCATGTTCCAGTCGTGCGAGCGGACCAGCGGG
>JBBQDU010000296.1:0-1625 GCA_038320055.1 Gemmatimonadales bacterium | reverse complement strand
GTGCGCGAGCGGGCGAACGACCGGCCAGCTGCATCATCCACCATCGGCTGCCGGAGGAGCGGCTCGCACGCCTCGAAGGTGGCGGGCAGCGCGTCGTAGAACTCACGATAGGCGGCGTAGCCCCTGCGCACCGCCGTGTGCGGGTCGTCCGTCCGCCAGGCGAAATAATCGTAGAGGGCGTTGGCGGTGGGCGCGGGCGCCTTGGGATTTCCGGCCACGTCGCCCCGCGCGCGCGCGGCGGCCTCGAACGCGTCCTGGTAGGTCCGGAGCGTGACCGTCGGCGCGTACGGCTGGACCGTCGCACCGGCCGCGCGGAGGTCGTTCACCGCCCGGTCCCAGACGGCGATCGCCTCGGCCGTCATCTGCCCGCGCGGGACATGCGCCTCGACCAGGCCGAGCCGAACGCCGGCGAGCGCGTCGTCGCGGAGCGCGGCGAGCGGCGCCCCGTCCCTGGCGCCGTCCAGCGCGAGCGGATCCGACGGGTCGGCCCCCGCGATGGCGGCGAGGAGAAGCGCCGCATCCGCCACGGTGCGCGCGAGCGGCCCGTGGGTGTCGAGATAGGGCCACGTCGGGATCACCCCGGTGCGCGGCACGAGCCCGAAGGTGGGCTTCATCCCCACGACCCCGGTGAACTGCGCCGGGATGCGGTTGGATCCGCCGTCGTCGGTGCCTAGCGCCGCGAACGCCATGCCGTCCGCGACAGCCACCGCCGAGCCGGCGCTCGACCCGCCTGGCGTCCGCGTGCCGGTGGGATCGTGCGGGTTCAGCACCTGTCCGGTGTGGCTGCTGGTCCCGTTGCCATGGTAGGCGAAATCGTCGGCGGCGGTCTTCCCCAGGACGATGGCCCTAGCCGCGCGGAGCCGCGCGATCTCGAGCGCGTCGCGCTGCACGGACGCGGGAAACAGGCGCGCCCACGCCGCGCTCGATCCCGTGGTCGGGAGCCCGCGCATGTCGTAGATCGCCTTTGCGAAGACGGGTACGCCGTCGAGAGGGCCGCGCGTCCGGCCGGAGCGGAGGCGGGCGTCGGCCGCGCGCGCGTCGGCCAGCGCGGTGTGGGAGAGCGCGTCGATCGCGCGCCACCGGCTCCCGTCGCCGCGACAGCGCCCGAGCGCCCGGCCGGTGATCTCGGCGGCGGTCCAGTCGCCGCGGTGCCGGCCCGCCTGATAGTCGGCGATGGTGCCGTCGAGCGGGTCCTGGCCGGTTCGCGCGCGGGCGGCTCCCGGCAGGGCAACGAGGGCTGCGAGCTGCGCCAGGACTTCGCGTCGGGTCGGTGACATTCACGACCCCCGCACCGCCAGCGGCTCTCGCTCACCGACGCTCTGGCCCGTCATGAACTCGTCCTCGAAATGCCATCGCACCTCGTCGACATCCTGCGCGGATCCGGTGCCATGGGCCCTCTCGGGGTGCCGCTGTCGGTGTTGTTCAAGAATAGGCCATAAGCTGCCTCTAGTCGGCACGCAACTCAAGGACGGGCCTGCGGTATTTGGACCTCAGAACTTCGCCGGATAGAGGACGCCGCTTCCATCCATGTCGCCCGTCTCGGCGTACGTCATGGGCGCCGCGTCGTGAGCCAGCAGGCGCCCATCCATCACCCGGCCGAGCACCAGCTCGTGGTCCCCGCTCGG
>JBBQDU010000295.1:0-1663 GCA_038320055.1 Gemmatimonadales bacterium | reverse complement strand
CCAGAACAGCCGGGGCAAGTCGCTGGCGGTGCCCTATTCGCCCCGCCGGCACGCCGCGGCGACCGTGTCGATGCCTGTCGCCTGGGACGAGCTCGAGTCTGTCTACCCGACCGACTTCACGCTGCACACGGTCCCCGACCGGCTGGACGCCACGGGGGATGCCTGGTCCGGCATGCTCGAGGCGCGCCAGGACCTCGTCGAGATGCTCGGGGCGGAGAACGCCGGATGACGCGCCGACCCGAGGCGCTCTCGCGGAGCACCACCGCCCGACTCCGCTACCAGACGCGACCGGGGTGGATTCCGCCCATGCTGGCGACCCCCGCGGACGCGGCGCCGCGCGGGGGCCAGTGGCTCTTCGAGCCGAAGCTCGACGGCGTGCGAACGCTGGTGTATGCGAGCGGTGGACGCGTCCAGCTCTTCTCCCGGAACCGGAAGCCGCTCGACGCTGCCTATCCCGAGCTGACGGAGGCGCTCGCGCTCGCCGTCCGCGGTGACGCGGTGCTGGACGGCGAGGTGGTGGCGGTCGATCCGGCGGCCGGCCGGAGCAGCTTCTCGCGACTGCAGCGCCGCATGCAGCTGCGCGACGAGGCCCGCGCGCGCCGGAGCGCCGTGGCGGTCGAGCTCTACCTGTTCGACTGCCTGTTCTACGAGGGCATCGACCTCACGGGGCTGCCCCTGGTGGACCGGAAGTCGGTCCTGCGCGACGTCGTGTGGTACGACGGTCCGATCCGGTTCACGCCGTTCCGCACCACCGGCTCGGCATCGATGTTCCGCGAGGCGTGCGCCCAGGGCGCAGAGGGGATCATCGCCAAGCGCGCCGAGAGTCGGTACGTGAGCGCGCGGTCCTCCGACTGGCTCAAGATCAAGTGCGTGCATCAGCAGGAGTTCGTGGTCGGCGGGTACACGGCGCCGAAGGGGTCGCGCGGGAGCCTCGGCGCGCTTCTGGTGGGCTATTACGAGCAGGGCGCTCTGCGCTACGCGGGCAAGGTGGGCACCGGGTTCGACCGCGCGGCGCTCGATACGCTGCAGGGCAAGCTGGCGCCACTGCATCGGCGGACGTCGCCCTTCAGTCCGGGCCCGGCGCCGGCGGGCGAGGTCCAGTGGGTCACGCCGCGGCTGGTCGTGGAAGTCGGATTCGGCGAGTGGACGCCGGCGGGGCTGCTCCGGCATCCGCGCTTCCTGGGTCTCCGGGACGACAAGACGGCCGATGAGGTGCGAAAGGAGGGATAGGCCGCGCTCGGCGCCGTCACCGCCGGCGCGGCCCCCGCGCTTCAGTCGAGATCGACCCTCCACGCATAGTTCTCCAACCGCTCGGTTCGCGGGCCCGTGCTCGCCGTGGTCAGCGGAAATTCCACCGCGTGCGCGGTCGAGAGGTACATCGCCTTGACGGCGTCCGTGAAGCCGGTGCCGCAGGCCCCGTTCACCACCGCTTCGTGACCCTCGGCGGGCATCCAGGTCGCCACCACCGACCGGCCGCTCGGGCTCATGCTGGCCGGCGCCGCGGGCGCCGTCACGGCGATGGTCTACATGTGGCTCCGCTACGGGAAGCCCGACCCCTCGATGGTGGCCAACGGCATGCTGGCCGGACTCGTGGCCATCACCGCTCCGTGCGCGTTCGTCACCGCGCCCGCGTCGGTGCTGATCGGCGGGATCGGAGGCGTTC
>JBBQDU010000294.1:0-1747 GCA_038320055.1 Gemmatimonadales bacterium | reverse complement strand
GTCGCAGCGCGCCATCGGCGCGAGGCCGGCCGGCAGATCGAGCGAGCCGCCGACCACCGTCGCCCCCGCTTCGAGCCCGTCCAGGAGGCGCGGCAGCCAGTCGGGCGCGGGCAAGCAATCGGCATCGAGGAAGACAAGCGGGTCGCCGCCGGCGGCCAGCGCGCCGCGATTCCGGGCCGCGGCCGGGTTGCCGCCACCCGGCCGGCTGCCCAGCTCGACCAGACGGGCACCCGCAGCCCGCGCGACGGCGACCGTGTCGTCGGTCGAGCCGTCGTCGACCACCACGACCTCGGCCGCCCAGCCCGCCGGTGCCTGCCCGAGGACCGTGCCGATCAGGTGGGCGATCGTGCGGGATTCGTTGCGGGCCGGGATGATGACGGAGGCGAGCCGCTCAGCCGTTGGGGACGCTGGCATGGCGCGCCACCTCCGCGTAGTGGCTCTCGACCGAGTCCACGAAGCGACTCCACCCCAGGTGGGTCTCCGCGTAGCGGCGGGCCGCCGCGGCCAAGCGCATGGCGCGGGGAAGATTGTCGAGCACGGCGACGATGCCGTCGGCGATCGCGTCCGTCCGCGGCGCCACCAGGACCGCGCGGTCTTCGGCGAGCACGGTCCGGTGGGTCGGAATGTCGGTGGCCACGATCGGCCGGCCGGCGGCCAGGTAGTCGAAGACCTTGAGGGGCAGGTTGCCGCCATAGGCCCGCGGCGACACCAGCACGTCGGCCAGCGCCAGAAATGCGGCCATTTCGGTGCGCGGCTGCCGCTCGATCACCCGGAGCGCCCCCGAGGCGATGAGCGATGGCGTGTTGCCCCGTGTGAGGAGCCCGTTGGCCCGGTCGGCTCCGACGAATACGAACGTCGCATCGGGGATCCGGGCGTGGACCAGCGGGATCGCCGCGATCAGCTCGGGAAGCCCCTGGTACGCCTCGAACGTCCCGCTGTAAAGCACCACCGGACCGGGCCGCGTGAGCCCGAGCCGCTCGCGCAACGCGCGGACCTCCGCCTCGCTTGAGTTGGCCGGCGCGCTGGGAAAGTGCCACTCGCGCACGGGCGTGTTCGGCGCGGAGCGGCGGACCCGCTCGGCCAGTCCCGCGCTCGTCACGACCAGGCTCGAGCGGTCGAGCAGCCAGCGCTCCATCCCGTTCAGGATGTTCTTGGCGGGAGGCACGGAGAGCGGCGCGAATCGCATCAACTGCTCGGCCAGGCTCGACTGCATGTCGTACAGGAGCGGGATCCCGTGCCGGCGAGCCAGCATCGCGGCCGGAAAGGCCGCTTCCTCCACCGCGTGAATGCAGGCGTACCGCTCGCTCGCCATGCGGCGGCCCAGGGTGGCCGTCAGCGGCAGGTCGAGAATCAGCTTCCGGAGGGAGAAACCGATTGGGATGCTCAGGTAGCCGAACGGATTGCCCGACCGGAAGATGCGAAGACCGGGTACGCTGATGTCCTTCCCGATCGGGAAGGTGACCAGGTCCACCGGACGCCCCAGCTCGCCCAGGGCCTGGAGGACCTGGCGGATGGCGATCGGCGTTCCACGGTCCTCGTAGAACGGCTGCGGCGCCACGACCAAAATGCGGCGGTTCGAGCCACCCGCGACGACACGGGGCTGGCTCGAGTGCAGATGTCCGGCGGGCCCGGAGCTACGCGGGCGTACGTCCAACGCCAGTCCGTGGGGGTCGACCTGTGTCAAACCGCTGCTCCTGAGCCGCGTGAAGGTCAACTGACATAATCGCTTACGTTGGGCACCCCCGGC
>JBBQDU010000293.1:0-1792 GCA_038320055.1 Gemmatimonadales bacterium | reverse complement strand
CGAGACGGGCCAGGGCATAGTCGCGGCGGAGATCGGCAATGGACATGGAACACCGTGATAGATTGTGAGTGTACCCCCTGCCGGAATGTATACCCCGTCGCCGAGCGCCCATGCCTCGACTGCTCCGGTCGCCCCTGGTCGCGGCGGCCGCACTCGCGTGCGCCGCGAGCGTTCGCGCCGCGGCCCAGGCGACGGCGGCCGGAGAACGCCACACGCTCTGGACCGGCGGCGAGTCCCGGAGCTACCTCCGCTATGTGCCGGCCTCGTATCGGGCGGACCGTCCCGCGGCGCTGGTGCTGGTGTTCCACGGCGCCGGGGGCCGTGGCCGCGGGATCGCCGAGCACACCGGCTTCACCGCGCTCGCGTCGCGCGAGGGGTTCGTGGCCGTGTACCCCGATGGGCTCGATCACCGGTGGAACGACGGCCGGGGCTTCGGGGCGCCGCACGACGACGTGGGGTTCGTCCGTGACCTGCTCGACACGCTCCAGCGCGAGTTGAGCGTCGACCCGCATCGGATCTACGCCACCGGCATCAGCAACGGCGCGATGTTCGCCTACCGGCTTGCCTGCGACCTCCCCGGCGTGCTGGCCGCGATCGCCCCGGTGGCCGGCGCCATGCCGACCGACCTCGCCGCTCCCTGCGCGCACACCGAGCCGGTGTCGGTCCTGGCCATACAGGGCACCGCGGACCCGCTGCTTCCCTTCGCCGGCGGCGGGGTCGGCGTCGCGGGCCTGCGCGGCCGGATCCTCCCGGCGAAGGAGAGCATCGCCTACTGGGCTACCGTCGACGGCTGCGCCGGGTCGCCCGAGACGACCGACGAGCCCGACCGCGCGCCCGCCGACCGCACCCGCGTGCGCCGCACGGCGTACCCCGGCTGCCGGGACGGCCGGAGCGTCGAGCTCTACACCATCGACGGCGGTGGCCACACCTGGCCCGGCGGACCCGCGGTCGGCCGCTCGGTCGGGCGCGTGACCCGGGACATCGACGCCACGTCGCTCATCTGGGCCTTCTTCGCCCGCCACCCGAAGCCGTGACGACCCCCGGCTCCCCGCCGGCCTCCATGCGCGGCCTGATCATGGACTATCCCCTCACCCTCGGCCTGATCGCTCGCCGCGCCGAGTCGCTGTACGGCGACCGGCCGGTGGTGAGCCGGCGCGCGGACGGCTCGACCCGCCGCACCACCTGGGCCGAGTGTTTGCGCCGGTCGCGGCGGCTCGCGGCGGCACTGCAGGCGCTCGGCGTCCGCCGCGGCGACCGGGTCGCCACGCTCTGCTGGAACCACGACCGCCATCTCGAAGCCTACTTTGCCGTGCCGCAACTCGGCGCGGTGCTCCACACGCTCAACCTGCGGCTCCACCCGGACGAGCTGGCCTACATCGCGCGCCACGCGGAGGACCGAGTCGTCCTGGTGGACGCGGCCCTGCTGCCGCTGCTGCAGACGTTCCGCGGGCGGGCCGGCATCCGGGACGTCATCGTGATCGGCGACGGTCATGCGGGGCCGCCCGGCACGCGCGATTATGAGACGCTGCTGGCCGGGGCGCCGGACGCCCCGGTGAATGTTCCGGCGCCGGACGAGCGCGATGCCGCGGCCATGTGCTACACCTCGGGCACGACGGGCCGCGCCAAGGGCGTCGTCTACTCGCACCGCGCTCTCGTGCTCCACTCGATGGCCACCGCCATGGCGGGAAGCTTCGGGATCAGCGCGGCGGACACCGTGCTGGCGGTCGTGCCGATGTTCCACGCCAACGCGTGGGGCCTCCCGTACACCGCGGCACTCACCGGCGCCGGGCTC
>JBBQDU010000292.1:0-1818 GCA_038320055.1 Gemmatimonadales bacterium | reverse complement strand
GCTGACGGCCGCGGCGCTGGAAACGCTCGCGGTGATCGCCTACCGGCAGCCGGTGGGCCGGGCGGAGATCGAGGAGATCCGCGGTGTGTCGGCGGGCGGGGTGCTGCGCTCGCTGCAGGAGCGGGGACTCATCGAGGTCGTCGGGCGGAGCGAAGCGCTCGGCCGCCCGCTCCTGTACGGGACCGCCGCGCTGTTCCTCGAGCTGCTCGGCCTTCGCGATCTGGCCGACCTGCCGCGCGCCGAGGAGCTGACGATCGCCCTCGAGCCGCACCGGGCCACGCCCGAGGGCGCCGACGACGCCGCGGCCTATGTCGAGGCCGAATCGTGAGCGGGGCCAAATCGTGAGCGAAATGCGGGTGCAGCGCGCGCTGGCGCGGGCCGGGGTCGCCTCGCGCCGCGCCGCGGAGCAACTGATCACCGACGGCAAGGTGCGCGTGGACGGCAAGGTGGCGACGCTGGGCATGAAGGTGGATCTCACGACCCAGCGCCTCACCGTGGGCGGCCGGGCGGTGAAACTGCAGGCGAAGCGCTGGCTCGCGTTCCACAAGCCGCTCGGCGTCGTCACCACCGCCAACGACGAGCAGGGGCGGCGCACCGTGCTCGACTTCATCCCGAACAACGCCGGCCTCACCTACGTCGGCCGCCTCGACGTGATGACGACCGGTCTCCTGCTCCTCACCACCGATGGCGAGGCGGTCCACCGGCTGACGCACCCGCGGTATCGCGTGCCGCGCCGCTACACGGCCCTGGTGCACGGCCGCTCCACCGCGGAAATTGTGCAGGCGGTGAAGCAGCAGGTCGTCCTCGACGGGCGGCCCGTGGTGCCGTCGGAGACGCGGGTCCGGCCGGGGAGCGACGGCCGGAGCCTCCTGGACGTGGCGTTCCACGAGGGGCGGAACCGGCTGGTCCGGCGGTGGGCGGAGGCGCTGGGGCTGAAGGTGGACCGACTGGCGCGCCTGTCCTACGGTCCCGTGCGGCTCGGCGACCTGGCCAGCGGGCGCTATCGGCCGCTCACGCCGAAGGAGGAGGCCGCGCTCTACAAGGCCGTCCGGCTGGCGCCCGACGACGAGTGACACCGGCGCGACCCGGGCTATCTTTCCCGCACCCCACCCGCACCCGTTCCGACAGGAGTTGCCGAGCGTGAGCGTGCCGAAGCTGACGGACAAGCCGGCCGAGACGCTGCCCGTGCAGCGCATTCTCAAGGAAGTCTCCCGCCGGATCGTGGGCCAGGACGCCATGGTCGAGCGACTGCTGGTGGGGCTGCTCACCGGTGGCCACATCCTGCTCGAAGGCGTCCCGGGCCTGGCCAAGACGCTGGCGGTCCGGACGCTGGCCGAGATCATCCACGCGTCGTTCTCCCGCATCCAGTTCACGCCAGATCTCCTGCCGGCCGACGTGATCGGCACCATGATCTTCGATCAGAAGACGCAGGAATTCCACGTGAAGAAGGGGCCGCTCTTCGCCCAGATCATCCTGGCCGACGAGATCAATCGTGCGCCCGCCAAGGTGCAGGCGGCGCTGCTGGAGGGCATGCAGGAGCATCAGGTCACGATCGGGGGCACGACCTATCCGCTCGAGGATCCGTTCCTCGTCCTCGCCACCCAGAATCCGATCGAGAACGAGGGCACCTATCCGCTTCCTGAGGCCCAGCTCGACCGGTTCATGCTCAAGGTGCGGGTGGACTATCCCACGCGGGACGAGGAGAAGGAAATTCTGCTCCGGATGAGCGGGGGCGGCCAGATCGCGGTCGAGCGGCTGCTGGACCCCGCGGCCATTCTCGCGGCCCGCGCGTCCATCGCCGAGCTGTACATGGACCAG
>JBBQDU010000291.1:0-1850 GCA_038320055.1 Gemmatimonadales bacterium | reverse complement strand
CCACATCCGGGTCCTGCCGCAGGATCGAACGCAGGGCCGAGGCGAACGTGAGTCCGGCCTTCTCGTGCACCTGCACCTGGACGATGTTCTCGCCCAGGCGGTACTCGACCGGATCCTCCACGGTGACGATGTTGACGCCCTCGCTCTGGATGAGCCGGATGGCCGAATAGAGCGTGGTGGTCTTGCCCGATCCGGTCGGGCCGGTAACCAGAATGATTCCTTCCTTGTGACTCAGGAGGTGCTTGACCGCCGCGCGCTCGTTGGGCAGCATGCCCAGCGACTCCAGCGTGAGCACGGTGGCCCGCTGGCTCAAAATCCGGATGACCACCTTCTCGCCCAGCGAGGCGGGCAGTGTGGAGATCCGGAGATCGACGGCCTCGCCGTTGACCGAGACCCGCGCCCGGCCGTCCTGGGGCCGGAGCCGGTCGGCGATGTCGAGCCCCGACATGATCTTGATGCGCGAGATGAGCGGCAGCCCGGCGTTCCGAGGGATCTTCATGACCTGTCGGAGCACGCCATCGATGCGGTACCGGACCGCGACGCCCCCTTCGATGGGCTCCACGTGGATGTCGCTTGCGCGGCTGGTGACCCCGTCGGCGAGCATGACGTCCACCAGACGGATGATCGGCCGCTGGCTGGCCTCCTCGGCGCTCGCCGCCGCTTCCTCCTCGTCGTGCAGCTCCTTCACCTCGAAGTTGCTGCCGAGGCCCTCGAGGAGGCGGTTGACGACGTCGTCCTTGCGGTACATCTCGTCGAGCCGCTGCCGGATGGTCACCGGCGATGCGAGGAGCATCCGCACCTCTCGCCCCGTGGCGAAGGCCAGCATCTTTTCGGCGTCGATGTCGAACGGGTTGGCGGTGGCCACCTCGAGATAGGAATCGGTCTGGCCGACGGGCACGACGTTGAACCGGCGCGACACCTGTTCGGGGACGCTCTGCTGCAGCTTCTGATCGACGCGACCGAGATCCGCGACGGGAATGCGGAACCTCGAGGCCAGGGCCTTCAGGATCTCTTCGTCCCCGAGCAGTTTCCGCTGGACCAGCACCTCCCAGAGCGCCGCCGGCGCGGCCGCCGGCTCCTGGCGGATCGCCGCGACCGTGCCGTCAGGGAGGAGGGGGTCGATGGTGTGGACCAGCCATTCATCGGTGAACTGCATCGTTCGGCTCTGCCTGTCGTTAGGCCTGCGGAATGGCCCGGGGTGGCGCGGTCTGGGAAGATAAGGCGGCTACAACAGCGCCCACCAGTCCCGATGTACGTCCACTGTGACCCCAAACCCGCCGTCTCGCAGGCCGATGCCCGCCTCGACCCGGATCAGGCGCATGAACCATTCGAGCGCCACGCCCGCGACGGGCCGGATGCCATCGGTCGCGCTCCAGGGTAGACCAACGATGGGGTGCCCGGCGACCCCGGCAGCCAGAAACGGGGCCACGATCATCCTCCGGCCAGTGGAAGCGAACGAACCCAGCGGAATGGCGGGCACCGGCACCTCGAATCGCCACTCGACCTGCCCCAGCGCCATCTCTCGCCCGCCGAACGCCCGGAACGGCTGGCCGACCAAGGTCCCCCGGCCTCCGAGGACGAAGCTCCGATTCGGCGGCAGGCGAGCGCTGCCCGCGCCGAGATAGAGCCGGGAGACGACCTCGCGCCCCCCCACCGTGGTGAGCCAGCGGCCCTCCAGCGTGGCTCGGGCGTAGTCGGAGGGGCCCTCACCGGCCTCGAGGCTCACCCGCGCCTGCAGGTCGCGCTGGACGGCGATGCCCCCGCTCGCGCGCTCCAGCTCCAGGCGGGCCACACGATAGGTGCCGGAGCCGAGCGCGGGATTCGGGCGGTAGCGCCCCGTGGCCGGGGTC
>JBBQDU010000290.1:0-1901 GCA_038320055.1 Gemmatimonadales bacterium | reverse complement strand
GGCGTGAATCCGCGGATCGGACCGGTGGCGGATGGGATGATGCCCGGAGCGACGAGCAGCGCGCTCAGCAGGGCGACGGCGCGGATCGGGAGCATGGCGGCCTCGGTGGGGGTCGCGGAGAATACTACATTCCGCGCATGCAGACCCGCCGCATCGCGGTCATCGGCGCCGGGGCCGCCGGCTCGATGGCGGCCATCTTCGCGGCCTCCGCGGGCGCGGAGACGCTGCTGCTCGAGCGGACCCCCGACGGTGGACGAAAGATCCTCATCAGCGGCGGCGGCCGCTGCAACATCCTTCCCGCCCGGGTGGACGAGTCACGCTTCGTCACCGACTCCTCGCCGCATACGCTTCGCAATATGGTGCGCTCCTGGCCCCTCGCCGAGCAGGTGGCGTTCTTCGAGCGCGACCTGGGGGTACCGCTGGCGGAGGAGTCCGACACGGCCAAGCTGTTTCCGGCCTCGAATCGCGCGCGCGATGTCCGCGACGGGCTGCTGGCGCTGGCTGCGCGTCGAGGCGTCCAGCTCCTGTCGCGAACGCGGGTGACGGGCATCGCGCCCGCCGCCGGCGGGTGGCGAGTGGAGCGCGAGGGCGCCGCGCCGCTCGGCGTAGACGCGGTGGTGGTGGCGACCGGCGGACTGTCGGTGCCCACGACAGGGAGCGACGGCGCCGGGCTGCAGATGCTGACCGCGCTCGGCCATGCCATGCATCCGACCTACGCCGCGCTGACGCCGGTCGTCGCCGAACCGCCGGTGTTCGGTGCGCTGAGCGGCATCTCGTTGCCGGTGGCGGTCACCGCCAGCGATGGCCGACGGTCCGCCACGAGCCGGGGTGGCCTGCTGTTCACGCATCGGGGCTACAGCGGCCCGTCGGTGCTCGATGTCTCGCACGTGCTGGTCCGGGCCCGGGCCGAGCACGAGCCGGGTGCGAAGCTGCGGGTGTGCTGGTCGGACCTCGACGAGCGGGCCTGGGAGGACGCGCTCCGGCCAGAGGGAACGCGCACGGTCGCCGGCGTACTCCGCCGGGTCGTGCCCGACCGACTCGCGGAGGCGCTGCTCGACCTGGCGGGAATACCGGCCACCAGGACGCTGGCGCAACTCCGGCGGCCGGAGCGGCATCGCCTGGTGGAGACGTTGGTCCGGGGCGAGCTGCCCTGGAGCGGCGACGAGGGGTATCGGAAGGCCGAGGTGACAGGGGGTGGGGTGAGCCTGGGCGAGGTGGACCCCCGCACACTCCGGAGCCGCCGCCATCCTGGTCTCCACATCTGCGGAGAAGCCCTGGACGCCTTCGGACCGATCGGCGGCTACAATTTCCTCTGGGCGTGGGCGACGGGCCGGGCCGCGGGGAAAGGGGCTGCGCAAGCCTGAAAGCTCCCCTGTGCCATGGGTCACCGCGATCGGTCGCCAGTTTCGGCTTATTGCCTGCCACGCGCGAGGGCCGAAGGCCCGCGTGACCGGGCTCACACGAGCCCGGCAACCAACACGGGGGAAAAGAGATGCGGTTCGCGGGCGCACTGAGACCGATGGCGATCGTCGGGTTGCTGGCAAGTTGTGAAGGTGGGGGCAATCTCCTTCTGCCAGGCGCGGGGGAGCCCGCGACGGTCACCCTGATCCAGGGCCAGGACCAGAATGGGCGGGTTGGGCAGGTGCTGCCTCAACCGCTGATCGCGGCCGTCGTCGCCGGTCGGGGTCTGCGCATCGCTGACGCTGCCGCCGCCCTCGGCGCTCCAGGCCACCTGCACGCCTGCGATCGGATTGCCGAAGGCGTCGGCCACCTCGACCACCAGCGGTTCGGGCAGCGTGCTGCCCACGGACCCTGATTGGTCGTCGCCGCTCGCCACGCGGATCCCGTTCGCGTCCTCCGACACGGCGGTGAGGGCGAACGGTGTGGTCGCGGTGGGCGTC
>JBBQDU010000289.1:0-1922 GCA_038320055.1 Gemmatimonadales bacterium | reverse complement strand
GTGGAGAGAGCCGCCATCGACGCGGCACTACAGGAACACCGCGGCAATCGCCGCCGGGCGGCGGAGGTGCTGGGCATAGGAGAGCGCACACTCTACCGGAAAATCAAAGCCTATCATCTGGAATGATTTAGCTCACGCCTGCCGGCAAGGTAACGGCCGCTAAATTATGCTGTATCAATGTTTTACACTGATTTCCTATTGACAGGTGTTAACTCCTTCGACAAATTGAGGATGCCCCCCAACCCCCGGATCAGGTCGCTTGAACTTCGTCATCGACGCCGAGTTGTGTGTCGCGTGTCTAGCGTGCGTCCGGGTCTGCCCTACTGACGCCATCGCGGTCGCGGGGGAGGAGCTGTTGCTGTTGCAGGTGGTGGACGAGGCGTGCATCCGGTGTGGCCAGTGCCTGCCGGCCTGTCCCCACGGCGCGGTCAAGGTAAACGGCGAGATCGGGCGGGCGCTTGCCATTGCCTCCCAGGGCGACGGGGTCCTGATCCTCAGCCCCGAGTCGGTGGCGCACTTCTACCCGGCCAGTCCTGAACAGCTCATCAACGCCTGCTACGAAGCGGGCTTCCGTGCCGTCACCCGCGGGGTGATCGGCGACGAACTCGTTGCCGCAGAATATCTTAAGCTCTGGGAAGAGGAGCCGTGGGGTACCCTCATCCGCTCGACCGACCCGGTCGTGGTGGAAACGGTGCGGACCCGCTATCCCGAGCTGTTGCCTTATCTGGCGCCGGTCACCCTCCCGGCCGTGGCGGAGGCCCGATATCTGCGGGCACAGCATGGAGCCGGGCTCAAGATCGCGTTCGCGGGGGTCTGCCCGCCGGTCAACAGTCCCGACCTCGATGCCGCCATCACGTACGGGGACCTGGAGCAGCTCTTCCGCATTCGCGGGGTGAGCGTGCTGTCGCAGGCCATGTACTTCCAGCGGGTGCCCGAGGAGCGTCGGCGGCACCTGAGCGCGGCGGGGGGGCTGCCGCTGGCGCTGCTGGAGGAGTCGCGCTACTCGAGTCGCCGGTTCCGGAAGATCCGGGGTCTGGACGCGCTGCCGGCGGTGGCGCGGGCGGTGGCGGTGGATCGGCTGGACCTGGGCTTCGTGGACATCCTGAGCACCGAGGGCGCCCTCGACCATCCGTTGTCGGGGCCGACGGAGGAGCTCTACTGGCGACGCGAGTTGCTGGCCAGCACGGAGCCGCCGCGGAGCCGGCAGCCGGTGGTGGACGGCGCGGTGGTGGCGAGCATCGGGGCGGTCTTCGCCTTCAAGCCGCGCCGGACGCTGCCGGACCCGGAGGCGGTGTCGGCCATCCTGGAGCAGATCGGCCTGGGTCCGAACGGGCGGCCGTGGGACTGCCGCGCGTGCGGGTTCGAGACCTGCCGACGCTTCGCCGAGGCGGCGGCGCTGGGGCGGGCCAGCATGCGGCAGTGCTCGCCGTACCAGGAGCGTCGGGCGGACGAGGCCGAGCGCGCGGCGGCCATCGACACGATGACGGGGCTCTCGACGTACCGGGTGCTTCGGGATCGCCTGGCGTTCGAGGTCGAGCGCGGCAAGCGAAGCGCCGAGGGGTTCGCGGTTCTGTTCCTCGATCTGGATCGGTTCAAGGAAGTGAACGACCACCACGGCCACGAGGCGGGCAACGAGATTCTGCGCGCGGTGGCGGGCGAGATCCGGAACGCGGTGCAAACCTCGGACATAACGGCGCGCTACGGGGGCGACGAGTTCGTCGTCATCCTGACGCGCACCGATCTCCAGGGCGGCGCGCGGGTGGCGGAGGCGCTGCGGGCGGGGATCGAAGGGGTGGGACGTCGGCTTGGGTACCCGGCGGGGCTCGTGACGGTGAGCATCGGGCTCGCCGAGTTCGATCCGCACGAGCCGGGCGAGGCCGACCTGCTGGTCAGTGCCGACCGGGCGCTGTACCGGGCCAAGG
>JBBQDU010000288.1:0-2061 GCA_038320055.1 Gemmatimonadales bacterium | reverse complement strand
CTCATGGCCAGCGGTGTGCTCGCGGGCGGGATGCGCCCCAAGGTGGAGGCCTGCATCCGCGCGGCCACCGGCGGCGTGGAGCGGACGCACATCATCGACGGCCGCGCGCCCGACGCGCTGCTGCTGGAGGTGTTCACCGGCGCCGGGTGCGGGACGATGATCGTGGGCCGCAAGGAGAAGGCGACCTATCTGGGGGTGGATCTTGCCGGATGAGATCGACCTGCTGCAGCGGATGGTCGCCATCCCCTCGGTCAGCGGCGATGAGGAGCCGCTGGCCAGGTTCGTGGAAACGACGGCGCGCGAGTGGGGACTCGAGACCGCGCGCGACGAGCTCGCGGTCAGGATCGAGGTGCGTGGCGCCAGGCCCGGGCCCACGGTCGCGCTGGTATCCCACCTGGACGTGGTGCCGCCGGGGAAGGGCTGGACCCGCGACCCTTTCACGCCGACGGTCGAGGGCGCCCGATTGTTCGGCCGCGGCTCGGGCGACGCCAAGGCGTCCGTCGCGGCCATGCTCTGCGCGGCAAAGGACGTGGCCGACGCGGGCGGCCCCGAGGCCGGCCGCCTCCTCGTGCTCCTCGGCTACGGTGAGGAGACCCGGCACACCACCATGGAGCGCGCCGTCGAGACCGCGGGGACCATCGACGCCGCGATCGTCGGCGAGCCGACCAACCTCGATTTCGCCATCGCGCAGCGCGGGCTGATGATGGTGGATCTGCTGGCCGAGGGCGACCAGCGCCACGCCGGCTACGCCGCCGCCGACGGCGAGTTCCGGAACGCGGCGCTGGTCCTCGCCCGCGATCTGCTCAAGCTCGACGGACTGTTCGCCGGGCGGTCCCACCCTGTGCTGGGACACACGACGGCCACCCCGACAATGCTCGACGCCGGCGTGAGCCGGAACGTCACCCCGCCGGTGGCGCGGGCCATCCTGGACATCCGCAGCACCCCGGACTGGACCCACGACGAGGTGGCCGGCGTGCTCCGGCAGGCCCTCGCGTCGAGCGTCGTGGTCACCTCCGAGCGGCTGGTGCCGTGCGAGACGCCGGCGGGGTCGAGGCTCCTGTCCGCCGCGCGCCGGGTTCGGCCCGAGGCGCGCACCTTCGGCAGCCCCACCTGCTCGGACTGGGTGTTCCTGAGGCACACGGACGCGGTCAAGTGCGGGCACGGGACCAGCCGGCGCTCGCACACGCCGGACGAGTACGTGGACCTGCCGGAGGTGTCCGCTGCGCGGCCGTTCTACGCGAGGCTGGTGCGGACCTACCTGGCCGGTGCGGAGGCCGGGAGCCGCGATGCCCCCTAAGCGCGTTACGCCCGCTACGCTCTGGTCGCCCGGAGCCACGCCCGACCAGGCGATGTTCGCCTATACCGCGGGCGACGACCGGCCGTGGGACGCCCGGCTGCTCCGCTGGGACGTGCTCGGTAGTCTCGGCCACATCGAGGGTCTCCGCGCGTCCCGGCTGCTCGCGCCGACGGAGTACACCAGACTCCGCGCCGGCCTCCGCGCGGCGCTCGCCGAGGTGGACGCCGGCCGCCTCCGCGTGTCGCCGGAACAGGAGGACGTGCATACGGCGGTCGAGGAATGGCTCACTCGCCGATTGCCGGGACTCGGCGAGCGGCTCCACACCGGCCGCTCGCGGAACGACCAGGTCGCCACGGATCTTCGTCTGTACATGAAGGCCGGACTTCTGGCGCTCCACGCGGGCGCCCTGGATTTGGCCGAGGCGCTCCTCGCCTTTGCCGCCCGGCACCGGACGGTGTTATGGCCCGGTTATACCCATCAGCGGCGCGCCATGCCGTCGTCGGTCGGTCTGTGGGCCGGCGCCTTCGCCGAGGGTGTGCTCGATACGGCGGAAGGACTGGCCGGCCTCTGGCCGCTGGTGGACCGGTCCCCGCTCGGAAGCGCGGCGGGCTACGGCGTGCCGCTCCCGCTCCGGCGCGAGGCTGCCCAACGCGCGCTCGGCTTCGCGGGGCTCGACCACAACGTGGCGACCGTGCAGGGCGGCCGCGGCAAGCTCGAGGCGGCCGTGCTGTTCTGGTGCACCCAGCTGGGCCACGACCTCGGCC
>JBBQDU010000287.1:0-2132 GCA_038320055.1 Gemmatimonadales bacterium | reverse complement strand
GTGGCCGAACCGCCGAGTCCGCCGGAGCCGGAACTGGTGGTCACCGAGTCGATGGCTGAGCTGCTCGAGCGTCAGGGTCATCCTGCCGAGGCACTCGCCGTCTACCGGCACCTGGAGTCCCGGAGCGGGGGTCAGCCGCGGTTTCAAGAGAAGATCGCGGAGCTCGAGCGGGCCACGGGCGGAGCGGCGCCGCCCGCAGTCGCGGCCGGGGCGGGCGCCACCGCGACCCCGGCGATCGGGCCCTCATACTCCGTGGAGGTCACCCGAGGCCGGTCCGTGCAGGCCTTCCTCCGCGAGCTGCTGGCCGCGCGGCCTCCCGCCATGGTGAGCGGTCCGTCGGTGCACGGCGCGCCAGCCCGGTCGGGACCCGAGCCCGAGGGGGCACCGACGCGGCCTGCCCACGACGGCCTCTCGCTCAGTTCCGTGTTCGGCGAGGAATCGGCGCCATCGCCCCCGGCGGTGTCCGCGAGTGGCGGCGCCGGCTCTGGCAAGAGCGGGCTGTCCTATGACGAGTTCTTCGGCTCGGCGGGCACGTCCAGTGTGTCCCGGGCGCCACGCGCGCCCGATCCCAAGACCGACGACCTCGACCAATTCCATGCGTGGCTCCAAAAACTGAAGCGCTGAATGCGGGTCACCGTCCTGAACGGCCCCAACCTGAACCTCCTGGGGCAGCGGGAGCCCGAGGTCTACGGACGGACGACGCTGGCCGAGATCGAAGCCATGGTACGCGACGCGGCGCGAGGTCACGGGGCCGAGATCACCTGGGTCCAGACCAATCACGAGGGCGCGCTGGTGGACGCGGTTCAGGCGCTGAAGGGCAGCGCCGATGGAGCGCTGATCAATGCGGCCGCGCTCACCCACTCGAGCCTCGCGCTCCGCGACGCGCTCCTGGCCGTCCAAGTGCCTTTCGTCGAACTGCACCTCTCGAACATCTTCGCCCGCGAGCCCGAGCGGCGGCACTCGATGATCGCCGATCTGGCGCTCGGCATGGTGACCGGCTTCGGCGCGCAGAGTTACCTGCTGGCCCTGCAGGCACTGGTGGGTCGGCTGCGTGCCGCCTGACCGCCGAAGCGAGCGACAGGCCGCCCTGCGGGTCGGCCTGGAGGGGGAAGGGCTCGACGGCCTGCTCGTCACTCACCTGCCCAATATCCGGTATCTGACGGGCTTCAGCGGCTCCGCGGCACTGCTCCTGGTCCGGGCCGAAGCGACGACGCTCATCACCGACTTTCGCTATGCGGAGCAGGCGCCGAGCGAGGCGGGCGATGCCGCGATCGTCGAGATCGACCAGACCAGCGTGTGGGATCGTCTCGGTCGGCTGCTCTCGGCGGCGCCCGTGGGCACGCTCGGCGTCGAAGCGCAGGCGCTCACGCTGCGGGACGGGGAGCGGGCGGCGGGGCTCACCCGCGGACGGGTGGTGCCGACCGTCGATCTGGTCGAGGGGCTCCGGGCCGTCAAGTCGCCGGAGGAGGTGGCCGCGATCCGGGCCGCGGCGGCGCTGGCGCAGGCGGCGCTGGCCGAGGTGCTTCCGACGGTGCGCGCCGGGCAGACCGAGCTGGCGGTGGCCGCGGCGCTCGAGTCGGCGCTCCGCCGGCGCGGGAGCGAGTGGCATCCGTTTCCCACCATCGTCGCCAGTGGTCCCCGGGCGGCGCTACCCCATGCGCGCACCAGCGGGCGGACGATCGGGGTGGGGGACTGGCTGCTGCTTGACTTCGGCGCGCAGGTGGACGGATACTGCGCCGATCTGACCCGCACCGTGCTGGTCGGCGCGCGCGCGGACGAGCGGCAGCGGACCGTCTACGAGCTCGTCCGCAGCGCCCAGCGCCGGGCCCTCGAGCATCTCAGGCCCGGCATGACGGGGCGGGAGGGCGACGCGCTCGCCCGCGAGGTGATCGCGTCCCGCGGCTTCGGTGAATCCTTCGGCCACTCCCTGGGCCACGGGCTGGGGCTCGAAGTCCACGAGGCCCCCCGCCTGGCGCCGACGGCAGATGCCCCGCTTCCGCTGCATGCGGTGGTGACGGTCGAACCGGGCGTCTATCTTCCGGGCTGGGGCGGGGTCCGGCTGGAGGACGACGTCCATCTCGGGCCGGAGGGGGCGGTGCTCCTCTCGGACGGACGGACGGAACTGGTCGAGC
>JBBQDU010000286.1:0-2176 GCA_038320055.1 Gemmatimonadales bacterium | reverse complement strand
CGGACGCCAAGGAGCCCATGTATCTGGAGAACACCGGCCATCCGGCGGCCGACCGGTTCGCCCTGGCCAACGCGGTGAAGAGCCACGTCAACGCCCTGGGACTCAGCTGGGACGACACCAGCGGAAAGAACAACGGCCAGTATGCGCCGTTCTCATGGAAGAGCGCGTAGCCGGCGGCTGGTGGGCGCAGGCGACCTTCCGTAGGCTCCCCGCCAAAAGACCGCCATGCGCACCGTCCATCCTGAGTTGCTTCGTACAGCACGGGCGCTCACCGCCATCAAGATCCTCCACACCGTCGTGTGGGTCTTCTTCGTGGCCTGCATCGCCGTCATCCCGGTCTTCGCCTGGCGTGCTAGCTACCGGTCCGCCGCCCTGTTCATCGGCATCGTAGCGCTCGAGGTCGCGGCGCTCGCCCTCAACGGCCGGCGCTGTCCGCTCACGGACATGGCCACCCGGTACACCGACGACCGCCGCGACAACTTCGACATCTACCTCCCCGAATGGCTCGCCCGCCACAACAAGCTCATTTTTGGGGCGTTGTATGTGGCAGGGATCGTCCTCACGCTGCTGCGCTGGAACGGCGGGCGGTGAGGATCGCGGCGGTCATCCTCCTAATCGTGCTGGCCGTCCTGGCGGTGGTGATTGGCTATGGTGCACTGCGCTGGAACGCAGGCACGCGCGCACTGCGGTCGCGCCTCGAGGGCGCCCGGACGCCCGTGCGGCCCCGGGTCGTCGATGCTCACGAGCTCGAGGGACTGCCCGCGCCAGTGCAGCGGTACTTTCGGACCGTGCTCACGGAAGGCCGGCCGATGGTGACCGGTGCGCGCCTGCGGCACGCCGGCACGTTCAACATGGGAGACGTGAAGGATCGCTGGGTCCGGTTCACCTCCGACCAGCGGATCATCACGCGGCGCCCCGGGTTCGATTGGGACGCCCGCATGCGGATCGTGCCCGGCCTGACGGTGCGGGTGCACGACGCGTACGTCGCCGGCGAGGGCCTCCTCCATGCCGCAGTGCTTGGCGTGATCCCGGTGGCCGACCTGCGAGGCACTCGCGAGATGGCGGAAGGCGAGCTCCTGCGCTTCCTGGCCGAGGGCGTGTGGTATCCGACGGCGCTGCTCCCGAGCCAGGGTGTGCGATGGGAGGTGGTCGACGCCCGGTCCGCGCGCGCCACGCTCGTGGACGGCGCGATCACGGTCACGCTGGCCTTCGGGTTCCGCGATGACGGGATGATCGAGACCGTGCGGGCGGAGGCGCGGGGCCGCGCCGTCGGTGGCCGGAGCGTCCCGACGCCGTGGCAGGGTCGGTTCTGGAGCTACCAGTTGCGGGACGGGATGCGTATACCGCTCGACGGAGAGGTAGCGTGGGTGCTTCCCGATGGTCTCAAGCCGTACTGGCGGGGCCACATCGTCGACATCCAGATGGAGCTCGCGGGCCCAACGTGAAACCGCCGCCGACAGTCGCGAGCTATCGGCGGCGGTTCACCTCTCCCTCTCCCGGGTCACCCACCCCCGGCTCATGCAGCAGGCGTCACCTCGCCGCCCACCACCGGCGTCCCACCCGACTCAGTACCCGGCCCCGGCCCCGGCCCCGGCCCCTCCACCGCCGGCTCCTCCTCCACCGCCACCCACCTCCGCCCCAGCACCGTACTCGCGCTGATCCACGACTCCAGCAGCTGCGCGTTCCCCTGACACCGAAGCCGGTTCGCGTCCATCGTCCGCACCACCGACCCGATCTCGGCCGCCAACTGATGGGCAGTACCATCCGCCAGACCGCGATCTTCGACCCCGCCGGCTTGTTCGGCCAGATCTACTGGTACTCGCTCTGGCCGGTGCACCAAGTGGTCTTCGGCGGGACGCTGCGAGCGCTGGCCCGCGCGGCGCTGGCATGATCACGAACCATCCACCCAGCGGCGTGGACACTGTGGTCCGGGAGCATGGCTTCATGACCTGGCATCCCGGCCCCCCGGCAGGCATCTTCCCCCCCATGACCGGCCTTCAGCACCGCCTCGAGAGCGGCCTCACCGGCCGATATGCCCTCGAGCGCGAGCTGGGCGAAGGCGGCATGGCCATCGTCTTCCTGGCCCAGGACCTTCGGCACGACCGCAAGGTCGCGCTGAAGGTGCTCCGGCCGGACATCGCGGCGGAGATCGGGGCCGAGCGCTTCTTGCGCGAGA
>JBBQDU010000285.1:0-2242 GCA_038320055.1 Gemmatimonadales bacterium | reverse complement strand
GCCGTCTTGAACCGGGCGGAGAGCGAGTCCGCGGCCCCCGCGCCCAGGCGGCCCAGCACCCACGCATCGCCGTGGTCGTAGTCCTTGACCTCGAGCCGGCCCAGGATGTCGGCGAGCACGGCCGAGTCGCCCTCGACGGCGCGGCGCCGCTCGAGGATGATCGCCTGCAGCGACGGCTCGACGTCCTCCCCCTTGAGCCCCGGGTTCTCCGGGAACGGATTGCCCTCGGCGCTCCGGATCTTCGCGCGAAGGCCGGCGGCGCTGTCGGCGTAGGCCTTGTCGCGAAGGGTCGCGAGCCGGGTGAGGGCGACCAGACCGCTCTGCCAGTCGCCCGTGCCGGCGATCGCCGCGCGGGCCATGCGCCAGAGCCGCGCCGGGCTCCGGGTGGCGAGGATGCGCTGCACGGTGTCGGCCGCCGGGGTGCCGGCGCGGAGCGCCTCGTGCAGCTCCGAGTAGGTCGCCCGACCCGGCACGCCCACCCGGACCTGCACTTGTGCCTCGGCCGGCCGCGCGGCGGCCAGCGACAGCGCGAGCGCGCATCCCGCACCAGTGATCATCCCGAATCCGATTCTCATGTCGATTGCCTTTCTCCAACTCGTGGTGAGACGATGAGCCAGGCCGCCACCGCGGCCACCATGCCCGCGGCGCTCGTGACGAGCGCCACGGGCCCGCTCACCGCCTGGTAGATCCCGCCGAACAGGAGCCCGGCCGGCAGGGCGGCCGCTCCCGTCAATGCATGATACAGGCCGAACCCCCGTCCGGTCCGTACGGGCGCCAGACGGGCCACCATGGCCCGCTCGGCCGACTCGGTGAGCCCCGCGACGAGCCCCAGCGCGAGAAACGTGACCACTGCCGTGGACGGTCCGAGCGCCAGCCCGAGTGCTGCGACCACGCCGGCGAACACCAGCCCGCCGGCCGCGACCGTGGCCCGGGGCCCGAGGTGATCGGACAGCCAGCCGCCGGGGTAGGAGCTGGCGCTCCGCACCACGTGGAGCCCGGCCCACACGAGCGGCACCGTCGCGACCGCCACGCCCTCGTCCTGGAGCCGGAGCAGCAGCAGCGCCTCGGGCACCCGGAAGAAGGTGAGTGCCGTGAGCGCCAGCACCGGGGCGAAGAACACGCGGCCACCGGCGTCCACGGCCGGCGAGGCCGGCGGCGGGGCGGGAACGGCTCGAGTGCCGCGCAGCACCGCGGCCAGGACGACGAAGGCGACGATGCCCGGCACCACGCTCCACTCGATGACACGCCGCACCTCGGCGCCCCGAGAGAGGAGAAACCACGCCGCGAGCGAGCCGACCACCGCGCCGAAGTGATCGGCGGCCCGGTGGAAGCCGAAGGCGCGGCCGCGCGTCTCGGGAGTCGTCACCCCGGCGATGAGCGCGTCGCGCGGCGGGGTGCGGATGCCCTTGCCCACGCGGTCGATGACCCGGAACCCCACCACCTGCCAGGCCGCGCTCGACACGGCGATGAGCGGCCGGACCAGCACGGCCGTCGCGTAGCCGACCAGAATCAGCGGGCGCCGCCAGCCGGGGCGGTCGGCCAGCCGCCCGCTCACCACCTTGAGCACCGCGGACGTGAGATCCGCGGCGCCGTCGAGGAGACCGAGCAGCGCCGCGCCCCCGCCGAGCGTGCCGGTGACGAACGCCGGCAGCAGCGGGTAGACCATCTCGCTCGCGAAATCGTTGAACAGCGAGACGAGCGAGAGTCCCTTGACCGCCGGCGGGACCCGGTTGACGCCGCTCACGCCGCGCCCCGCGCGGGGGCGAACACCTCGAACGCCGTATGCACGCTGAGTCCAAGGCCCGCGGTGGTGAAGCAGTAGCGGCTAGCGCCGGGATCGACCAGCAGTAACGCGCGACACGACATCGGTGGAAAGTAGCATGTATGTTACTCCACCATGGTCGCCGACCCCGCCAGTTTTCACGAATCCAACCTGTGGTCGACGCCCATCCGCGACCTGGGTCTGACCATCGAGGGCACCCGGCTCGAGCCGATCCTGGCCGAGTTCCAGGGCGAGCTCCTCCAGGCCGGCCTCACCCGCGTCCGGCCGCGCTTCTATCTCTCGACCGAGTGGGGCGTCCCCTTCGAGACGGTGGCGGTTGCCATCCCCTTCTACCTGGCCCGTCCCGACCTGACCGCCCTCCACGCCGAGCGGGTGGGCCACGTCGAGGGGTTCGACCGGGCCGACATCCTCCGCTATCTCCGGCACGAGATGGGGCACGTGATCAACTACGCCTACCGC
>JBBQDU010000284.1:0-2242 GCA_038320055.1 Gemmatimonadales bacterium | reverse complement strand
CGTCTATCTGGCCGAGGATCTGAAGCACGGCCGCAAGGTCGCCATCAAGGTGCTGCACCCCGAGCTCTCCGCCATCATCGGCGGCGAGCGGTTCCTGGCCGAGATCAAGGTCACCGCCAACCTCCAGCATCCGCACATCCTGGGGCTCATCGACTCGGGCGCCGCCGACGGCCTGCTCTACTACGTCATGCCCTACGTCGCGGGTGAATCGCTCCGCGCGCGCCTGGTCCGCGAGCGGCAGCTTCCGGTGGAGGAGGCGCTTCGGCTCTCGCGCGAGGTCGCGTCCGCGCTCGACTACGCCCACCGCCAGGGCGTGGTGCACCGCGACATCAAGCCCGAGAACACGCTGCTCCAGGACGGCGCGGCCCTCGTGGCGGACTTCGGGATCGCCCTCGCCGTACAGCAGGCGGGCGGCAGCCGGATGACGCAGACCGGGATGTCGCTCGGCACGCCGGCCTACATGTCGCCCGAGCAGGCGATGGGCGAGCGCGAGATCGGCCCCCGGAGCGACGTGTACGCGCTCGGCGCCATGACCTACGAAATGCTGGCCGGCGAGCCGCCGTTCACCGGTCCCAACTCGCAGGCGATCGTCGCCAAGGTGCTGACCGAGCCGGCGCCGCCGCTCCGCGCCAAGCGGCCGACCGTGCCGCCGGCCGCGGAGGTCGCGATCCTCACCGCGCTCCAGAAGCTGCCGGCGGACCGCTGGGGCTCGGCGCGCGAGTTCAGCACCGCACTGGCGGGGGCAGGGCCGACCCGGAGCGACACGGCGCCGACGGTTCCGCTCGCGGTCGGCCGGACGTCGGCGCGGCGGTCCCGGCGTGGGCCTCTCTTATGGAGCGGCTGGGTGATCGCAGGCGTCGCCGCCGCCGTCGCCGCGTGGGCGCTGGCCCGGCCGCGCCCCGAGCTGCCTCCGTCCCGCCTCGCCATCCCGGTCCCCGGCCTGGGCGGGAGCGGGGCCAGCTCCCAGCAGCGCCACGTCGCCTTCCTTCCGGATGGGCAGACGGTGGTCTACGCCGTCGGCGGCACCGACGGCACGATGCGGCTGATGCGGCAGGCGCTCGATGCGGAGGCGGGGACGCCGATCCAGAACGCGGTCAGCCTGGGCAGCCCGATGGTGTCGCCGGACGGGCGCTGGGTCCTCGGAACGCAGGAGGTCAGGCGACAGGTCCTGCGCGTGCCGCTCGAGGGCGGCCCGGCGGAACTGGTCACGCCGTCGCTCCTCAGCACCGAGGCGGCAGCCTTCGCGCCGAACGGCGAGCTCTGGTACAGCAGCGATGCCGACCTCGGCACGCTCATGGGCGACTCGCTGGTGCCGAAGCTGCACAAGGGCGGGTACCGGCTGCAGCAGATCCTCGCCGACGGACGCACGGCGCTGACGGTGCGGGCCCGGGTCGGAAACGCCGCAGGGCCGATGGTGCTGGTGGACCTCGAGAAGGGCGATGAGACGCAGCTGCTGGGCGCACCCGCGGTCGAGGCGCGGGTGACGCAGGGGCTGATCGTGTGGGTGACCGGAGGCGGCGCCCTGCAAGTGGCGCCGTTCGACCAGGGCGGCCGCCGGACCGTCGGGTCACCCGTGACCGTGGCGACCAACGTGTCGGTCACCGGGAACGCGGTGGCCCAGTTCGCCGTGGCCGACAATGGCAACGTCGCCTACATCCCGCAGGAGCCGGCGTCGCTGGTGTTCGTGGACCGGAGCGGCGCGAGTCACCTGGCCACACCGGAGCGGCGGAATTTCCACCACCCGCTGTTCTCGCCGGACGGCCGCCGGCTGTCGCTGGATTTCAGCTCGGTCGAGGGGCGGAACGTGTGGATCCTGGATATGGGCGAGGGCACGCTCTCGCGCGCCACGTTCGACCGCGATGGGCACGACGCGACCTGGACCCCGGACGGGCGCTACCTTACCTACATCGTGCCCGTGAACCGGCCGGGAAGCGTGCTGCTGTTGCTGCTCCGGAAGCGCCCCGGCAGCGCCGAGGCGCCGGACACGCTCCTGAGCTCGCCGCTACTGGCCTACACCGGAGTGTGGCTCAAGGACGGAAGCGCGATGGTCTCCACGGTGGCCGACCGCCGGCGGGACCCGAACCTGCCCGACTCGACCGTCGCGGGCGACGGCACCGACGCCGCCATCATCCGGAACGCCGGCCGGGGGCCGCTGGAGCCGCTGGTGGCCAGCCGGTTCAACGAGTCGTTCGTCGGGGTGTCGCCCGACGGGCGCTGGATCTCGTTCGTGTCGGACCAATCC
>JBBQDU010000283.1:0-2348 GCA_038320055.1 Gemmatimonadales bacterium | reverse complement strand
GAGCATCCCGATGGGGCAGCGCCCCTGGGGCGGGACGCTGGACCGACGGACCGCGATGAACGTCGACCGGAACGCCATCCGCGACCAGTTCCACGCCGTGCTCACGGGCATCCTGGCCACACCGACCGCCCAGGCGCTGGGCCAGATGCTGGCGACCCTCGGCGCCGGGCCGGTGCCCTTTCGGGTGACGTACGTCGTGGGTAACCACGACCGGGTGCTGTGGAACTTCCCGTCCCTCCAGGAGGCGGTGCGGACGGCATGGCCGTCCCTCTCGGCGTTCGAGCACGCGGTCGAGAGCGCGGAGTACGGTGTCCTGGCGCGGCACGGCCACGAGTGGGACGAGAACACCCACGGCTGGCAGTTCCGCCGCCGCGTGCTCGTACCCGGTGAGGCGCTGGACCGCTTCGCGCCGGAGGTCTACCAGACGATGGCGATCGGCGAGGTCGTTACCGCCGAGCTGATGAGCGGTCTCGTGTTTCACGCGCGCGATCAGGGGGCGCCCCAGCCGCTGCTGGGCCAGCTCAGGGATGTCAACAACCTGCGGCCGCTGCTCGACGTCTTCGCCTGGCTGGAATGGATCGGCGGGGTCGGCGACCGGGAGCACCGGCGGATGCTGCACGAGGCGCTGCGGCGGGCGCTCGACGGGCTGCTCGAGTCGAGCCTCGCTCACGAGTGGGACCGGCTGGCCACCGATTACCTCGTCTCCGGCGATCTGGTGGATCGGCTCGAGCAGGCCCGCGCGGTGCTGCTGGGGCCGGACTTCGAGTCGTTCCACGGGCGCGTCGAAGCGCTTAAGCGGCTGCAGCGCCTCGTGCCGGCGCTGATGCCGGCGCAGGACGGGCTGCTGGAAGGAGCGCGCTCGGAGGCGGTGTTCGGCGAGGGAACCGATGCCGGCGGGATCCAGCGGGTGATCTACGGCCACACGCATCGCGCGCGGCACGACTACTTCTCGGGTCGGCCGGACGGCACGGTGCGGATGTACATCAAGACGGGGACGTTCCTGCCGCTGATCGCCCGGGCCGCGGACGGCCGCACCTTCGCCAGCGCATTGCAGATGACGATGGTCTATGCATACGGAGCGGACGAGGATACCCAGCGCAAGCGGGCCGGCACCTCGTCGCTCGACATCTGGAACGGCACCCGCCACAAGCTGTACGAAACAGGGTAGGCGCGGCGCGGGATGCGCTCGGTGTCAGGCTAGCCCGCGTCCGCTCCCGCTCCCCGTTCCACCAGCAGCCGCTCCGCGAACTCCAACCCGTCCTCGACCCTCGCCAGCCGCCCTTCGAGCTCGTCGATGTACGTGCGCTGGTCTTCGACCACCCGCCGGAGCTCCGCGACCGACTCGCGCTCGCCCCCCAGTCGGCGGCCCCCACGCCGCCACCGCCGGTGATTTCCCCGTATCATGAGGAAGATCACGAGGGGGATCAGCCACCACAGCATGCCGTGCACCATGGCCTCACCTCGCCGTAGGCGTCTCTTGCCAGGCCCGCTCGATGTCGTCGGCGGCCTGCTTCAGGATCTCCGCCACGCGCCGCACCGCGGGGTCGTCCGGACCGCGGCGCCAGGCATGGCGAAAGGTGCCGCGCGCGAGACGGGTGAACTCCGCCTGCAGCTCGCCGATCGCGCCGCCGGTGAAGTCGCGCACGGTCTCACGCACCCGATCGACGATCTCGTCGAGCAGCTCCCGGTGTTCGTCGAGATACTTGAGGCCTTCGGGCGTGACCTCGTAGACCTTCTTGCCGCCGCCGTCCACCGCCCGCAGATACCCCTGATCCTCCAGCAGCTGCAGGGTCGGGTACACGGTGCCGGGCGACGGGGTGTAGCACCCCCCCATCCGCTCCTCCAGCGCCTTGATGATCTCGTAGCCGTGCCGGGGCTTTTCCTTGAGCAGCCGCAGGATGACGAACTTGATCTCACCGGCCTCGAACATCTGGCGCCGGCCCCGTCCCCGTTTCGGTCCCCAGTGACCCCAGTCGCGGCTCCAGAACGGGATCCCACCACCGAAATCGAAACCGCCACGTTGGCTGCACATTCTGGTGCCCTCCTCCCAGCAACGATAGATCGGCGTGATATAACTGTCGATATATCATAGTAACAAGCTGAAACGCCGTCAAGGGGGCAGCGCGGGGGCAGGCCCATCGATGTCGGAGAGGCCGCGCGGCCCCTACCGCCGAACCGCGACCCGCATCTGCCGGCTTCCGACCCGGTCAGAAACCACGACGTCCAACTCGGCCCGAGTGGTGGCGACCTCGACCTCGCCCCCGCGCGCGAAGGACAGCACCTCGCCGGTCGCGGGATCGCGCACCATGAGCATCGGATGGGCCGACGCGTCCCACCGGAGCGCGACC
>JBBQDU010000282.1:0-2409 GCA_038320055.1 Gemmatimonadales bacterium | reverse complement strand
GTGGTGGGCAACGTCGACAACGTGATCCGGCCGTACGTGTTCCGGCGCTGGGCGAGCATACATCCCTTCGTGACCGTGATCGGCGCGTTCGCGGGCATCAACTGGTTCGGGCTGCTCGGGCTTCTGATCGGGCCGCTGGCCATCTCCTATTTCTTCGAGCTGATCCGGATGTATCGGGACGAGTATCTGCGACGGGAGGCCGAGGCGGAGGCTGGAGGGCGCGCGGAGCGGACGCCATGAGTATCCACCACGTCACGGCCATCGCCGGCCCTCCCCAGCGGGCCCTCGATTTCTACGCCGGCGTCCTGGGCCTCCGGCTCGTGAAGCTGACCGTCAATTTCGACGATCCCGCCACGTATCACTTCTATTTAGGGGACGCGCTCGGGCGGCCCGGCTCGGTTGTCACGTCCTGGATCTTCGCCGTGTGCCGGGATTCTGGGCCGGCGCCGAGGGCGTCGGCACCGTGCACCACGTGGCATTTGGCGTGGCGTCGGACGAGGCGCAGGTCGCGGCGCGCGACCGCCTCGAGGAGGCCGGGCTCGAGGTGACGCCGATCGTCGACCGGCGATACTTCCGGTCGGTCTATTTCCGCGAGCCTGGCGGCGTGCTGTTCGAGATCGCCACCGATGGGCCGGGATTCACGCTCGACGAGACGGCGGCCGGGCTGGGCACCCGACTCATGCTGCCGGCAAGGTACGAGGCCATGCGTGACCGGTTCGAGCGCGCTCTGCCGCCCGTGCGGCTCCCGCACGAGCCGGCCCCGGACCTGGCCATCGGAGCGTCGTCGTGAGCGCGCCGGCGCCGGCGTTCGTTCACCGGTTCGTTCCGGCGACTGGGCTCGGGATGCCGCCGCTCCTTCTCCTCCACGGCACCGGCGGCACGGAGGAGGACCTCCTGCCGCTCGCCGAGCGGCTCCTGCCCGGTGCCGCCATGCTGAGCCCACGGGGCAAGGTGCTCGAGAACGGGATGCCGCGGTTCTTCCGGCGGCTGGCGGAGGGCGTGTTCGATCTGGACGACCTGCGACAGCGGACGCACGAGCTGGCCGACTTCGTGATCGAATCGCGACGGACGTACGATCTCGGTGACGTGCCGCCGGTCGCGGTCGGGTTCTCGAATGGTGCCAACATCGCGGCGGCGATGCTCCTGCTCCGGCCCGGCACGCTGGGCGGCGCGCTCCTCTTGCGGCCGATGGTGCCCCTCGAGCCCGACCCGCTCCCCACACTGGAAGGCGTACCGGTCCAGGCCAACGCCGGCCTCGTCGATCCGGTCGTCACCTCGGTGCAGAGCGAGGCCCTCGCGGATCTGCTGCGGCGGGCCGGCGCCCGTGTGTCGCTCGAGTGGATTCGTGGGGGACACGGCCTCACGCCGGCGGACGTGGAGGTGGGCGCGCGCTTTCTGTCGGAGCTGACCCGCTCGCAGTAGACGCCGGGTTCGGTCTTTCTTCCCTACCGCCGTTTCGCGGCGTATCGCATTGATAGTACTCCGCCGCGTGCGCGGCTTCCCCCGGGCCTCTGGCCCCGCCCCACCACCCACCAGCCGGTCGGTGCCAGCCCGCCCGGCTCGTCGCCCTGAGGACCTATGTGATGCTCTCGACCGCCATCGAACAGGAGCGGCTCATCATCGCCGAACGCCTCCTCACCGAAATCGAACGCCGTCATGGCCTTCCCCACCAGAGACAACGCGAGCTTCACCCCGTCATCATGGATCGCTTCCTCGCCGTCTACCTTCCCGAGGCCAGAGAAGGGGAGCCGGTCCCGCAGGCGCTGGAGTACGCCTTCGCGCCGTGCATGATGGATGCGCTCGACCTGCTCCGCGACTCGGTGAGCGAGTCGCCCGAGGGCTGCGGCGCCGCCCTCTACGTGCACGACCTCGACGTCGGCAGTACCGCGGACATACGGGAGCCGCGCTGAGCTTTCCCGTCTCCACGGCGAGTCCAGGCGAGCGCGCCCCGATGGTGGTTGCGCTCGCCTTGTCGCTGCTGGTGGGCTGGAGCAGCTCGGTGACCGCACAAGCGGCCGAGCCGGCGCTTCCCGAGCTCGTCGAGCGCCTGGCTACGATGACCGCGGTGACCGGCTTCGAGCAGCGGATGATCGACTCCGTCGTCGCGCTGCTGCCTGGGGCCGTCCGCGATCGGGCGGGGAACGCGGTTTTGGTGCTCGGAGGGGGCGCGCGCCGCCGGCTCGTGGCCTGCCCCGTCAGCGAGCCCGGATTCGTCGTCGGTCACGTGCGGGCCGACGGCTGGCTGACGCTCCGCCGGGTGCCGGGCCGGGCCTCGTCGTCGGTGGACGGGCAGGTCGAGGGCCAGCGGGTGACCGTCTTCGGGCGCCGGGGCGCGGTTCGGGGTGTGGTCGGCGTGCGCTCCATCCACCTGACGCGCGACCGGGCGCCCGGCGACGAGGTCGCCTTCAC
>JBBQDU010000281.1:0-2414 GCA_038320055.1 Gemmatimonadales bacterium | reverse complement strand
ATCGGTGACGTGTGGGAGTGGACGGCCAGCGACCTGTCGCCATGGCCGGGCTTCGAGAGCTTCCCGTACCAGTCGTATTCCGAGGTCTTCTTCGGTCCCGAGTACAAGGTCCTTCGCGGCGGCTCCTGGGCCACGCGGCCCAGGGCGGTACGCAACACCTTCCGCAACTGGGATTACCCCATCCGCCGCCAGATCTTCAGCGGCTTCAGGTGCGCCCGCGATGTCTAATCCGACCCAGTCCGCCGCTGCCCGTACGGAACGCGCGCCCCGCCGCGCGAATGCCCAGATGCTGGTCGAGGTGGCCGCAGGACTGGCGGCTCCTCAGAAGGAGCTGCCGCCCAAGTACTTCTACGATCAGCGCGGCTCCGAGCTGTTCGACGCGATCACCCGCCTGCCCGAGTACTACCCGACCCGGACCGAGCGCGCGTTGCTCGAGAGCTGGATGCCGGAGCTGATGGCGCAGCTCGGGACCCGGACGCTCATCGAGCTCGGCGCCGGGAGCGCGGACAAGAGCCGCATCATCCTCAATGCGATGCGGGCGACCGGGCTGGCGGAGCTCTACGTGCCCATCGACGTGAGCGCCACCTTCCTCAGCCAGACGGCGGCGCAGCTTCGGCGTGAGTACCCTGGGCTGACCGTCGAGCCCGCGATCGCCGACATCGCGGAGGAGCTCAACCTGCCGCGGCGCATCCCGCGGCCGGCTCTGTTCGCGTTCCTCGGCAGCACGATCGGCAACTTCTACCCGCCCGCGGCCATCCGCCTGCTGCAGCGGGTGCGCGCGGCGATGGAGCCGAGCGATCGCTTCCTGATGGGCGTCGATCTCCGGAAGGACATCGCCCGCATCGAGGCGGCCTATAACGACAGCCAGGGTCTGACCGCCGAGTTCAACCGGAACATGCTGCGGGTGCTGAACCATGAGCTCGGGGCAGATTTCAACCCCGCGGCCTTCGAGCACCGGGCCTCGTACGATACGGTCGCCCACCGGATCGAGATGCACCTGGTCTCCGTCCGCGCCCAGACCGTCACGGTGCCGGGGCTCGCGCCGGTGGCGTTCGCTGCCGGCGAAACGATCCGCACCGAGATCAGCACCAAGTACGATCGCGCGAGCGTGGCGGCGCTGTTCGAGGCGGCCGGGCTCCGGATCGAGGCTTGGCCCACCGATCCGACCACTCCCTTCGGCCTGGTCGTGGGCTCACCGGGATGAGCGCACTCAGCCGTGCCACGCTCGCGGCCGATCTTGCCACGAACGCGTTCGCGGCCACGCCCAGCGCGTCGCTCACCCCGCGCCGGGTCGGCGCGGAGGTGGAGTTCATTCCGGTCGAGACGGGCACCGGCCGGCGCTGTCCCATCGAGGGCGACGGATGCTGTGCCACGCTGCCCTTCCTGCGCCGCCACGGCGGGCGGCAGGGATGGAACGAGGCCCGGACGGCCAAGGGCCTTCCGTACTTCGCGCTGCCGGGCGGCGGGACGCTGACCTTCGAGCCCGGAGGCCAGCTCGAGTACAGCGCGCCGCCATGCCGCTCGCCGAGCGCGCTCCTGGCGCTGCTCCGGAGCGTGGTGCTGCCGCTTCGCTCGGCGGCGGCCAACGACGGCATCACCCTCCTGACCGTCGGAATCGACCCGGCCAACGACATCGATGGCGCACCGCTCTTCCTCCACAACAGCCGCTATGAGCGGATGGCGGACTATCTGGCGCGCCGCGGCCCGGCCGGCGCCCGCATGATGCGGCAGACGGCGGCGTTTCAGGTGGCGCTCGACCTAGACGACGAGCCGTGGCTTCGCTGGCGAGTGCTCAATGCCGCTGCCCCATGCGTCGTGGCGATCTTCGCCAACTCCTCCAAATACGCCGGCAAGGAGACCGGGTGCCCGAGCATGCGAGCCCGAGTCTGGCGCGAGCTCGACCCCTCGCGGACCGGGCTGCCGTGCGGGACCGGCGCACCGCTCGAGACCTACCTCGACTTCGCGCTCGAGGCCCCGGCCATCCTGCTCCCGACCGTCGATGGTGAGCACCCGCGCTTCGCCGACTGGCTCACGCGCGCCGAGGTGACCATCGACGAGTGGCGCGACCACCTCAGTACGCTCTTCCCGGAAGTGCGCCCGCGGGGTCACTTCGAGCTGCGCTCGGCCGACGCCGTCCCGCCCTCCATCTACGCGGCGCCGCTGGCCCTGGCGGTTGGTCTCACCTACGAGCCTCGTGCGCTCAGAGCCGCCGCCGACCTGCTCGGCCCGCCCGATCTGGCCCTGCTCGATCTCGCCGGCCGCGTGGGGCTTCGTGATCCCGTCCTGGCGCGCACGTCGGCCGATCTGGCGGAGATCGCCCTCGAGGGATGCGCGGGCCTCGGGCCGTCCTACTTTCATCCGTCCGATCTCGAGCAGGCGCGCGCCTTCTTCGATCAATACACGCGGCGGGGCCG
>JBBQDU010000280.1:0-2415 GCA_038320055.1 Gemmatimonadales bacterium | reverse complement strand
CTCACGGGAAGCCGCCTCCCTCGCGGCGGCGCTGGCGGATTGAAGTTGTCATCCCGAGCGACCCCCGTCATCCCGAGCGGAGCGAGGGATCTGCTCCATCCACCAGCATCCCGTGCAACAGCACCCGCGCCTTCCGCCAATCCCGCTGCACCGTCCGCTCCGACACCCCGCGGTGCCCCGCGATCTCCCCGAACGAGAACCCCCCGAAGAAATGCAGATCCACCACCTCGGCCAGCGCGGGATCGAGCGCCCCCAGCTCGTCGAGCGCGTCGCTCAACGCCTCCACATCCGTCCCGGCGCCATCGCCCGCGGGCTGCGCCCCGTCGACGAGCGTGATCTCGAACCCCCGGTCCCGCTTCTTCGCCCCCCGGCGCCTCGCGTAGTCCACGACCAACCCCCGCATGGCGCGGGAGGCGTAGGCGAAGAAGCGCGCCCGGTCCGGGAACGCCGTGGTCCGGCCGGCCATCCGGAGGTAGGTCTCGTGCACCAGCGTCGTGGTGCTGAGGGTGAGCCCGCTCCGGCCGCCCTGCAGATGCCGCTCCGCCAGCCGGCGAAGCTCGGCGTACAGGAGGCTGAACAACTGGTCTGCCGCCGCCGCGTCGGCCCCGTCGGCGCGGCGGACCAGCTCGGTCAGATCCGGTAGCTCCTCGCTCACGCCGTCGCTCCTACGCGGACGCCGGGGCGCCCGCATCGGGGGAAGCCGAGGCCCCCACCCCCCGCGTCCGCCACATCCGCCACGCCACGCCCCCCGAGACCGCCAGGCAGACGAGCCCCCCCGCCCCCACCGCCGTCCGCACCCCGTAATGCTCCGCCACCCACCCCGCCTGCAACGATCCGAACGGCGCCATCCCCAGCACCACGAACGAGTAGAACCCCATGACCCGGCCCCGCAGCCGGTCCGGCGCGCCGAGTTGAAGCGTGGTGTTGGACGCGATCCCGTTGAGCGCCATCAGGCACCCCGCCACCGTGAAGAGTCCCATCGCCGACCAGAAGTTGGGCGCCAGCGCCGCGCCCGTGAGGACCAGCCCGAACAGCACCGACGACCCGAGCACCAGCCGCGCCCGACGGATCCGGCCGCCGAGCCCCGCCATGAAGAACGCCGCCGCCGCCGCGCCCGCGCCGATCGCCGAGAGGAGCGCGCCGTAGCCGCGCGCGTCGAGGTGCAGGACGTCGCGCGCGAACACCGGCATCATCGCCATGAACGAGAACCCGAACACGGAGAACGACGCGATGATGGTCATGATGGCCCGCGGCCACCGGTTGCCGAAGACGTAGCCGAACCCTTCCCGCATGGCCTGGAGTGCCGGCACGGCCGCGGGCCGGGGCCGCGGCTGGAGTCGCATCACGAGCAGGCTCACGATCACCGCCAGGTAGCTCGCCGCGTTGGCGAAGAAGCAGGCCGCGATCCCCACCGTCGCGATCAGCCCACCCGCGATCGCCGGCCCCACCACGCGGGCCACGTTGAACGCGCTCGACCCCAGCGCGATCGCGTTCATCAGGTCGTCCCGCTCCACGATCTCCGAGATCAGCGCCTGCCGGGTGGGCACCTCGAACGCCGAGCAGAAGCCGAAGAACACCGCCAGCGCCATCACCCAGTGCACCGTCACCAGATCGAGCTGGGTCAGGATCCCGAGCAGCAGCGCCTCCAGCAGCATGAACCCCTGCAGGACCAGGACCAGCCGGTGCTTGTTGACCCGGTCGGCAACAACCCCGCCGTACAGGGTAAACAGCAGGATGGGGAGCGAGCCCATCGTCGTGACCAGCCCGACCGCGAACGCCGAATTGGTCAGTTGCAGCACCAGCCAGCCCTGGGCCACCACCTGGATCCAGGTGCCGCACAGCGACACGAACTGGCCCAGCAGGAAGAGCCGGAAGTTCCGGTGTCGGAGCGCGGCGAACAGCGTGGGGGTGGGCACGGGAGGAAGATAAGACGGCCCGGCCTCCGCCCCTGACAATCCCCGCTCCCCGCGTTATCCATTCGTCAGGAGGCATCATCGCCATGCGCTTTACCACCTACTCGAAGTACCACCCCGAGCTCGCCGACGAGGTCAACCTGCAGGGGCTGCTCGACCAGCTCAGCGATTTCCTGCTGCAGAGCGGGTTCGCCGGCGGGTCGCCCTCGTTCTGGCACGACGATATGCCCGACGGCGAGCGCTCCATGGACTCGCTCCGCCAGGCGGTGCTCCAGGCCCTCATGGACTCGGGCCAGCTCACGCCCGACATGCTCAAGGTCCTGCGCGGCGAGTCCACCGGCGACGTCGCCAAGGACAAGGAGATCGAGCGCCAGCTCGGCGAGCTGCTCGACAAGATCGTCCAGCGCCTGATCGACGAGGGCTACCTCAACGTCGGCCAGGCGCCGCAGGTCCCCCAGGGCTACCAGTCGATGTTCGGCCCCGGCGGCCAGGCGCGCTCCGC
>JBBQDU010000279.1:0-2447 GCA_038320055.1 Gemmatimonadales bacterium | reverse complement strand
AGGGCCGCGATGGCGCGGTGCATGGCGAGCGCGGTGGCGACGCGGATGTTGAGCCGGTCGATCTCCACCGAGGACGCGGCGCCGACCCCGTAGCCGAGGGCGCGCGCGCGGATCCGTTCGGCGAGGCTCCGGCGCACGCGGGCGGGAAGCATCTTACTGTCGCGCAGCCCGCGGACGGCGCGGCACTCGGGGGGAAAGACAACGGCCGCGGCCACCACCGGTCCTGCCAGTGGGCCGCGGCCCGCTTCATCGACGCCCACGAGGAGCGCCGCGTCGGCCCAGGCCGCCCGTTCCCGTTGGAGCGAGGGACGGAGGCGCATCGGCTCAGGTGTCGCGCTTCTCCCGGATGCGCGCCGCTTTGCCGCTCAGCGCGCGCAGGTAGTACAGCTTGGCGCGGCGCACCCGGCCCCGGCGCACCAGATCGAGCGACGAGATCGTCGGGCTGTGGATCGGGAAGATGCGCTCGACGCCGACCCCGGCGGACACCTTGCGGACGGTGAAATTCTCGTTGATCCCACCGCCCCGCTTGGCGATGACGACGCCCTCGAACGCCTGGAGCCGCTCCTTGTCGCCCTCGCGGACGCGAACCATGACCCGAACGGTGTCACCCGGCTCGAATGCAGGAATGTCCGTGCGCATGCCCTCACGGGCCACTGCTGCCAACCGCTCCATCGTCGCATCCTCCGCGCCGTCCGGCGCCAGGTGACCCACGTTTACGTTCGGTTCCACAACTCCGGCCGCCGCTCCCGCGTCAGCCGTTCCGCTTCCGCCTGCCGCCACGCCTCGATGCGGGCATGATCGCCCGACCGGAGGACCTCCGGCACCGCGAGGCCGCGGTAGTCCGGCGGCCGGGTGTAGCTCGGCGGGCTCAACAGCCCCTCGTAGTGCGAGTCGCCGCTGGCGCTCTCGTGATCGCCCAACGCCCCGGGCAGCAGCCGGACGACCGCGTCGAGGACGCAGATGGCCGCGGGCTCGCCGCCGGACAGGACGAAATCGCCGACCGACAGCTCCTCGGTGGCCAGGCCGTCCGCCACCCGCTGGTCCACGTCCTTGTAGTGGCCGGCGAGGAGCGTGAGGCGGCGGCCGAGCGAGAGCCGCACCGCGTCGTCATGACCGAACCGACGGCCCCGCGCCGAGAGCAACACGACCGCGTCGAGCTCGCCGAGACTCTCCACGGCCTCGAAGAACGGCTCCGGCTTGAGCACCATCCCGGCGCCGCCCCCGTAGGGGTAGTCGTCCACGGTGTGGTGCCGGTCGTGCGTGAAGTCCCGGAGCTGCACGAGATTGAACTGCACCAGCCCGGCCGCGGCCGCCCGGGCCGGAATGCTCGCGGCCGTGAACGGGGCGACGACCTCGGGGAACAGGGTGACTACGTCGATCGTGAGCATCGCTGTCCCCGTCGCCCTACTCCTCGATCAGCCCGTCCGGCGGTGTCACGACGAGCCATCGCCCGGCCCGGTCCACCTGTCGCACGAACTCCTTCTTGTACGGCAGCAGGAACTCGCGTTTGGGCCCCTGCACCTCGATCATCAGCCCCGCGGGCAGCTCGTAGACCGCGGTGACGAGGCCCAGCGGCGTCTCGTCCGGCAGCCGCACGGCGAAGCCGTCGAGCTCGTGGAGGTAGACCTCGTCGTCCGCCGGCGGCGTCAGCTCGTCGGCGGGAACCGCCAGGAACAGCCCCCGCCATGGATCGATGTCCTCGCGCCGCTCGGCGCCCGCGAACTTGATCAGCCACTCCCGCTGGTACGGGCGACTGCGCTCGATCGCGACCGGCCCCGCCACCGTCTCGCCGTCCAGCCCTACCAGCCACACCGATCGTCCGGGCGCGAACACCGTCTCCGCCTCGGCCGTGAGCGGGAACAGCGTCAGCTCGCCCTTCAGGCCGTGCGGCTTTCTCAGCCGGCCCACCACGAGGTGGCGGGCGTCGGCGGCCATCAGACCGCAGCTGGCTTGAACACCCCGGCCTGCTTGAGGAGCGACTGGACCGTCTCCGAGGGCGTGGCGCCCTGGGAAATCCACTGGCGCGCCTTGTCGGCGTCGACCTGGATCTTCTCGGCGGCGGTGGTGCCCTTGGGATTGTACGTGCCGATGATCTCGATGAAGCGCCCGTCACGCGGCGCCTCCTGATCGGCGATCACGATGCGGTACAGGGGAAGCTTCTTCCGGCCTACGCGACGCAGGCGAATCCGAGTTGCCATGTCCGTTCCTGGGGTGCTGGGTTAACCGGGGAAAGGGCCACGGCCGAAGGGGAGCTTCATGCCCGTCCCCCCGGACTTTCCCACGCTCTTCATGACCTTCTGCATCTGCTTGAACTGCGCGAGCAGCGTGTTCACTTCCTGCACCGTGCGCCCGCTGCCCTTGGCGATCCGGAGCCGCCGCTGCCCGGTGAGGACGTCCGGGCTGGCGCGCTCCTTGGGCGTCATCGAGAGCACGATGGCCTCGACGTG
>JBBQDU010000278.1:0-2459 GCA_038320055.1 Gemmatimonadales bacterium | reverse complement strand
GGTGGCCGGGGGGATACATGGCGCGCTTGTGCAGCACCACAGAAAACTCGACCAGGAAGTCCGTGGAGTCCTTGGGAAGCCCGGTCGAGCGACCGCCCGATGGTGTGGAAGTTCCGTCTAGCGTCAGTGCCATGGATATGGGGGGTTGAGTGCCCTCACGTGAGCAAGAACTCAGCCGCACCTCGCAGAACGGGCGGAAACCCGTCTCGTACCTGCTTCCTTACCTGACCGCCCGCGCCTATGTTCATCGCTCCCGGTTCGACCCCTCTAACGCCTCGACCCATCCATGGCCGACACCACCCTGATGGACAAGCTGGTCTCCCTCGCGAAGCGCCGAGGCTTCGTGTTCCAATCGTCGGAGATCTACGGGGGCCTGGGCTCGGTCTGGGATTACGGGCCGCTCGGCGTGGAGCTCAAGAAGAACGTCAAGGAGCGGTGGTGGCGCGCGATGGTGCACGCCCGGGACGACATCGAGGGACTCGACGCGGCGATCCTGATGCACCCGCGCGTGTGGGAGGCGTCCGGCCACGTCGCGGGATTCACCGACCCGCTCGTGGACTGCCGGCACTGCAAGCACAGGTTCCGGGCCGACGACCCGCGCATCAAGGGCACCCCGGGTCAGCCCGACGCGCAGTGTCCGGTGTGCGGCAGCAAAGGCACGCTGACCGAGCCCCGGCTCTTCAACCTCATGTTCAAGACCTTCATGGGGCCGGTGGAGGAACAGGCGGCGGTTGTGTTCCTCCGGCCGGAGACCGCGCAGGGGATCTATGTCAACTACCTGAACGTCCTGCAGAGCTCGCGGCAGCGGATTCCGTTCGGCATCGCGCAGATCGGCAAAGCGTTCCGCAACGAGATCACGCCGGGCAACTTCATCTTCCGGACCCGGGAGTTCGAGCAGATGGAGATGCAGTTCTTCGTGCAGCCCGGCAGCGACGCCGAGTGGTTCGAGCGGTGGCGCGAGTGGCGGATGCAGTGGCACCTTGCCCTCGGCCTCACACCGTCGAAACTCCAATGGCATCGGCACGAGGCCGACGAGCTGGCCCACTACGCCCGCGCGGCGTTCGACATCCAGTACGAGTTCCCGTTCGGCTGGCAGGAAATCGAGGGCATCCACAACCGAGGCGACTTCGACCTCGGCCGCCACCAGGAGTTCTCGGGCAAGAAGCTCGAGTACTTCGACCAGGTGGCCAACCAGCGCTACCTGCCGAATATCGTCGAGACGTCCGCCGGCGCCGACCGCGTCACCCTGACGCTCCTCGTGGACGCCTATCGCGAGGAAGAGGTCGAGGGCGACACGCGGGTCGTGCTTGGTCTCCACCCGGCGGTGGCGCCGATCAAGGCCGGGGTCTTCCCCCTGGTGAAGAAGGACGGAATGCCGGAGCTCGCCACCGAGCTGCACCGGGAGCTCAAGCGTCGATTTCCGGTCTTCTACGACGACAGCGGCGCGATCGGCCGTCGGTACCGGCGGATGGACGAGGCGGGCACGCCGTTCGGCATCACCGTGGACGGCGACACAGGCGCCCAGCGCACGGTCACGGTCCGCCATCGGGATTCCATGCGGCAGGAGCGGATCGGTCTGGACCAGGTGGGATCCTATGTGGCGGAGCGGATCGCCGCCGACTAGCGCGAGGACGCCGATGCGCCTCTCCGATTTCGAAACGATGGCCGTCCGCATGGCCGGCGAGGTGCCGAGGGAGTTTCTGGACGGGGTGAGCGAGATCGCCGTGTCGCCGCGGACTCTGCCCCATCCCGAACGTCCGGGGATCTTCACGCTGGGCGAATGCATTCCCCTGCCGGCTGGCGGCGACGCCGCACCCGACGGGGTCCAGAGCCGCATCGTGCTCTACTACGGCTCCTTCGCGGCCCTCGCACGGGTGACTCCCGGTTTCGACTGGCGCGAGGAAGCGTTCGAGACGTTGACGCACGAGCTCCGGCATCATCTCGAATGGCGGGCGCGGGCGCCCGACCTGGAGGAGCTCGACTGGGCCGTCGAGCAGAATTACGCGCGGCAGGACGACGAGGCGTTCGATCCCGCGTTCTACCTAGCCGGCGCGGCCGTGGGCGACGACGCGTGGCGGGTGGAAGACGACGTGTTTCTCGATCGTGTCGTGCGGGCGGTGCCCCGCTCGGTGGGCGTCCGATGGGCCGGACGCGACTACCAGGTGGCCGTGCCTGGCGAGGCTACGCTGCCAGCGTTTCTCCGGCTCGACGGCGTACAGGGGGCGCCGCCCGGCGAGCTGATCCTGGTGCTGCGGCGCAAGCCCGGCGTCCTGACGCTCCTCCGACCCGGCGGCCGCTATCGTGCGGTAGTGCAAGTGGTCGAACGGCCCTCCGATTATCTTCCCGGCACCGCGCCCGAGCGCGGCGTCTGATCGGTCATCCCCGATTCACTGGACGACCCATGGTGCACGAGATCGTGACGGTGCTCGACGGCGAGGAGGTGCTGCGCCGGGCCACGG
>JBBQDU010000277.1:0-2477 GCA_038320055.1 Gemmatimonadales bacterium | reverse complement strand
GTGGTGGGTACGATGCGGGAGCTTGGCGAGGCGTCAGCGGCGCTTCACGCCGAGGTCGCGACGGCCCTGGTGGATCTGGAACCCGACATCCTGGCGGCCGTGGGAGACTTCGTGCCGGCGCTCGCGCCGCACGCCGAGCGCCTGGGCGAGCGGCTCATCACCGCAGCCAATCCGGAGGCGCTCGGCCCCCTCGTGCAGGCGCGCCTCCAGGGCGGCGAGGTGGTGCTGCTCAAGGCATCCCGCGGGGTGGCTCTCGAACGTATACTTCCGGCGCTCTCGGTCCGCGCGATCCCCCCACGCTGAGGCTCGATGTTCTATCACTGGCTCGCGCCGCTCGGCAAGACCCACATCATCTTCAATCTCTTCAACTACATCAGCTTTCGGGCGGCCGGCGCCACGGTGACGGCGCTCCTGCTGGCCTTTGTCGTGGGGCCGCCGGTCATCGCCCGGCTCCGGGCCCGGAAGGTGGGGCAGATTATCCGGGCCGAGGGACCCGCGAGCCATCAGACCAAGCGCGGGACCCCGACGATGGGCGGGCTGATCATCATCATGTCCACCGTGGTGCCGACGCTGTTGTGGGCGCCGCTCACCAACCGTTTCGTCGTCGTCGCCATGCTGTCGATCCTGTGGATGGGGTGCATCGGCTTTCTCGATGACTACCTCAAGATCGTCCAGGGCAAGTCGCGCGGACTCGTGGCCAAGTGGAAGCTGGTGGGGCAGGTGAGTTTCGGACTGCTGCTCGGGCTCTTTCTGGTCGTGTATCCCGTGGTGCCGCGGGAGACGATTCCCGCCACCGCCACCACCCTGCCGTTCTTCAAGTATCTCGCGGTGAACTTCGCGCCCTGGTTGTACGTGGTCTTCGTGACGGTTGTCATCACCGGCAGCAGCAACGCCGTCAACCTCACGGACGGCCTCGACGGTCTTGCGACGGGGCTGGCCGGCATCGCGGCGGCGGCCTTTGCCACCTTCGCCTACCTGTTCGGACGCACGGATGTGACGTCGTACCTGAACCTCTTCTATCTCCCCGGCGCGGGTGAGCTGGCCGTGTTCTGCGCCGCACTCATGGGGGCGGCGATCGGGTTTCTCTGGTTCAACGCGCACCCCGCGCAGGTCTTCATGGGCGACACCGGCAGCCTCGCCATCGGCGGCGCGCTCGGCACGGTGGCCATCCTGCTCAAGGCGGAGTTCCTGCTGCTCCTGATCGGGGGGGTCTTCGCGGCGGAGGCCGTGAGCGTGATCCTGCAGACGGGCGTCTACAAGTGGTTCAAGCGCACCCGCGGCCGGGAGTATGCCGACGGGCACCGCGTGTTCCGCATGGCACCGCTGCACCACCACTTCGAGAAGCTGGGGTGGGCGGAGACCACGGTCGTCACCCGCTTCTACATCCTCGGCCTGTTCTGCGCGCTCATCGCCCTCTCGACGCTGAAAGTTCGATGACGATGCCGGTCGAACTGTTCGAGGCGTGGCGCGGGACCGGCCGGGAGGTCGCGGTCGTGGGACTGGGGAAGAGCGGGGCGGCGGCGACCCGGCTGCTCCGGCGTGAGCGACTGCCCGTGTACGCCTCCGACACCGGTACCGGCCCCGCCTACGACGCCTGGGCCGCCGACCTCCGTGGCCTCGGCGCGACCGTGGACCTCGGCGGGCACGATCTGGCGCGGATCGGGCGGGCCGCCGCGGTGGTCGTGGCTCCCGGAGTGCCGCCGGACGTGGCGCCGCTCGCGGCGGCTCGCGCCGCCGGGGTCGAGATCTACGCCGAAACCGATATCGGCTTTCTCGGGCTCGGGGCGACGCGCTGCGTGGGGATCACGGGCACCAACGGCAAGACCACCACCACGTCGCTCATCGCGCACGCGCTGGCGGCGGCGGGGATCCGGGCGGAGACCGCGGGCAACATCGGCCGGCCGCTGTCCGAGGTGGCGCTCGCCGCCGATCCTCCGGCGTGGCTGGCGCTGGAGCTGAGCTCGTTTCAGCTGCACGACACGCCCCATCTCCGACCCGCCATCGGCGTCCTCACCAACCTCGCGCCGAACCACCTGGACCGCTACCACTCGCTGGACGACTACTACGGTGACAAGGCCCGCCTGTTCCGGAACGCGGACGCCGAGTCGGTCTGGATCAGCAATGCGGACGATGACGCGGTCCAGGCGATGGTGGCCCCGATCCCGGGCACCCATCTCCGCTTCTCCATCCAGCGGCGCGCCGATGGCTGGTACGATCGGAGCGGCGGCCGCCTCATGCTGGCGGACCGGCCGCTGCTGCCGCGGAGCGAGCTGCCGCTGCTGGGCGATCACAACGTCGCCAACGCGCTGGCGGCGGCGCTGGCGGCGGCGGCCGCCGGCGGCGAGGCGGGCCGGATCGCGGCCGGCCTCCGCACGTTCCGGGCAATCCCGCACCGGGTCGAGCCGGTGCGCGAGGTCGAGGGGGTGCTCTGGGTCAACGACTCCAAGTCGACCAACATCACCTCGACCGAGGTGGCG
>JBBQDU010000276.1:0-2489 GCA_038320055.1 Gemmatimonadales bacterium | reverse complement strand
CGGTCGCGGCGGCTTCGGGTGCTGAAGTACGGATGGAGGTAGACGTCCGCGCCCGGCGACGGCACCAACAGCCGCGCCAGGGAGAAGCGGAGCGGCTTCCGGTTGTTCAGCATGTTCCAGTCGTGCGAGCGGACCAGCGGGTCGAGCATCACCTCGCGCGGCCGCGTGCGCGTGGCGATCTCGACCCAGGCCCGCTCGGCGAGGCCGTCGATACGGGCGACGGCCGTGTCGCCCTCGGCGATGACTGCCACGTCCTGCGGGAAGCGCCCGGGCGACTTCCGCACGACCTCCACGCGCGTCGTCCACCCGTCGCCAGCCCGGGCGGTTCGGACGCGGCCGACCGCGTAGTCGTAGAGCACGGTCGTGTGCAGCCACTGGGCGAAGAAGGTGGAGAGATCCTGGTGCGACACCTCCTCGGCCACCGCGCGGAACGCGGCTTCGTCCACGTGGTGGTATTTCCACCGCTCGTAGAAGGTCCGGAGGATGCGGTGCATCGCCGCGTCGCCAACGGTGGCGCGGAGCTGGTGAAAGAAGAGCTCGCCCCTGGTGTAGATGGCGATGTTGTACGAGGTGAAGTCGCGGTACGCTCCCGCCGCGAGGCTCGGCGGCTCCGAGTAGTCGTCGAGATCGAGGTCGAGCACCTGCGCCTCGGTCTGGCCGTAGCTCTCGCGGCCCATCGTCTCCCAGAACCAGCTGGTCTGGAAGCTGGTGAAGCCTTCGTCGAGCCACCCCTCGCGCCATTCGTTGTTGCCGAGCAGACCCATCAGGTAGTTGTGGCCCACCTCGTGGACGATCAGCCCCTGATCGGCCGAGCCGTCGTGCACCATCATGGGGAACTCGGTGCCGCCACCCTCGATGCGGTGCACGTTGGTGAGCTGGGGCCACCCGAATGGCCCGAACAGCTGGTCGAGCCAGGCGAGCGCCGTCTGCGTCCGCTCGACGGCCACGCCGCCGCCCCAGGTGGAGTCGTCGCCCGGCTGGTAGAGGACGTGCACGGCCACGTCCCCGAAACGGCCGCCCTCGTAGCGGTAGGCGGGGTTGAGCGACATCGCGAAGTGGTGGACGCGCTCCGCGTACCAGCGGAGGCGCTTCCGGCCGGGGGCCGCACCGGCGCAGACGTCGGCCGGCGGCGTGGACGCGCCGTAGTAGTTCCGCTGGTATTCGACGGGGCGCCCGGCCAAGCGGTTGGCGCGGGCCCAGCCGGGGTCGCCGCACACGGGGACGCCGGTGGCGCCCATCACCTGGTCGGCGGGGAGGTCGAGGTCCACGGTGAAGCGGGCGAACTCGCCGTAGAACTCGCCGGCCGGCAGGAGCGGCTGCTCCTCCCATCCCTGGCGATCGTAGACCACAACCTTCGGATACCACTGCGCGAAGTCGAAGCGGCGGCCCGCGCGTCCCTGGCGGCGCGGCACGGTGGACGGACGCGCGTCCCAGTCCATCGCCACGTCCATCGACTCGCCGGGGAGGAGCGGACGCGGCAGCTCGAACCGGACGATCGTGCTGTCGGGTGCGAAGGGATAGATCGGCTCGACGGGCTCGCCCATGATCCGCACGTCGCGCACGTGATTGAAGGCGAAGGCGGGGTCGCGGAGGTCGTTGAAGCGGCGGCGGCCTTCGACGGAATCGGCGTCCGCCCAGCGCGAGCCGGGGCGAAAGGCGTTGAGATGGAGATGGAGGGAGAAGGTCGACAACGTATCCGGGGATTCGTTCCGGTAGGCGATCCGCTCGGTGCCGCTCAGCACGCCGCTCGGCTCGTCGAGCCGGGCGGAGATCTCGTAGGCCACATCCTGCTGCCAGTACTGGGTGGTCGGTCCGGGTGCGGGAGGCTGCTGGAGCGCAAGCAACGCCAGGACGATCACGGAGGGCTCGACGGGTGAGGGCGGCGGGTGGACATCGGCCCCAAACATAGGCGGGGGCGGGCGGTGGTCGGCAGGGCGGGCATGGTCGGGGCATTGGGAACCCGCTCCAAGGTCTGGCTCCTCGACGGCCCTCCCTCGCAGGCATGTGGGCAGCCGGCCCTCTTGCAATCAGTACAGAAATGACATTAATTTCAGTCGATTAGTCCGATTGTAGCACTTTTCCTTGACGAATCGTCCAACACTAGAAGCACAATACGGCACTGCACGAGGCGCCTCCATGACCCCCATCGACCCCATCAGCCGCCGCATCCTCCAACTCCTGTCCGCCGACGGCCGGGCCAGTTACCAGGCCCTCGCCGACGAGGTCGGACTCAGCCGCCCCGCGGTCATGGAGCGCGTCAAGCGGCTCGAGGAGGGTGGCTACATCCTGGGCTACACCGCGCGCCTCGACCGCGCCAAGGTCGGCTATCCGGTCACGGCCTTCGTCGCCGTGCGCTACCCGGCCGGCGCCCTGGACGCCGCCGAGCCGACGGTGAGGGCACTCGAGGCCAACCCGAGCGTGCTCGAGTGCCACCACGTCGCGGGCGAGGACTGCTACATGCTCAAGGTCGCCGCGCCCTCGCTCGAGGC
>JBBQDU010000275.1:0-2501 GCA_038320055.1 Gemmatimonadales bacterium | reverse complement strand
CCAGCGGCGGGAACGAGCAGGCGTGGGCGGCCGGTTCGAGCCGCCCGGTAACGCCGTAGGCATCCGCCAGCGGGCCCGGGGGTAGCGAGGGGGCGTGCCGTGCGGCATGCCCCCTCGTTGCGCCGGGTACCTACTTCGCGTCCACCTCCGCACCGAGACTTTCCCGCCCGACGATCTGCTCGGGCTTCAAGTCCAGTACCAGCTCGCCCTGCCCCGAGGCGACTGCCCGAACCAGGAGCGCCCTCGGTGACGCGCGCACCCCGAGCACCCGTCCGGACTTCACGTCCATCGTGAGGTGGACCCCGTCGGCCAGGTCGCGGTTCAGGTTCTTTTCCAGCAGCTCCTCCCCGTCCGCGAGCACGGGCGCCAACGCGATCCGCACCTTCGTCCGCAGGAACTCCTCCACGGGGCCGCTGGCGAGCCACGCGAGCGTCCCCGTCAGCAGGTCGCGCGTCCCGATGTCGTAGTGGAGGTCCGGCATGTACAGCGCCGCGGTGGTCGTGTCGTACGCCGGGCTGCCCACGACGTAGAGCACGCCGCGCACCGATCCGTGCACCGACAGTCCCACCGCCACCCGGCCGTCGCCCACGCCGATCAGATCCAGGCTGTCGAGGACGAGCCGCTGTTGCGCCACCTTGATGATCGTGCCGCGGAGTTCCCGGGTGAGGATGGTGCTGGCGACGTCGTACGGCAGGCGGCCCTCGGTCAGCAGGTGCAGCACGGGGGGGCGGGAGGTCGAGTCCTGCGGCGCGGGCATCGGCACCGGTGTCACGTCGGGCCGCGGGCCTCCGATCACCCGCGGGTTGGCCGAGATCCCGACCGTCGTGACGAGCGTGTCGCCCTGCATCCGGAGCAGGCCGATCCCGACGGTCGATGGATTGATGACCAGCCAGAGACTGTCGGTCAGCTTGAGCGGCGAGCCCAGGACGTCCCACAGGCGCCGGCTCTCTCGCGGCAGGTCGAACGCGGTGATCTTGGCGTCGAACCCCGTCAGCCGCTGCTGCAGCGCCTCCTCCACGCCCTCCATCACCTTTTGGGTGACGTCCACCCGGAGGAAGGTGATCTTGCAGCGGTCGCGATCCGGATTCGCGAGCGGGGCGACCGTCGCGCGGGTCCGGGGCCGAAGCGCCCAGGCGCTGGTGAGCTGGACGGTGGTCTGCACGGTTAGGCTGGCGCGCGGCTCGTCGCCCTCCTGGCCGCACTTGGCGCTGATCTCGGGGAGAACCGGCGGGTTGTACCAGGCGCGGGCGCGGTATTTCACATCCGCCTGGAGCACGGCGGTGCGGCCCTCGACCCGAAGCCTGAATGGGCTCCGGTCCACGGTGTAGGCGTATCGGAGCCGCGTCTTGCCGGCGATCGGCTTCCGTTCCTCGAGATCGCCGAAGCTCACCGGCACCTCGGTCTCCAGCCACCGCATCGCCGGGCCCAGGTCATAGCGGACGGGCACATCAATGTAGGAGGTTGGGACCGGCGGGAGGGAGTCCACCCAGGCCCCGGTAGCCGTCGGGATGGGCGGGGCCACCTTGTCGCCGCGGCACGCCACGGCCGCGCACACGAGCACGCCGAGGGCGCAGCGGTGGAAGGACGGCGTGGGCAATGGCGCGTCTCCCGGGGTGCGGGCAAGTGACCGTACGGGAACTGAATACCTAAATGGTACGCCGGCCCCGCGCCCAGGGGCGATGACGGGCGTCACCGGCCGGCTCGGCTCTGAGTCACCCCGAGGCGCGTGACGGGGGCACGCCTCCCGGCATGCCCCCGTCCCCGTGCTGCAACAATGGCTGTAATCCTGCCCGAGCCGATCCGGCCTATCGCGCCGCCGAATTCGTCTTGCCGAACGCGCTCTTGAGGCCGTCCGCCGCCATCTGCTCGGCGTCCTTGGCTTCGTCCAGCACGCTGCCCATCCCGAAGAACTCGTGCGTGACGCCGTCGTAGGTCTTCTGCTTCGTATCGACGCCGGCCGTCTCGAGCGCCTTGGCGAGCTGCTCGCCCTCGGAGCGGAGCGGATCGATCTGGGCGTTGATGACCGTGGCCGGCGGCAGCCCCGAGAGATCGGCGTGCACCAGATCGATCAGCGGGTTCCGCCCGTCCTTCGGCGAGCCGAGATACTTGTCGAAGAACCACGCCATCATCGGCTTGTTGAGCGGCTTCGCGTCGGCGTTCTCCTGGTACGACGGCGTATTCAGGTCGTAGCCGGCGATCGGGTACACCAGCACCTGATGCACCGGGAGCTTCACGCCGCTGTCGCGCGCCATGATCGACACCGCGCCCGCAAGCCCGCCGCCGGCGCTCTCGCCCATCACGGCCACTCGCGTGGGGTCGCCGTTGATCGACTTCGCGTTGGTCAGCGCCCACTTGTACGCGGCAAACGCGTCCTCGTGCGCGGCCGGAAACTTGTGCTCGGGGCCCTGCCGGTAGTGCGACGAGACGACCACCGCGTTCGCCAGGTTGGCGATGGCGCGAGGCGACGCATCGTAGGTGTCGAGATCGGCGATGACCCACCC
>JBBQDU010000274.1:0-2532 GCA_038320055.1 Gemmatimonadales bacterium | reverse complement strand
CCCTGCTATGTTGGGTTCATGGCGCTGGATGGCGTGATCTTCGACGTCGACGGGACCCTCATCGACACCAACCACTGGCATGTCGAAGCCTGGGTGTGGGCGTTCGAGGCCGGAGGCTACCGGATCCCCGCCGACCGGATCGCGCGAGAGATGGGCAAGGGCGGCGACCATCTGGTCCCCGCCATCCTGGGCCCCGCCACCGGTGAGCGCGAGGGTCCGACGCTCGGTGCGTCCCAGAAGGCGCGCTTCCTCGAGATCGCCGAGCGCGAGCGCTTCGCCGTGTTTCCCGGCGTGTCCGAACTGTTCCGCGCCGTGCGCGACCGCGGCCTCCGGAGCGCGCTCGCGACCTCCAGCGACGACCGCCAGCTCGACGCCACCTTCCGGAGCGCCGGAATCGACCTCCGCCGGCTGGTCGATGCGGTGGTGACCAAGAGCGACGCCGGCTCCAGCAAGCCCGATCCCGAGATCGTCGAGGCCGCCGTCGAGGCGCTCGGCCTGGGCCCCGCCCAGTGCGCCATGGTGGGCGACACCCCCTACGACGCCGAGGCGTGTCGGCGATCCGGGGTCGTGTTCCTCGGCGTGGAGAGCGGTGGCACCGGGGCCGAGCACCTGCTGGGCGCGGGCGGGAGAGCGGTCTGGCGCGATCCCGCACACCTGCTGGCCGAGCTGGACCGCGCGCTGGAGATCGCCTCGCCGGGACCGGCGCGACTGGACCGGGCGGTGGCCGAGCGGCTGATGCGGGAGGCGCTCGCCGCGGCGCGCGACGGTCTGGCCCGGGGCGAAGTCCCGATCGGCTCGATCGTCGCCCGGACGGACGGCACGGTCGTCTCTCGCGGCTGGAATGCGCTGCAGCATACGCGGAACCCGACGGCGCACGCGGAGATGGTGGCCTTCGGCGAGGCCGCGGGCCGGATTCCGGACGACGCGCGCGACGTCGTGCTGGTCTCGACCCTGGAGCCGTGCGTGATGTGCACGGGCGCCGCGATGGAGGCGGCGGTCGACACGATCCTGTTCGCGCTCCGCGCCCCGGCCGACAGCGGCACCACACGGGTCCACCCGCCGCGGAGCCCCGACGCGCGACTCCCCCGCGTGGTCGGGGGCATCCTCGCGAACGAGAGCCGCGCGCTCCTCGTCGAGTGGCTGCGGGTCAACGGCAATCCCCGGCAGCGGCCGTATGTGGAGCAGCTGCTCGCGCTCACCGGCTGACGCCCTTCTCCCTGGAGCCACCCATGACGACCAGCCAGGCCACCGACTGGATGAATCACCCCGTAATCCGGGCCCTGGTCGACCAGGCGTCCACGCTGGCGCTCGAGGAGCGGATCACGCTGGTGAAGGGGTTGATCCCGAGCATCGCCGATGCCCTGTCCGAAGAGGAGTACGAGCAGTTTGTGACCTTCATTCGACTCAAGGGCGAGCGCTACCTCGAGGCGAAGACGCACCCGGGTGAGGGGCGCGCCGAGCGTCACATCCCCGGCGAACGTGACCTGGAAGGGCGTTGACAGTACTTTCCCCGCGAGGCCGATCATGAACGAGGAACGCTTCAACCTCTCGCTGCGCAAGTTGCTCAAACAGTTCGGCGTCACCGCGCAACGCGAGATCGAGAAAGCGGTCGACGCCGCCCGCTCGTCAGGCGCCCTGGTGGGGCGCAGCGGGCTCGAGGCCCGGGCCACCATGGTGGTCGACGGCCTGCCGACCGAGATCGTGGTCGAGGGACGGATCGAGCTGGACTGAGCGGAGGCCACCCAGACACCCGGGAGCACGGCATGCATCGGCGGGCGTGGCGGGCGGCAGTGATGGCAGGCGTGCTGGGGTGCCGGGGCGGCGACGGCTCGCCAGCCGCCGCGGCCGGCGGTTCCTCGCCACTCGCGGCCAAGGTGGCCCAGTATACGCCGGTCCGCCTGACCGCCGATCTGTCCCACCTCAGCGACCGTGAGCGGCGAATGCTGCCGCTGCTGATCGACGCCGCCGCCTCGATGGACACCGTCTATCAGCAGCAGTACTACCATGCCCGCGACTCGCTCGTCGCCGCCCTTGGCGATGCCGCCGCCCGCCGATTCGTGGAGATCAACTACGGGCCTTGGGACCGCCTCGACGCCAATCGGCCGTTCGTGCCCGGCATCGGGCAGCGGCCGCCGGGCGCGGAGCTCTATCCGCCCGACATGAGCAAGGAGGAGTTCGAGCGGGCGGCGGCGGCCTCGCCTGCCGCCGCCCGCGCGCTGCGCTCGGCCTACACCGTCGTCCGCCGCGACAGCGCGGGGGCACTTACCACGGTGCCGTACCACCTGGCGTACCAGGCCCCGACGCGACAGGCGGCGGCGAAGCTTCGGGAAGCTGCCGCGCTGGCCGAGGACGCGGGGCTCCGCACGTACCTGGAGCTCCGCGCCACGGCGCTCGAGACCGACGACTACCGCGCGAGCGACCTGGCGTGGCTCGACATGAAGACGAACACCCTCGACGTGGTCATCGGTCCGATCGAGACCTACGTCGACCAGCTGCTTGGCTACAAGGCCGCCGCGGAAGGGTTGGTGCTGC
>JBBQDU010000273.1:0-2576 GCA_038320055.1 Gemmatimonadales bacterium | reverse complement strand
GAGCTGGGCGCGGATGGCGGCGTCGATCTCGGGCCGCCGGTGCCCGAACAGGTTGCACCAGAGGGACGACACGCCGTCCAGATAGCGCGTGCCGTCCGCGTCGATCAGGTAATGGCCCTCGCCGGCCACCACCATCAGCGGCTCTTCGGCGCGGTAGACCTCGTGCGGCGTGAACGGATGCCAGACGGACGCGTCGTCCCACGCGACCAGCTCCTCGCGCGAGGGGCCGGAGACGGGTCCGGTCACCGGCGCATCGCGCGGCGGTCCGGGGGGCTCTGCGCTTCGAGCGTCGCGATCGCGGCCTCGGCCACCTGCCGGCCCAGGCGCGTGCCGGCCGTGTTGTCGAACGGGTAATGCACGCCGGCCCACACGCGCGACGCGGTCGCCTCCCACGCCGCGCTGTCGAGCGCCGCCTGCTCGGCGGGCACCAGATGCCCGAGCACCGCGGCGCCGGCCGCGAACAGCGTCGCGTGCGCGGAGGGATAGGCGGGAAAGTTGGGGAGACCGATGGCGAGGTCGAGCGTCGGATCCACGGCCGAGGGACGCGGCAGCCAGTAGGTGAGCTTCGCGTCCCAGCATGCGATCGTCGCGTCCGACAGCGCCATGTTGAGGTACATGAAGGCCCGCGCGGCCTCGAGCTCGCCGAGCCGCTGGCGCAGGACCACGTCACCGGCGATCTCGCTCCAGAGCGTCGCCGCGTTGCGGGACCAGGCCCAGCTCGCCTTGGTCTGGGCACGGGTGCGTTGCTCGGTCGCCGCTCGTACCTCGCCGAGCGCCTCGGTGAAGGCCGCGCTGCCGGGCGGCGGCGGCGGTGGCGGGCGGAACTGATCCCGCCCGGTCAGGAACCAGGGCCGGAGCCCGAGCGAGATCGCGAGACTTGGCGGCCCCTCGTCCCCGCGCCACCGGTCCGGCCCGGTCGGCACGCTGTCGGCCCATGTGGCCACGCGGAGCTCCGCCGCCGCATAGGCCGTCCAGCGTCGCGCGGCTCGCGTCCCGACCTTCTCGGCGGCACGGAGGCGCGTCTCGGAGCGGCCGCCGGCTTGCTGGCGGGCGCGCGTCGCCGCCACCTCGCGCGCGAGCCAGGCCCGCTCCCGGGGGAACACCGTGCCGAGCACCGACGCGGCCGCGGCCGACGCGGCCGCGTCGGCGGTACCGCTGTCGGCGACGGCGCGAAGGGCCTCGTACTGGGCGCCGCTCACCAGCGCGTAGAGGCGGGTGTTGTTGTTGCCGTCGTAAAACGTGGCTCGGGGTGGGCGTTGCTGCCGAACGGCCAGGTCGCGGCCCACGAGGTCGCGGGCGATCGCGTTCCACCGGAGCACCGGCCCCGCCCGGCGGAACGCCGAGTCCAGGGCCAGCGGGTCGGCGGCGAGCGCCGGCGTCGCCTGCTGGGCAACCACCGTGGCCGCGGCGGCCCCGAATGCCACGGCGGCGACGGCCGCCGCGATGACCGCGGTCGTCACGGCGCGCCGCCGCACTACGCGTCCACCAGCTCCGCGACCTGGAAGCCGGCGTCCGCGATCATCCGGAGGTCGGCCTCGTAGCCCTGGCCCGCTGTGGTGAGGTAGCCGTTGCAGAAGAGCGAGTTGGCCGGATAGAGGGCGAGCGACTGCAGGTGGCGCAGGTTGACCTCCCGACCGCCGGCCACGCGGATGTCCCGCGACGGGTTGACGAACCGCACCATGCAGAGCGCCCGCAGGCAGGCCTGCGGAGACAGCCGCGGCGTGTCGCCCAGCGGCGTGCCCGGGCGGGGATCGAGGAAATTGACCGGGATCGATTCCACCTCCAGCGCCCGCAGCTCGAGCGCCAGGTTGACACGATCCTCCTCCGTCTCGCCCATGCCCATGATCCCGCCGCAGCACGCCTCCATGCCGGCGGCACGGGCGCGCCGGACCGTCTCGACGCGGTCCTCGAAACGATGGGTGCTGCAGATCTCCGGGAAGAACCGGCGCGACGCCTCGAGGTTGTGGTTGAAGCGGTCCACGCCCGCCGCGGCCAGCTGCTCTGCCTGGCCCTCCCGCAGCAGGCCGAGCGACGTGCAGATGCGGATGCTCACCTCGGCCTTTATGCGGCGCACCGCCTCGCACACCTGATCGAGCTCCCGGGCCGACGGGCCGCGCGTGCTGGTCACCATGCAGTACTTGACCGCGCCCATGCGCGCCGCCTCGTGAGCGCCAGCTACCAGCTCCTCCACCGTCTGCATCTGGTAGCGCGGCGCTTCGGTGGCGAACCCGACCGACTGGCTGCAGAACGCGCAGTTCTCGGGGCAGAGCCCGCTCTTGGCATTGCGGAGGACGTGGATGCGCACGTCGCGGCCGTGATGGTGGGCGCGGAGCCGGAAGGCGGCGTGGAGCAGTGGAAGGAGGTCATCGTCGGGGGCCCGGAGCACCGCCAGCGCCTCGTCGATGGTGACTTCGTGACCCTCGAGGGTCCGGTCGGCGAGGTCGTTCCAGTCCATGCGGGCACGCTCCCGGCGCTAGGGCTCGGTCGGATGGAGAAGCAGGATTTTCTGCACGCTGCGGAGCCGCTCCGCGAAATCGAGCGCGGCCAGGTCGTAGACTTCGTCGTCGCCACCGAGC
>JBBQDU010000272.1:0-2586 GCA_038320055.1 Gemmatimonadales bacterium | reverse complement strand
TGAGCGACATATCGCGGGGAAAGAACGCGTACGGAACTCCCTTGTCAAGACTATATTTAGCCCATGTCCGTCCAACGTGACGCCTGGGGCGAGCGCCTCCCCAGGCATCTCGGTCTCGGCAGCGCCATCGCGGTGCTGGTGGGGTCGACGATCGGGAGCGGGATCTTCCGGGTGCCCGCCGGCGTGGCGGAGCGCCTGCACCAGCCTGGACCGGTGCTGCTGGCGTGGGTCGTGGGCGGACTGGTGGCGCTGTTCGGGGCGCTCACCTACGCCGAACTGGCCGCCGCGCTGCCCCGATCCGGCGGCGTCTTCGCCTACATTCTCGAGGGCTTCGGCCCGCTCCCGGCCTTTCTGTTCGGCTGGTCCGAGCTGACCGTCATCCGCGCGTCCGCCCTCGGCGCCATCTCCACCATCTTCGCCGAGTATCTCGGCTACTTCATCCAGCTCACGCCGGGACAGGTGCGCTACGTCGCGGCGGCAGGCATCCTGTTCGTCGGGGGCCTCAACTATGTGGGCGTGAGCAGCGCGGCCGTGGTCATGAACGTGACCACGGTCGCCAAGTACGGGGCGCTAGCGGCGCTCGGCCTGCTGGCCTTCACGGCGGGCAGCGGCAGCGCCTCGCACTTCACGCCGGCGTTCGAGGGCGGGATCGACCTGTCGCTCATGGGGACCGCGCTCATCGCCATCATGTGGACCTACGACGGGTGGGCCGACCTGTCGTTCATGGGAGGCGAGGTCAAGAATCCGGGCCGGACGCTGCCGCTGGCGCTGATCCTGGGCACGGCGGGGATCGTGCTGGTCTATCTGCTGCTCAATGTCGCCTACATCTATCTGGTGCCGCTCCCCGAGATGGCGGGGGCGCCGCTGATCGCCGCCACCGCGGCCGACCGGATTCCGCTCTTCGCCGGCGCCGGCGGGGCGGTGGTGTCGGGAGTCGTGATGCTGTCCTGCTTCGGCTCGCTGACCGGCTCCATGATGACCGGCCCGCGGATCTTCTTCGCGATGGCGGATCGCGGCCTCTTTTTCTCCGGCATCGCGCGGATCTCGCCGAGGTTCCAGAGCCCGTCGGTCGCCATCGGGTTGGCGACGGCGCTCGGCGTGCTCTACGTCCTGTTCAATGACTTCCAGCAGCTCGCGGACAAGTTCATCCTCGGCATCTGGCCGTTCTATGCGCTGGCCGTCGCCGCCGTCTTCGTACTCCGCCGCACCCGCCCCGACCTGCCGCGACCCTACCGGACATGGGGGTATCCCGTGGTTCCCGTGCTGTTCCTGACGGCCTCGGTGGCGATGGTGGTGAACGCGCTGTGGACGGACCCGGTCAACACGGGCATCACGTTCGGGATCGTGCTGGCGGGGATTCCCGTCTACTATGCCTGGCGGAGGTGGGGTGGGCGGGCGGAAGGGGCGGTTGGGACCGGATAGCATCGGGCCTGGCTAGGCCCGCACCTCGACCGCCAGATCCGCCGCCCGCACGCTGTGCGTCAGCGCCCCGATCGATACGAAGTCCGCCCCCGCCTCCGCGTACGCCCGCACGTTGTCCAGCGTGATCCCGCCCGTGGCCTCGATCTCGATCCCCGGCACCAGACCCCGAGCGCGCGCCGACCACGCCTGAACCGTCGCCGGCGTCTGGTTGTCCACCAGAAGCCGCGTTGCCCCGGCCGCGCACGCCTGTTCCAACTGCACGAGCGACTCGACCTCCACATACAGCGCCGTCACGCCCAGCCGGCGCGCGTCGGCCAGCGCGTCGGCCAGCGTGCGTCCGCTCCGAACCACCGCCTGCCAGTGGTTGTCCTTGACCATCACCTCGTGGCTCAGGTCCCGGCGGTGGAGGGCGCCACCGCCCGCCAGCACGGCGGCGATGTCGAGCGCGCGGAGGCCCGGCGCGGTCTTCCGGGTGTGGAGGATACGGCAGCCGGTGCCGGCGATGGCAGTGACGTAGGCGCGGGTGGCGGTCGCGATGCCGGCGGCGCGCTGCAGCAGGTTGAGCAGCGGCCGCTCGGCGCGGAGGATGCCGGTCAGCGTGCCCTGGAGCACGCCCGCGACCGCGCCGGCCGGCGCCGTGTCCCCGTCGGCCAGGCGCCACTCGATCCGGCAGCCGCACGACTCCGCCACCGCCTCGGCGAAGGCGGCGCCGGCCAGCACGCCGCCGCTCCGGAACTCGATCATGCCCTCGGCCTCGAGCCCCGCCGGCACCGTGACCGCCGAGGTGACGTCGGTCTCGCCGTCCTCCGCGAGCGCGATGGCGGCGATGCGCGCGGCGTCCGCGCTCACTTCCCGAGCGCGACCATGCGGTCGATCGCGCCGCGGGCGCGTGCCGCGACGTCCTCGGGCACCGTGATGTGATACTGGTCGAGCGCGAGCGAGTCGCGCACGTTGGGCAGGGTGATGGTCTTCATGAAGGCGCACTCGGCCTCGGGGTCGGCCGCGATGAACTCCTTCTCGGGTGCCATCTGCGCCATGCGGTGCATGATCCCGGTCTCGGTGGCCACGATGAACCGCTTGACCGGCCGCTCGATCACCGCGCGGATCATCCCCTCGGTCGAGGCGATGTGCAGCCCCTCTGCCTTGATGTCGCCCCGTCCCATC
>JBBQDU010000271.1:0-2631 GCA_038320055.1 Gemmatimonadales bacterium | reverse complement strand
TCCGATGCGCGCTTCAAGGACCTGCCCGTGCTCATGATCTCCTCCATGCCCCCCGAGGAGGCGACGGTGCGCTCGCTCGGCCTGGGCGCGGCTGATTTCATCCCCAAGCCGTTCCGCGTCCGCGAGCTGCTGGCGCGGGTGAAGGCGCATCTCCGGGTGGGCCGCGAGCTCAACCAGGCGCGGGCCGAGGCGCGCTCGCGCTCGGAGATGATCGACATCATGCAGGAGGTGACGGCGTCCCTCAAGCCGGAGGAGATCTACCAGATCCTGGTCCGGCGGGTGGCGCACGGCCTTAACATCTCCCGCTGCTCGATCGTCATTGCGGGTCCCGACGACGACACGGGCACCGTGGTGGCCGCGTTCGAGAACCCGGTGCTGCACAACCTGCCGGTCGATCTGCGCAACTATCCGGAGATCCGGCGCGCGCTCACCACCGGCGACGTCGTGCTGGTGCGGGACACCACGACCGATCCGCTGTACGAAGGCGTCCGCGAGGGATGGACCGCCAGGCCGCAGCCCGTGCAGACCCGCTCGGCCATCGCCCTCCGGTTCCTGCTCCGCGGGCTGCCCGCCGGCGTCTTCTTCCTCCGGACCACCACCGAGGACGCGCCGCTCAACGAGCAGGACGTGCAGTTCGCCGAGCAGGTGATCACCGCCGCCGTGGCGGCGCTCGAGAAGGCGTACGACCTCGAGAACGCGGTGATGGGCCAGGAGCAGATGCGCCACCTCGCCGAGACCGACCCGCTGACCAACTGCTTCAATCGGCGCGCGCTGGTGCAGAAGCTCGAGCAGGAGATGGACCGGGCCGCCCGCTACGCCACGATGCTCACCGGCATGATGATCGACATCGACAACTTCAAGCAGATCAACGATACCCACGGCCATCTGGTGGGCGACCGGGTGCTCAAGCAGCTGGCCAACCTGCTCAAGCGCGAGCAGCGCTCGGTCGACATCGTGGCGCGCTACGGCGGCGAGGAGTTCGTGGTGCTCCTGCCCGAGACGACCGCGGCCGAGTCGCGCAACTTCGCCGAGCGCATCCTGCGCCGCGTGGCGACGCACGACTTCGGCGAGCAGGGAAAGCCCGTGCGCGTGACGATCAGCATCGGCATCGCCTCGTATCCCGACGAGCGCGTCTCCGACGGCGAGTCGCTGCTGCGGGTGGCCGACACCCATCTGTACCGGGCCAAGAGCGACGGCCGCAACCGGTTTCGCGATTGAGCACCCGGCGCTGTCCGCGCTGCCAGGCGGAATACCCCCCGCCCGCGCGGTATTGCGTCAAGGACGGCTCGCCGCTGGTCGAGGCCGAGGCCTCGGCGTCCTTCGCGCCGCCGCGCGCCGCGCCGCACCGGGGCGTCCACACGGAGGAATTCATCGTGGCGCCCGCGGAGCTGGATCGGTGCGCCACGCTGAGCGGCAAGCTGCTCGACCGCCGCTACCAGGTGGGCCGCCGGCTCGGCGAGGGCGGCATGTCCTACGTCTACCGGGCGCAGGACGTAGAGACGGGCACGACCGTGGCCGTGAAGATCCTCCTCCCCCGGCTCTCCCGCGATCCGGCGGCGGTCGAGCGGCTCCGGCGCGAGGCCACGATTGCCACGCGGCTCGACCATCCGAACGTCTGCCCCATCCTCCGCATGGGCGAGGCGGACGGGCTGATCTTCCTAGTCATGCCCTACCTCGAGGGGGAGCCGCTCAGCGAGCACGAGACCCGCCGCGGCCCGTTCGACGCGGCCGAGGCCGTGCCGCTGCTGGTGCAGATCTGCCACGGCCTCCAGCACGCGCACGAGCTGCAGATCGTCCATCGCGACCTCAAGCCCGAGAACATCATGCTGGTGCCCGACGGCACCACGGAGACCGGGGAGCCGAAGTATCGGGCGGTCGTGATGGACTTCGGGCTGGCCAAGGAACGCCGTGCCGGGCCCGAGGTCGCCAAGCTGACGGCAACCGGCATCGTGCTCGGCACGCCCGAGTTCATGAGCCCGGAGCAGATCCGTGGGAAGCCGCTCGACGGCCGGAGCGACGTGTACGCGCTCGGCATCCTGGCCTTCGAGCTGGTCACGGGCCAGCTTCCGTTTGCCGGGAAGTCGGCGCAGGAGACGATGATCGCCCGGCTACGCGGGGCACCGGCCAAGCTGCGCGACATTCGCGCCGAGCTGCCCGGCAAGCTCGACAGCGTGATCCAGCGCTGCCTCATCCTCGAGCCCGCCGAGCGGTTCCAGTCGATGGAGGAGCTGGCGGCCGCGTTCGAGGGCGTCTTGGCGACCGGCGTATTCGGGAGACTGTTCGGGCGCTAGGCCGGATGCCTTGGACCTTCCGTCGCTCCGGATTTATCTCGCCCCCATGCACGCCTCCCTCCTGACAGCCCTCGGGCTCGTGATCGCCGGCGCCGTCGTCGGCGCTCCACTCTCCGCGCAGACGAGCGCGCCCGTCGAGTTCGTCCAGTCTGCCCTGGCCCGCCATACCGTCGTCTTCCTCGGCGACATCCACCCGCTTGCGGAACCCAAGCAACTCGTGGCCCGGCTCATCCGCGAGCAGGGCGCGGGGGCCATGATCGACCTGCTGGCGCTCGAGGTGGCGTCGGACCAGCAGGCGGTGATCGACCGGTACCTGGCGTCGGTGCCGGAGGACACCACG
>JBBQDU010000270.1:0-2670 GCA_038320055.1 Gemmatimonadales bacterium | reverse complement strand
GTGATCGACGACCTTCGCCTCCATGCCGGCCGCGAGCCGGGCCCGCGCGCCGGTGGCGACCTGGTGCTCTACTGGATGCAGACCACCCACCGCGCGCACGACAACTTCGCCCTCGACTTCGCCGTGGAGCAGGCCGACTCGCTCCGCGTGCCGGTGCTGGTCTATCACGGACTCCGCCCCGACTATCCCTGGGCCAGCGACCGGCTGCACACGTTCATTCTCGAGGCGGTCGTCGATCTGTACGACGCGTTCGCGGCCCGGGGCATTCAGTACGCCTTCTATCTCGACCCCGGCGAAGGCCGGCGCCCCGCGCGATCGCCCCTGGTCGAGCTCGCCGAGCGGGCGGCGCTGGTGGTCACGGACTACTTCCCGACCTTCATCGTGCCGCGTCAGGTGAGGGCGCTCCGCCGAAAGGTCGAGACGCCGGTGATTGCGGTGGACTCGAGCACCGTGGTGCCCATGCGGCATCTCGATCGCGCGTTCTCGAGCGCGCGCGCCATCCGGCCCGTGCTCCACGCGGCACTGCCCCGGTATCTCCGGCGCTCGCCCGGCCCGGAACCTCGTGAGCGGCGACCCGTTGCACTCCCGTTCGAGCCGCTCGTCCCGACGGCCGCGAGTATCCCGGCCACCGTGGCCGGGGTGCCGATCGACCACGCCGTCCCGCCGGCGCGCGAGATCCGGGGCGGCACGGAGGCCGGACGGCGGCGGCTGGCCGATTTCCTCGCGCGCGGGCTGCCGCGCTACGCCGAATCGCGCGGGGATCCGAACGACGAGGACGCCACGAGCCGCCTCTCGCCGTACCTCCACTTCGGCAACCTCTCTCCCCACGAGGTGCTCCTCGCGGCTCGGGACGCCGGACCGGCGGCGCAGTTCGAGAAATTCCAGGACGAGGCGCTCGTCTGGCGCGAGCTGGCGTACAACTTCGTCCACCACGACCCCAAGCATCGCACCACCGAGGCAGTTCCCGGCTGGGCGCTCGAGGAGCTGAGAAAGGGCGAGGCCGACCCCCGCCCGGCCCTCTATGCCGAGGCCGATCTCGAGTACGCCCGCACCGGCGACGAGCTCTGGAACGCCGCCCAGCGGGCGTACCTGGTGGACGGCTGGATGCACAACACGCTGCGCATGCTCTGGGGCAAGGCCGCGCTCATGTGGACGTCCGACGCGGCGGAGTGCCTCCGCATCCTCGAGCACCTCAACAACAAGTATTCGCTGGACGGGCGCGATCCGGCCACGTACGGCGGCATCCACTGGATCTTCGGCAAGTTCGACCGGCCGTTCTACCGCCGGCCCATCTACGGCACGGTGCGCTATCAATCGCTCAGGGCCGCGGCGGGAAAGTTCGACACCGGGGCGTACATCTCGCGTCACGCACAGGCGGTGCTGACCATGGAGTGAGCGGTGGGCCGCGCGCCCCCGCACGGGGCCCCGGTGCCGCACGCGACGAGCCCCCCAGGCGACCGGCCTGGGGGGCTCGTCGGCGTACGGATCGGTGACGCGCTTCAGTTCACTACACAGGACGCCGCCTTGCGGGACTTGGCGACGGTGGACACCGCGTCGAGCGCATCGCGAACGCCGGTCTTGTTCAGGTACGTCGAATTGTGGCGCCAGCCGACCATCGCGCAGACCGAGGCGTCCTTTGCCATTACGGAGCCGAAGGTCTTGATCTGGGTCGCCGTCATCGACGCGTTGTTGGTGCCCCCGTCGAGCAGGCTGAGCCCAACGATCAGACCCAGACCCTCCGCCTTCGCCGCGGCCGACTGCTTGGCGAGCCAGGTGCCGACGTCGCCCTGGCGCACGCTGTACTGCGCCCATCCGGCGTCGAGGTAATTCCACCGGAAGGTCGCCGCCGCCAGCGCCGACGGCGGCACGCGGGCCGTGGTCGGAAGCGAGGGCCAGATGGCCTTGCTGTACCGCGCCATCTCTTCGAGCGTCTGCCACGGAATCGCGCGGCCGCCCCAGCACGAGGCGCAGTTCGGCGCATCGATCAGCGAATGGGCGTAGAGCGTCCGGCTCGAGATCGCCTGGTTGAGCGACAGGCTCCGGAACCGATCGACCTGCGCCTTCCACTTGGTGAGGTTGAAGGTGCCATCGCTGTTCTTGGACCGCCCCGACCACGCCAGGCTCACGACAAGCTTCATCTTGGCCCCTTCGGCCTTGGCAATCCGCTGTGCCAGGTCGGAGGGCTCCGCCCGGTAGAGTGAACCGGTCCACCGGCTGCCGTATTCATCCATCGGCGCCTGGAACAGGCCGAAGGGAAGCGGCGTATCCACCGTGGGCGTCGGGCTCGGCTCCGGCGTCGGGCTCGGCTCCGGCGTCGGGGTCGGGGTCGGTGTCGGCGTCGGGCTCGGGCTCGGGCTCGGAACCGGCGCGGTCGAGCCGGACCGGCAGCTGCTGGTGCTTCGGTTCGTGGCCTGCCGGCGCAGGGCATCCATCGCCGACCCCATGCTGCTGCCACCGAGGTAGCCCGAATCCCAGGTCCAGCTGATGAAGGCGCACGGATAGGTGCTGCTCAACAGCGCCGTCCCGTACGTCTGGACCTCGCTGGCCGACATCGACGTGCCGTTCGGAGTGCCGCCATTGAGGCCGTTGAGCCCGACGCTCAGGCCCATGTTGCGGGCCTTCGCGTCCGACACGTTCCGGCGGACATAGTCGCCGGCGTCGCCGCGGCGG
>JBBQDU010000269.1:0-2721 GCA_038320055.1 Gemmatimonadales bacterium | reverse complement strand
TAGTCGGTCACCAGGCCGCCGATGGTCGGCAGGAAGCCGAGCGGATAGATCTGCGGCCAGCTGCGGCCGCTGTCGAAGTAGCGCCGGTAGGGGTTGCCCACGCCGTTCCGGTGGCTATACCCCCCGAAGCTGTAGATCTCGCTGGTGCCGCCCTCGTTGACCGGCAGGCGGAAGTTGGCGAACGCCAGCGCGTCCCGCTCCAGACCGTCGCCCCAGTGGTGGTTCGGCTGCGGCACCGGGTTGTTCTTGTGGATCACCTGTCCCTGGTCGTTGATGCTGTCGGCGACGCCGGTGCCGGCCACCTCGAACGGGTCGGCCCAGGCGCGGTTGGTGGGCTCGCGATTCCGGAACTCGCCGAACAGCCCGAGCGACCCGCGCCCGAGCGGAATGCCCCAGCCGCCGTTCACGTTCACCGTGGTGCCGTCGTCCTGGTAGTCGCGGGTCGTGTAGCGGCCCACGTCGCCGTTCACGAACGGCGTGAACTCGCCGTCCTTGAGGACCAGGTTCACGACGCCGGCGATGGCGTCCGACCCGTACTGGGCCGCCGCACCGTCGCGCAGGACCTCGATCCGGTCGAGCGCGCTCGAGGGCAGGGCGTTGAGGTCCACGCCGCTCGAGCCGGCACCCATCCCGTACGTGAAATTGTTCACCAGCGCCGTCTGATGCCTGCGCCAGCCGTTCACCAGCACCAGCGTGTGGTCGGGGCTCAGGCCGCGGAGCGTGAAGGGCCGGACCACGTCGCCGGCGTCGGTGACGCTCTGCCGGGGAAAGTTGATCGAGGGGGACACCGACTGGAGGATGATGCTGGTCTCGCTGCTCCCCTGCTGCGCGAGCTGCTCCGCCGGGAAAATGTCCACCGGCACCGCCAGCTCCTCGGCGGCCGTGTGCCGCGCCCGCGAGCCGACGACGACGTCGATCGGCGCGAGCTGGACCGGCGTCCTCCCGAGCGTGAAGTCGCGCCGGACGGTCTCGCCCTCGGCCACCGTCACGCGCTCCGTCGCGGCGCGGTAGCCGATCAGGCGGACCCGGACGGTGTGGGTGCCCGCGGGCACCCGGGACACCTCGTACCCTCCGTCGGCGCCCGAGGTCGCACGGAGGCCCGCGCCCTCGATCGACACCGAGGCGTTCGACAGCGTGGCGCCCACGCTGTCGGTGATGGTGCCGTGCAGCGTGCCCGCCTGGGCGGCGAGGGGGGAGGTGGCCAAACACAACAGAAGGGAAAGAACCGTTGGAAGCACGAAGAGCCGAACCGGATATGACGGCACTGAGCCTCCGCAGAGTGTGTGGAATGGTCGGGTCGATGTCGGGATCCGCGCGGTCACCCCAGGTCGGTAACCTCCGCGCAGGCTGCTACGTAGATATTGGTAGCGCGAGAAATCGTCAAGCACGCCCCGCGGATCCCTTTTGACAAGACGACCGGCGACCTGCACATTGGCAGGGCATCGTCCCGTCTGGATCCGCCCCGACATCACACCGCCGCGCACCACGCACCCTGTTCGTGGTTGACCACGCTCGACAGGAGATGGCCCATGGCACCTGGCATCCGTCAGCGCATGACCGGCGCACTCCTCCCGCTCCTGGTGGCCTCCGCCGCGCTGCTGGCGCCGGTCCGGGCCGAGGCGCAGAACGGAACGATCACCGGCCGGATCACCGACCAGACCCTCGGCTCGCCGCTCGAAGCCGCCCGCATCGTTCTCTCCGGCACGAACCGGATCGAGACCTCCGACCGGAACGGCACCTTCACCTTCCGCGGCGTCGGGCCCGGCACCTACCAGCTCCGCGCGCTTCGCCTCGGCTACCGGCCGGAGGTGCAGCAGGTCACCCTCGCCGGTGGGGGGACGGCCACGGCCGACATCGCGATGACCGCCGCCCCGATCCAGCTCGACGAGATCGTGAGCACCGCAACCGGCGAGCAGCGCAAGCTCGAGATCGCCAACGCGGTCTCCACCATCGATGTGGCGGCGGTGGCCGAGCTCTCGCCGATCACCGAGTTCACCAACCTGATCTCTGGCCGCGCGCCGGGCGTGCAGGTGCTCAAGAGCGGTGGCACCACCGGCAGCGGCACCCGCATCCGCATCCGCGGCTCCAACAGCGTGTCGCTCTCCAACGAGCCGCTGTACTACATCGACGGCGTCCGGTCCGAAAGCTCCGCGCTCTCGTCCACGCTCGACATCGGCGGCTTCGGGTCGGGCATCGGCGCCGGCCCGTCCCGCATCAACGACCTCAACCCCGACGACATCGACAACCTGGAGATCGTGAAGGGTCCCGCCGCGGCCACGCTCTACGGGATTCAGGCGTCCAACGGGGTGATCCGGATCACCACCAAGCATGGCACCCCGGGGCCGGCCCGCTGGAACCTGTTCAGCGAGGTGGGCGGGGTGAGCGACAACAACACGTACCCGCTCAACTACAACGGGCGCGACGCCAACGACCCCGACTTCGACGGCTTCTGCATCCTGCAGTTCGAGCTGGACGGCCTCTGCACCCAGACGTCCATCAGCGTGTACTCGCCCCTGGAGAACCAGGCCACCCGCCCGCTCAAGACCGGCTTCCGCCAGCAGCATGGCGTCAACGTCTCCGGCGGGGGCGACGTCGGCACCTACTTCCTCTCGGCGGGCTACGAGAGCGAGGACGGCGTGTTCCGGCTGCCGAGGATGGAGGAGGATTCCATCCGGAGCCTCCTCGGCTCGGTGCCCCGGACGCAGATCCGGCCCAACGCCC
>JBBQDU010000268.1:0-2759 GCA_038320055.1 Gemmatimonadales bacterium | reverse complement strand
CGACCTGGGTGAAGAGCGCCGGGTCGCCCCAGAAGTAGCCGGTAGCGGCTTCGGCGCCGGCGGTGTCGCCCAGGTCGGCGCCACGCAGCAGCGCCCGCGCGGCCTGACGGTCGAAGTCCGGGTCCGTCCGGTCGGGCAGCGAGTAGCGGGGAGCTTCGCCCTCTCCCGCGTCCTCGTTCACGAAGGCTCTCGACATGGCTCCAGTATACCCCGAATAGCACGACGGGGGCATGCGCATGGCATGCCCCCGTCGGTGTACCTGAGGTGTCGCGGCAACCGCTCCGCCACCCTCCCCACTAGTCCAACCTAGCGCGCGAAGCGGCCGTCGATCGTGACCTCGACCCGCGAGCTCGCCGGAACCACGACATCGCGGTCCTGCGTCTCGATGGCGCGCTGCGTGCCGACCGCGCCGCCGATGACGCCGCCGATGACCGCACCCTTCGTGTTGCCGCCGATCACGCGGCCGACGATCGCGCCCGCCGCGGTGCCCGCGCCGACCTTGGCCACGTCACCCGCGTTGGTCTTCCGGTCGCGCAGCGTGCGGTCCAGCGCCACCGCCGACCCGCCCAGCGCGTAGCGCTGACCCTGGATCTCGACGGCGGTCGGCGTCAGCGTGAGCTTGCCGGTGTGGTCGCCCTTGTTCTCGCTCTCGTGGATCTCGGTGATCGTCATGGTCACCCGCGAGCCCGCCGGGATGACGACGCGGCCGGAGGCGTCCGTCACATCGGACGAGACCGTTCCGGTCACAATGGCGCCGGCCTTGTCGGTGCGCGAGGTAATCTCACGATCGATGCTCGTCGCCACGGTGGTGCCGGCATCGAGCGCGGCGGCCGCCGGGGCGGGCGCGGGCTTGGGCGCCGGCTTGGGCGCCGGCTTCGGCGCGGGCTTCGGGGCCGGCTTGGCGACGGCGACCGGCGTAGCGGCCGCCCGGTCGTTCAGCAGGGCAGAGGAGTCGACCGGGAGCCGTTGCAGATCGCGGCTCAGGCTGTCCGCCGCCAGGGTCGCGCCGCGGTCGCCGCCGCAGCCCGCCAGCACGGCGAGCGTCAGGATTGCCAATCGTTTAGCCGCCATGAGTCCTCCTGTTCGTGGGATTCCCGAAGTGCCGGATGCCGCAATACGACACGGCAAAGCAAGTCCGGGGCCAGCGAACAGCTATCGCGCGGGCGGGACGACCACGACCTCGCCGGCGATATCACGGAGGGGCGTCGCTCGGTAATTCAGCAGTTCGCCTCCGCTGATGCGGAGAATCCTGGTCACCTGGCCGTCGGAGCTGGTCTCGAACGCCGAGATCGGACCGCTGGCGTCCAGCAGCCCGGCGCGGGTGCCGAACGAGACGACCGTATTGCCATTGTCGAGGCGGCGCGCCGAGCCGACGATTGGGGCATAAATGGACGGCTGGGGGCGAAACTCCCACACTTTGGCCGCGGTGCCGTTCGGTACGTCCAGGGCGAGCTCCAGCGCACGGCTATAGCGTTCCGACGGACGGTCCCGCCCGTTGTCGAACACGAGCACGTGCCCCGGCGCGAGCTCCGCGGCGGTGTGCTCGAACCAGAACTCGTCGGACTCGTCGAGCGCCAGGGTGGCGTTGGGCCCTCCCAGACGCCATTCCAGCGACTGAAAGTCCGACGCGATCGAGATGACCTGATTCAGGAGAGAAAATCCCATGCGGTCCACCGCCGCGCCAGCGTCGCATCCTCGGGGCTCCACTCCCAGATGGCTTCTCCGACCCATGGCATGCCATCGAACGTCTCCGAGGCCTGGGCGAGAAACAGCAGCGTGTTGGCCGGCGTGGCGATCACGTCGTGGTGCATCCGCGCCTCGGCGGTGGCCGGCAACTGGGCGACGACCGTGAGATCCGGCCGGACCTCCGTGATCCCCTGGGTTTCGAGCAACACGAAGTCGCCGTTGGTCCGCCGCGTGAACGACTCCGCGATGCCGCGCCGGTACCACACGACCGCACCGTTCTCATCCACGATCACCCAGCCCGAGAACGGCGAGCCCCGAAGCTCCACCATCGTGAGGCGTTCCGTCGGGGTGCCGAGCGATGTGAAGTGCACCGCCGCCAGATCGGAAGGCAGCGTATCCGTGGTGACCTGGCCGCGATGGAGCGGCGGACGCCCGAGCCCGGCGCCCGCGGCCCGGACCTCGTAGTCGTACACCTGACCCGCCCGGAGGCTCGGCAGGAAGACCGAGTGCTCGGTGGCCGGCGAGGCCTGGGTGACCCGGAGCCGGGGCGTTGCCGCCGACCAGTAGTCCACCTGCACACCGATGGGAAGCGTGGACTCGACCTTGAGGATCCGGATGAGGGGTCCGGCTTCGGCGTCCACCGTAACCAGCGTCGCGTCCGGAGCGGGCTCGGGAGGTGCGACGCTATCGCTGCATCCGCCGGCGGCCGCCCATACCAGGCCGGCGAGCCAGAATCTGCCAGGCATCCACGGCCACCCAACGCGCTCCGCAAGCCCATGTGGCCTCGGTGGGGTGCCAGTATCTGTTTATTGGTCGGGAGCCTACGAGGATCCGCCGAGACGATTACCAGGAAATTTCGAGTTTCCGCAAGGTCGGCCGACGGCCGCCAAGCGCCCGCCCGGCGCACACCTCCTGGCACGCCGGGCGAGCAATTGGTGCCTCAGCGGGGCCCCGTCGAGCCGGCTTCGTCGCGACCGTGGGCGTGCGCGGGTGGGGAGGTGGCCTCGAGAGCGGTGAATTCCTCGACGATGCGGTAAGTGTGCTCGGCTCCCTCGGGAACCACCCAGCTGTCG
>JBBQDU010000267.1:0-2780 GCA_038320055.1 Gemmatimonadales bacterium | reverse complement strand
GGTGGACGTCGACGAGTCGCGGATCCGCCGCCGCGTCGAGAGTCGCTACTGCGACCGGCTCGAGCACGATCTCGATACCGCGCTGCTCGCGCTCGACGAGGCACGGGCGCGCCGCCGGCCGCTGTCGGTCGGGCTGGTGGGCAACATCGCCGAGGTGCTCCCGGAGCTGGTGCGCCGCGGGGTGGTGCCCGACGTGCTCACCGATCAGACGTCCGCCCACGATCTCCGAGTCGGCTACGTCCCTGCGGGACTCTCGCTGGAGGACGCCGCACTGCTCCGGGAGCGGGATCCCGCCGACTACGAGAGCCGGGTGCTCGATTCGATGGTGGAGCACGTGCGCGCCATGCTGGCGCTCCAGGGGCGCGGCGCGGTGACGTTCGACTACGGCAACAACCTGCGCGGGCAGGTCGCCGACCACCGCTCGATGCCCGAAGCCTTCGACATCCCCGGATTCGTGCCCGCGTTCATTCGCCCGCTGTTCTGCCGGGGGGCCGGCCCGTTCCGCTGGGCCGCCCTGTCCGGCGACCCCGCCGACATCGCGGTGACGGACCGCGCGGTGCTCGAGACCTTTCCCGACAAGGAGGCGCTCGCCCGCTGGATCCGTCAGGCGCAGGAGCGGGTGCAGTTCCAGGGCCTGCCCGCCCGCATCTGCTGGCTGGAGTATGGCGAGCGCGCCGAGCTGGGGCTTCGGTTCAACTGGTTGGTGAGGCACGGCAAGGTGCGGGCACCGATCGTGATCGGGCGCGACCATCTCGATACCGGTTCGGTCGCGTCGCCCAACCGCGAGACGGAAGGGATGAAGGACGGGTCGGACGCCATTGCAGACTGGCCGCTGCTCAACGCCCTACTCAACACGGCCTGCGGAGCGAGCTGGGTGTCGCTCCATCACGGCGGCGGCGTCGGGATCGGCTATTCCATCCATTCGGGCATGGTGGCCGTGGCCGACGGCACGCCGATGGCCGACCGACGGCTCGAGCGGGTGCTGACCGCCGATCCCGGGACGGGAGTGATGCGCCACGCGGACGCGGGGTACGAGGTGGCCGTGGAGACGGCGCGGGCGCGTGGCATCGACCTGCCGATGATCGACCGGGATTCGTGAAGCTGCTCGAAAACATCGCTCAGCTCGCCACCTGCCGCGCCGAGGGCGGGCAGGGCGAGATCCACCCGATCGCCGATGCCGCGGTCGTGTGGGAGGGAGACACGATTCGCTGGGTCGGACCGCGTCGCCAGCTGCCCGACGCGTACGCCGGCGCCGACCGTCTCGATGCGGGCGGCGGGCTGGTGATCCCCGGGCTCATCGACTGCCACACGCACCTGGCATTCGGTGGCTGGCGCGCGGACGAGTTCGAGCAGCGGCTCCTGGGCCGAAGCTATCTGGAGATCGCGGCGGCCGGCGGGGGCATCGCGCGGACCATGCGCTCGACTCGCGACGCGTCGGAACCGGAGCTGGTGGCGCGCTCGGCCGGCTTTCTCCGGGAGATGCTCGCGCTCGGGATCACGACGGTCGAGTGCAAGAGCGGGTACGGACTGGACCGCGAGCACGAGCTCCGGCTGCTCCGGGTCTACCGCACCCTCGCGGGACTTCAACCGATTCGCATCGTCCCCACCTTCCTGGGCGCGCATACCGTGCCGCCCGAGTTTGTGCATGACCGGGCCGGCTACCTGGCCCTGCTCATCGACGACCTGCTGCCTCTCATCGCTCGGGAGGGGCTCGCGGCGTTCTGCGACGTGTTCGTCGAGCGCTCGGCGTTCACGGCGGACGAGGCCCGGCGGCTGCTCTGCGCCGCGCAGGCCCTGGGGCTCGGCGCGAAGCTGCACGCGGATCAGTTGAGCGCGGGCGGCGGGGCCGAGCTGGCGGCGGAGGTCGGCGCCGTTTCCGCCGACCATCTGGAGTGTGCCTCCGACGCCGGCATCGCGGCGATGGCGCGCGCGGGCGTCGTCGCGGTGAGTCTGCCACTCGCTTCGCTCTACCTGCACCAGCCCCCGGCGCCGGCGCGCGGGTGGATCGAGGCGGGCGCCATGGTCGCCGTCGCCACCGACTTCAACCCGGGGTCGGCGCCCAGCTTTCATCTCCCGCTAGCGCTGACCCTCGCGTGCACCCTCCAGCGCATGACACCCGCCGAGGCGCTCAAGGGGGCGACGCTGGTCGCGGCGCACGCTGTGGGGCTCGCCGGCCGCATCGGCTCGCTGGAGCCGGGAAAGGCCGCGGACCTGGCCGTCATCGATGCGCCCACTGTGAATCAGTGGCTCTACCATTTCCGCCCCAACGCCTGCCGACGGACCGTGATCGGTGGACGGATCGTCCCCACCCATGAGGGTCCCGAGCCCAGGGGCTGAGCGCCCCGAACCAGGTGTCTTGCCGATCCGTCCCCACTGCTGCATTGTATTGCATCCCACCATCGGAAAAATCGTTTCACTCTGGAGGCGCCGTGGCCCAACGCATGTGCGGTCTTGCCATCGCTTTTCTCCTGCTGGTGGCGTCGCGGGGAGAGGCGCAGGTGCGCCAGCTCAGCGGGCGCATCACGAATTCGCAGACGGAACAGGGGCTTCCCGACGCCACGATCGCCGTGCTCGGTACGCAGATCGTCGCGCAGGCGGGGAATGACGGTCGTTTCGTATTGAATGCGCCCGACGGACCCGTGACGCTGGTGGTGCGGGCCATCGGGTTCAAACGGGAACAGCTCAGCGTCCCGGCCGGGCAGGAATCGGCGGACGTGGCGCTGGAGCCGGACGTGTTCAAGCTGGAAGAGATCGTGATCACCGGCCAGGCGACCGGCGTG
>JBBQDU010000266.1:0-2812 GCA_038320055.1 Gemmatimonadales bacterium | reverse complement strand
TACACCACCTCGCGCTGCTGGTTCATGACGTCGTCGTACTCCAGCAGCCGCTTCCGGCTCTGGAAGTTCTGCAGCTCGACCCGCTTCTGCGCCTGCTCGATGGCGCGCGTCACCAGCCCGCCGGTGATGACCTCGCCCTCTTCGGCGCCGCTCTTGTCCATCCAGCGCGCGATCCGGTCCGACCCGAACAGCCGCATCAGGTCGTCCTCGAGCGACAGGAAGAACACGCTTCGGCCCGGATCGCCCTGGCGCCCCGAGCGGCCGCGCAGCTGGCGGTCGATCCGGCGAGACTCGTGGCGTTCGGTCCCGATGATCTGCAGCCCGGCTTCCGCCTGCGCGAGGTCGAGCGCCTTGTCGAGTTTGATGTCGGTGCCGCGGCCGGCCATGTTCGTCGCGATCGTGACCGCCGCCCGCTGTCCCGCCCCGGCGACGATCTCCGCCTCGCGCTGGTGATACTTGGCGTTGAGCACTTCGTGCTTGAGGCCGCGCCGCTTGAGCTGGCGGGACAGCGTTTCGGAGATGTCCACGTTCACCGTGCCGATCAGGATCGGCCAGCCGAGCCCGTGCAGCCGCTCGACCTCGTCGATGATCGCGTCGTGCTTCTCCTTCCGGGTCTTGTAGATGCGGTCGGCCTCGTCCGCCCGGCGGATCGGGCGATGGGTCGGGATGACACTCACCTCGAGACCGTAGATGGAGAAGAACTCGGTCTCCTCGGTCTCCGCCGTGCCGGTCATCCCGGCCAGCTTGTCGTACATCCGGAAATAATTCTGAATCGTGATGGTGGCGAAGGTCTGCGTCTCGCCCTTGACCTGGACCTGTTCCTTCGCCTCCACTGCCTGGTGGAGCCCGTCCGCCCAGCGCCGGCCCGTCATGATGCGGCCAGTGAATTCGTCGACGATCAGCACCTGCCCGTCCTGCACCAGGTAGTCCACTTCCTTCTCGTACAGGACGTGGGCCTGCAGCAGCTTGTGGATGATGTGCAGCTTCTCGCTCTTGAGCGCGTACTCGGACTCGACCACCCGCCGCCGCTCGATCCGGTCGTGCGGCGACAGCTCGGGGTCCTTGTCGATCAGGTGGATGGCCTCGGAGATGTCGGGCACTAGGAACAGGTCCGGTTCGTCGGGCGACATCGCCTCCGCGCCCCGGTCGGTGAGGTGGACCGAGTGGCCCTTCTCGTCGAGCACGAAATAGAGCGTATCCTCGAGGTCCCGCATCCGCTGCTGCCTCATGGGCAGCTTGCGGTCGGCGATGGCATCGAGCTCCATCCGCTGGACCAACTGCTTGTTGCCCTGCTCGTTCAGCACCTTGAGCAGCCGCTTGTTCTTCGGCATGCCGAGCTGGGTCTGGTACAGCTTGAGCGCGCCCTCCTGCCGGGCCTTCTCGTCCCCCAGCAGCCGCTCGGCCTCCGCGAGCAGCGTGTTGGCGACCCCGGTCTGCTTCCGCACCAGCTCGGCGACCTGCCGGCTGAACTGGGCGTACTTGTCGTCCGCCTCGTTCCCGACCGGCCCGGAGATGATCAGCGGCGTCCGCGCCTCGTCGATGAGGATCGAATCGACCTCGTCGATGATGGCGTAGGCATGCTCCCGCTGCACCCGCTGGTCCAGTGAGAACACCATGTTGTCGCGGAGGTAGTCGAAGCCGAACTCGTTGTTGGTGCCGTACGTGACGTCGGCAAGGTAGGCGGCCCGCCGCTCTGGCGAGGAGGGCTCGGTGTCGTCGAGGCATGCGACGGTGAGGCCCAGATACGTGAAGACGTGTCCCATCCACTGGGAGTCCCGGCGGGCCAGGTAGTTGTTGACCGTCACCAGGTGCGCGCCGCGTCCGGACAGCGCGTTGAGGTAGAGGGGCAGCGTGGCCACCAGGGTCTTGCCCTCGCCGGTGGCCATTTCGGCGATCCGTCCCTGGTGCAGCACCACCCCGCCGATGAGCTGCACGTCGTAGGGCACCATGTCCCAGACGAGCTCGTGCCCCATAACGGGAACCGACCTACCCATCAGCCGGCGGCAGGCTTCGCGGACCGTGGCGAACGCCTCGGGGAGCAGGTCGCCCAGCACGGCCGCGAGCGCCTTCTTGTAGGCGTCCTCCAGCTCGTGATAGCGCTGTTCCAGCCGCTCCCGCTCCTCGGGATCGGCGCAGGCGTGCTTGGCTGCGCGGGTTTCGTCGAGCTCGGTCTTGACCGCACCGGTGGCTTCGGCCAGGCGCTCGCGAAAGCGCGCGGTCTGCCCCTTGAGCTCCTCCTCGCCCAGATCCTTGAGCCGCTCCTCCTGAGCGTGAATGGCGTCCACGGTCGGCTGGATGCGCCGCCGCTCGCGGTCGAACCGCGTGCCGAACACCGAGGTCATCAGAGTCTTGATCATTCTGGGTCCAAATATAAGCGGTGCCGGGCTACATACTCCGCCACGGCGTCGGGCACCCAATAGCGGATCGGCCGGCCGGTCCGGACCCGGTGACGGATCTCGGTGGCCGAGATCTCGATGGCGGGCACGTCCACGGTGGCCGAGATGAGTGGCGAGGCGGGGATCGGCGCCCCCGGCCGGCTGAAGACGGCCACCCGGGCGAGCCCGGCCAACTCCGCCGCCCGATGCCAGGCGTCCAGTTCCAGGGCGGCGTCGGCTCCGAGCAGCAGGGTGAACACCGCCCCCGGCTCCCGGGCCCGAAGCGCTTCCAGGGTCTCCACCGAGTAGGAGGGGCCTGGCCGCTCGAGTTCGGCGCGCTCGAGGCGAAAGCCCGATCGTCCCGCCACGGCCAGCTCGAGCATTGCCGCCCGGGCGGCGGCGGAGGCGGCGTGGCGGCCCTGCTTGAACGGCTGCTG
>JBBQDU010000265.1:0-2884 GCA_038320055.1 Gemmatimonadales bacterium | reverse complement strand
TCCCGGTCGCAGCCCACGATCGCCGCGGCCGCCAACGCCATCCACCCCCAACGGACTATCATTGACGACATGCTACGCTGCGCCTCGTTGACCAAGACATACGTCTCCGGCGGACGCCGGCTGACGGTGCTGAAGGATATCACCTTCCATGTGGACCCCGGCGCGTTCGTCGCCATCGTCGGCCCCTCCGGGAGCGGCAAGACCACGCTGCTCGGCCTGCTGGCCGGACTCGACCGGCCTACGGCCGGCACCGTCCACCTCGATGGCGAGGAGCTGGGTGCCCTGGACGAGGACCGCCGCGCTCGCCTTCGCGGCGAGAAGATCGGGTTCGTGTTCCAGTCCTTCCAGCTCATCCCAACCCTGACCGCGCGGGAAAACGTGCAGGTGCCGCTCGAGCTGCGCGGCGAGGCGGCAGCACCCCGCGCCACCGAGCTGCTCGGGCGCGTGGGGCTGGCCGATCGCGGGCATCACTACCCGGCCCAGCTCTCGGGCGGCGAGCAGCAGCGGGTGGCGCTCGCCCGGGCGTTCAGCACTCGGCCGCGGGTCCTCTTCGCCGACGAACCTACCGGCAACCTCGACGCCGCGACCGGTGCTACGATCATCGACCTGATGGTCGAGCTGAATCGCGACCTGGGGACGACGTTGGTGCTGGTGACCCACGACCTCGACCTCGCCGGCCGCGCCCGGCGCACCATCCGGCTGGCGGACGGCGCGATCGTGGGCGACACCGCGGCGTGAGCCCTCCGGCGTGACGCCGTTCCCCCTGCGGATGGCCGCGCGCGAGATCCGCGCGGCCCCCCGGCGACTGCTGCTCCTCACGGGCTCGGTGGCGATCGGCGTGGCCGCGCTGGTGGCAATCGGCTCGTTCACCGACAACCTGCGCGACTCCGTCCAGGGCCAGGCCCGCGCCCTGCTCGGCGCCGATCTCGCCCTCACCAGCCGCCGGCCGCTCACCCCCGGAGCGCTGGCCGTGCTCGATTCGCTTCGGGCGCGCGGCGGCGACGTCGCCCGGCAGACCAGCTTTTCCGGCATGGCTTACGTCCCCCGTACCAGCGGCACCCGGCTGGTGCAGGTGGCGGCGGTCGAGCCCGGCCTCCCGTTCTACGGCGAGATCCGGACGGACCCCGCGCCCGCCTGGCGCACGCTTCAGCAGGGCGGCCGCGTGGTGGTGGATCCCTCGCTGCTCACGGCGCTCAACGCCCGGGTCGGCGACACGCTGGCGCTCGGCGAGTCCCGGTTTGCCATCACCGGGGTGGTGACGAGCGCGCCTGGCAACGTCGGCATCCGGACCGCCTTCGGCCCCCGGATCTACATCCCCGCCCGCGACCTCCCCGCCACCCGGCTGCTCGGCTTCGGCGCCCGGGCGGAATACGAGGCCCTCGTCCGCCTGCCTTCCGGCGTGTCCGCCGAGGCGGCGGCCGACAGGTTCCGGCCGCTGCTCCAGCCGGAGCGGGTGCGGGTTCGCACCGTGGCCGACGACCAGCGCGACACCAACGACGCGCTCGGCCGGCTGTCGGGGTACCTGGGCCTCGTGGCACTCATCGCCCTGCTGCTCGGCGGGATCGGCGTGGCGAGCGCCGTCGTCGTCTTCATTCGCCAGCGGCTCGACACGATCGCCGTGCTCCGCTGCCTCGGCGCGAGCGCCGGGCGCGTGCTCGGCATCTACGCGCTGGAAGCCGCGGCCATGGGGCTCGGGGGCAGCTTGGTCGGCGCGGCGCTCGGCGTGCTCGTGCAGCGAATCCTTCCGAGCCTGTTTGCGGGGCTGCTGCCGGTCCAAGTCGAGCCGGTGCTGGCGCCCCGCGCCATCGGACTCGGCATCGGCATGGGACTCTGGGTGGCACTGGTCTTCGCGGCGCTGCCGCTGCTCGCGGTACGGCGGGTACCGCCGCTGGCGGCGCTCCGGCGGGACGTCGAGCCCGAGCGCCGGTGGCGCGACCCGTGGCGCATCGCCGCCGGCGCGGCGCTCGCGGCAAGCACCGTGGCGCTGGCAGCATTCCAGGTCGGGAGCTGGCGACAGGGGGCAATCTTCTCGGCCGGGGTGGCGGTCGCGCTGCTGGTCCTGTGGGGCGCGTCGTGGCTGCTCATCCGCGCCGCTCGGCGATGGCTCCCCGGTGGCTGGCCCTACGTATGGCGGCAGGGGATCGCGAACCTGCACCGCCCGTCGAACCAGACGGCCACGGTCGTGCTCGCGATCGGGTTCGGGACCTTCCTGCTGGGTACGCTTTTCCTCGTGCAGTACAACCTGCTTCGCACGCTCCGGGTAAGTGGCGGCCCGGACCGGCCGAACGTCGTGCTGTTCGATATCCAGCCCGACCAGCTCCAGACCGTGGAGACGACGCTCGCCGACGGCGGCTATCGGGCGGTGGGGCCGGTGCCGATCGTGCCGATGCGGATCCAATCGATCAAGGGACGACGCGCCGCGCAGGCGACGGCCGACACCGCCGGCGGCACCCATGGCGACGACGCCCCCCGCAACGGGTGGGCGCTCCGCCGCGAATACCGCTCGACCTACCGCGACACGCTGGTGGCGTCGGAGCGGCTCGTCGCGGGACGGTGGTTTCGGCCCGGCGCACGGGAAACCGAGATCTCGGTGGAGCGCGACCTGGCCGGCGAGCTCGGCGTCGGCGTCGGCGACGAGATCGTGTGGGACGTGCAGGGCGTGCCCCTGGCGACGCGGGTCGCGAGCCTGCGCGAGGTGGACTGGGCGCGGTTCGAGCCCAATTTCTTCGTCGTGTTCGCGCCGGGCGCGCTCGAGGCGGCGCCCCGGTCCCTCCTCATCCTCACCCGGGTCGTGAGCGCGGCGGACCGCGGGGCGCTCCAGCGGCGGATCGCCGAGCGGGCGGCGAACGTGACCAGCGTGGATCTCTCGTCGTTGCAGCAGACG
>JBBQDU010000264.1:0-2885 GCA_038320055.1 Gemmatimonadales bacterium | reverse complement strand
CGCCTCGCTGCCGCACCGCGCGCAAAAGCGATCTCCACCGTCGAGACCGCCGCCGCAGTGCAGACAGACCAGAGTCGCAGCCATCGTTTTGACCGTCGAGGTTGGGGCGCGGATCTATCCCTAATTCTGCAGCCCGGAGCACGTTAGCGCAACGTGACGCCCGTCACACAACGCTCCGCTTGACATCGGCTTGACGACCGGTCGGCAACGTCGGGGCGATGGAACTACCCGATTGCGAGGAAACACATGCCGACGTTGCGCCGCCCTGCCCTTTTCGACTCGTCCTGCTCCGCCCTGCTGCTTCGGGACGGGCTGCTTCCCACGCACAGAACCACCGCCATTCCGAGGCGAGATATTGACGCAAATGCCAGTACACAAGTGACTTGCGAACATGAACTTGGGGTCAGTGCCCAGTCGTTCACCTCTGAAACAAATAGACGGAGAAGGGAACGGTCCACCATGAGCGCCCTGATGGAGGCTCCCGTCACGGGAGACCGAGGTGTGCACCACCCCGCACCGTTCGAGACGGCGCCCAGCGCATTCTCCCTCCGCCGGCTCCATGCCGAGCGCCTGATCGAGGCCCACCTGCCGGTGCTGCGGCGGATGGACGGCAACCCGCAGCTCATGGCGACGTTGGGCGGGGTGAGGAGCGCGGCGGAGAGCGTGGCCTGGCTCCAGCGCAACCTGGCGCATTGGGTGGACTACGGATTCGGAATCTGGGTGCTGCGGGACTCGGCGACCGGCCGGGTGGCCGGGAGGGCGGGGCTCCGACACCGGCGGATCGACGATGCGGCCGAGGTCGAGTTGAGCTTCGCCCTCGTTCCAGAGTTCTGGGGCAGCGGTCTAGCCACCGACGCAGCCCGGGCCTGCGTGACGATCGGCCGCGAGTGGCTGGGCCTGTCATCGATCGTGGCCCTCACGGCGCCGGATCATGTCGCGTCGCAGCGAGTGCTCTGGAAGGCGGCCTTCGTGCCGGATCGGGAGGTCACCCTCGCAGGGCTGCCGCACCTGCTGTTTCGGACGGATTGACTGCGGGTCCGTCATCCCGAGCGCAGCGAGGGACCTACTTCGCGGGCCGTCGATCCCGGCCGAGTAGGTCCCTCGCTGCGCTCGGGATGACGGGGGCGCCCTCCACCACGTACGCCTCCATCGCGAAATACTCCGCCAGCCCCAGCCGGTCCAGCTCGGCCGCGGTGCCCGCGTTCCGCGCCTCGACGCGCTGCCAGAACTCCCGCTCGTCGGGGCCGGGAAACGGCGCCGAGTCCTTCTGGCTCTGATGCTTGAAGATCGCCTGAATCTTGAGCCGGAACTCCTCCTGCGAGAGCGGCACCAGCCAGGTAGCCTCGGTCACCGCCCACTCCTGCCAGGCACCGCGATACAGCCACACCTCGGGCCGCCGCCCACCGGCCGCCACGTGCTCGGCGAGCGCGCGGTCGATCGCCTCCTTGCACATCCGGTGGGTACCGTGCGGGTCCGAGAGGTCGCCCGCGACGAACACCAGGTCGGGCGACAGGTCGTCGAGCAGCGCGCGGACGATCCGGACGTCGGCCGCCCCGACCGGCGCCTTTCTCACCAGGCCGGTCTGGTAGAACGGCAGGTTCAGGAACCGTGCGGCCGCCGCGTCGAGCCCGAGCGTTCTGATGCCCGCCACCGCCTCGGTTTCCCGGATGATCCGCTTGGCGTCCTGGACCTCGGGGATGTCGACGTCGCCGGCGCGCTTCGACGCCAGAAACCCCTCCACCCGGCCAGCGAGCGCGTGCACCGCCTCGCCCCCGATGTGCTGCTCGGCGGCCAGCCGGCGCAGGAAGTCCAGGTGCCGGCGCACGTCGTGATCGAACACCGCCACGTTGCCGCTCGTCATGTAGGCAACGGTGATCTCGTTGTCGTTCTCCACCAGCTTCCGGAGGATGCCGCCCATCGAGATCACGTCGTCGTCGGGATGCGGCGAGAAGCAGATCACCCGCTGGTCGCGCGGAAGCTTGGAGCGGCCCCGGATCTTGGCGCCGAGCGCGTTGAAGACGACCCCGTTGAGCGCCCCCGGCGAGCCGTACTGCGCCACGAGCGGCGACAGCCGATGCTCGGCGTAGTCGTGCTGGGTGAGCTTGAGGATCGCCTTGCCGGCCCGGTGCGAGAGCCACACGACGGCCCGGACCACCAGCTCGGGCGTCCACTCGACGGCGCCGAGCAGCCACGGCGTCGCCTCGCGGGTGAGCCCCGCGGCCGCGGGGCGGTCGATGTAGAAGGTGGTGTTGGGATGCTGCTGGAGAAACGTGGCGGCCACGTCGTGGTCGATCTCGCCCTCGACCGCCCGCCGGACGATGGCGGCCTTGTGCTCGCCAGTGGCCAGGATCAGGATCTCCCGCGCGTCGAGGATCGTGGCCACGCCCATCGTCAGGGCCTCGCGCGGGACATTCTCCTCGCCGAAGAAGTCGGCCGCGGCGTCCTTCCGCGTCACCAGGTCGAGCGTGATGACTCGCGTCCGGCTTTCCGCGCCCGAGCCGGGCTCGTTGAACCCGATGTGCCCGGTCCGTCCGATGCCGAGGAGCTGGAGGTCGATGCCGCCGGCGGCGCGGATCTCCTCCTCATAGCGGCGCACCTCGTCTTCGATCTCGTCCCGGGGCAGAGCCCCGCGCGGGATCCGCACGTTCGCAGGCGGTATGTCGAGCTGCGAGAACAGATTCTCCCACATGAACCGGTGGTAGGAGTGGAGGCTCCCCGGGTCCATCGGGTAGTACTCGTCCAGATTGAACGTGAGGACGTCGGCGAAGGAGAGACCCTCCTCGCGGTGCATCCGTATGAGCTCGCGGTAGGCGCCGATCGGGGTGGAGCCGGTGGCGAGCCCCAGCACCGCCCGGCCGCCGGCCGCCGCCTTCGCGCGGACGACC
>JBBQDU010000263.1:0-2914 GCA_038320055.1 Gemmatimonadales bacterium | reverse complement strand
AGGGTGGCGATCCCCTGCTCGGTCGGAGTCAGCGCGAGGTCGTGCAGCCACGCCTGGATCCCGCTCACCGGCCGCGACGATACGTCGGCGATCGTGTGCGCACCGATCCGGACGGCCAGCGCGTCGGCATTGAGGCGGCTCCCGCCGCACGCGTCGCAGGTCTTGGCCAGTTGGTACTGCCGGAGGAACACCCGGATGTACTGCTTGTAGCGCTTGTCCTCGAGATCCTTCAGGAACGGGAAGATCCCCACGTAGCGCCCCTTCCGGCCGTGCAGGAGCTGCCGGCGGTGGGCGGCCTTGAGCTTTCGCCAGGGGACGGCGGGGTCGGCGCCGAGACTTCGGGCGAAATCGCGGAGGATCTTCCGGCGCGACTCGTAGCGGGGCTTGGTCCACGGATCGATCGCGCCGTCGGCCAGACTCCGCTCGGGGTCGGGAACGACGAGCGACTCGTCGTACTCCAGCACCGCACCGAAGCCGTTGCACTGGCCGCAGGCGCCGCGCGGATTGTTGAACGAGAAGAGCGCGGGGGTGACGGTGGCGGCGGGCGTATCGCACGCGCTGCAGGCGGGAAACCGGGTGAACCTCAGCCGATCCCTGCCCGCGGCCGGCGGGTGAAGCACGAGGGCGGTCCCTTCGCCTTCCTGGAACGCGGTCGCCACGGATTCGCTCAAACGGCCGGCGGCGGATGTCTCCGCCACCAGCCGATCCACGATCACGAGCAGCTCGGCGGCACGGGTCAGGTCGAGGCCGGGCGGCAGCTCATCGAGGTGGTGCGCCGCCCCGTCCGCCAGCACGCGGACGAAGCCGAGCGCGCGGAGGTTCTCGACGACGGCGTCGTGGGTGAGGCGCGCCACGGGGGGCAGCGGAAACGCCACCTGAATGCGTCCGCCCGGGACGGCGGCGAGGACGTCGTCGGCCGCGCTCTGCGGGGTGTCGCGCCGAACCGGAGCGCCGCACGCGCGGCAGAAACTCCGCCCGACCCGGGCCCAGAGGAGGCGGAGATAGTCGTAGACCTCGGTGGCCGTCCCGACGGTGGATCGGCTGCTGACGACCGGGTTGCGCTGCTCGATCGCGATCGACGGGGCGAGCCCCTCGAGGTGGTCCACGAGCGGCTTGGGCATGCGCTCCAGAAACTGCTTGGCGTAGGTCGAGAGCGATTCGATGTAGCGCCGCTGGCCCTCGGCGTAGAGGGTGTCGAAGGCGAGCGTGCTTTTGCCCGAGCCGGACGGCCCGGTGATCACGGTGATGGCCCGATGGGGCAGCTCGACGGTGATCCCCTGCAGGTTGTTCTGGCGAGCGTTGACGATGCGGATGGGGGACATTCCGGAAATTAGCCGGTTCGGGCAAGGTTCGGGACGACCTGTGACCCCCCGGGGCGCGGCTTCTCCGCCTCCACCGCACCCCTTACTTTTCCGGGTTCATGTCCCGGCTCCTCACCCCCAGGTTTCTGCTCCGCGGGTTCGAGATCTCGGTCCTGGCCTCGCTCGTGGGGTTCGGGATCACCCTCCTCTACGGCAACGACTTCCACGCCTGTCTCGCCGGCATTGGCCGGGTGCACTGGCTGTGGGTGCTGACGGGGGTCGGACTGGCGTCGATGGACTGGATCGGCGGGGGGCTCCGCAACTGGGTGGTGGCGCGCCACGTCCACCCGAATCCCCCGCTGTGGGGGATGATCCTCGCGGGAGGGATGGGGGCCTGGGCCGGGTACATCACGCCGCTCAACTCGGGCGCCGGGCCGATGACCATGTATACCATGCGCCGCTATGGCCTGCCGCTGCCGGTGGCGGTGACGTCGACTTTCATGAGCTTCGTTGCGACGATCCTGTTCTTCGCCATCGCGGGGCCGCTGGCGCTCCTGTTCGGCGCGGGCCGCTCGCTGGGCCAGCGCGGGAACGTGCTCGGCCTGTCGCTCTACGATCTGTTCCAGGGCAGCCTGACCATCATCGCCGGGATCGGCGTGCTGATGGCCGTGGTGCTGTTCTTTCCGCGGTACGTCCGCGACCTGATCCACCGCCTCGCCGAATGGGTGGGGCGCCGGAGCCGGCGCGTCGCGGACCGGCTGGAACGCCTGCGTCAGGGCATCGACGACGCGCACGCGAGCGTGATCGCGTTCAACAGCCCGCGCGGATGGCTGGCCCTCTTCTGGGCCACCATCCTGTCGGCGCCGTCGCACGCCAACAAGCTGCTGGCCGGGTACGTCGCGCTCCGGGCCCTCGGGGTCCACGCCAACTTCGTCGACATCCTGCTGCTGCAGACGCTGGTGATGTTCCTGCTCTACTTCGCGCCCACGCCGGGTGCGTCGGGGATCGGCGAGGTGCTCTCGGCCGCGGTGATGAGCTCGTACGTCCCGCGCGAGCTGACGCCCATCTACATCCTGATCTGGCGCTTCATCCTCACCTATTTCACCCTGGCCACCGGTTTCCTGGTGTTCTCGAGCTGGGTCCGGCAGGGCCTGAAGGACGGGGATGAAGGTGTCATGGCGGAGCCGGCGGGCTAGGCGATGAGCCGGACCTCCGACGATCGGGACGCGAGCCGCGCAGGCTACGACGCGGCGCTGCTTCGCCGCCTGCTCGGCTACCTGCGTCCCTACCGCTGGCTGACGGGCGCGGCGATCGCGCTGCTCATGACCCAGTCCGCCCTGGCGCTGGTCGGCCCCGTGCTCACGCAACGGGTGCTCGACGTGGCCGTGCCCAGGCACGACATCAGTCTGCTGGGCCTTCTGGCGACGCTCTACCTGGTTACGCTGGCCCTCGACTTCGTCGTCGAGTACGGCGGGACCCTGCTCACCACGTTCATCGGCCAGCGCGTGATGTACGACCTCCGGATGCAGCTCTTCGCGCACCTCCAGCGGCTCAGCATCGGCTACTTCGACCGGCACCCGGTCGGCCGGTTGATGACGCGCGTCACCTCGGAC
>JBBQDU010000262.1:0-2959 GCA_038320055.1 Gemmatimonadales bacterium | reverse complement strand
GGGATCCCCGCCATCGAAGCGCACTGCAGCGACCGCAGCGGCCCCCGCCCCCCCGCTCCCCGCGGCCAGGCGCCGGAGTCAGGCCTAACCCCGAACGTCGCGCACGATCTCCCGCGCGGCGTTGTAGCCGCACGCGCCCATGACGCCACCCCCAGGATGCGTCGCCGCCCCGCACAGGTACAGCCCCCGCACCGGCGTCCTGTAGTCCGCGAACCCCGGCACCGGTCGCATGAACGACAGGCTGCTGAGCGACATCGTCCCCTGCATGATGTTGCCGCCGGTGAGCCCGAACCGCTCCTCCAGGTCCACGGGCGACAGGATCTGCCGGGCGATGACCGACCGCCGGAAGTTGGGCGCGTATCGATTCATCAGGTCGAAGCACCGGTCGGCGTACTTCTCCTTCTCCGCCTCGAGCTCGAGGCCGGGCGCCAGCCGATAGGGGAAGTACTGGGTGAACATCGACATCACGTACTGACCCGGCGGCGCCAGCGTGTCGTCGAGCGCCGACGGAATGGTGGCCTCGATGATCGGGTGCTCGGAGGGCCGGCCGTACTTGGCGTCGTCGTAGGCGCGCTCGATGTACTCCATCGTGGGCGAGATGTGGATCGTCCCGCGGTGCTGGGGGCCCGGCTTGGTCCCGGGCGCAGCCGTGAAATCGGGCAGCTCGCTCAGGGCGATGTTGATCTTGCAGCTCGCGCTGGCGTAGTCGATGTGGCGCACCGCGTCCACGAACTCCGCCGGCAGGTCGCCGTTGCTCATCAGCTTGAGGAAGGTGACGTTGGCGTCCGCGCCCGACGCCACCCGCGCGGCGCGGAACTCGGTGCCATCGGCCAGCGCCACGCCCCGCACCGTCCCGTCCTTCACCAGGATCCGCGCCACCTCCGCGTTGGTCCGGATCTCGGCGCCGCGCTCGCGCGCCGCGGCGGCGATCGCGGTGCTGATCCCGCCCATCCCGCCGCGCACGTAGCCCCATACGCCCCGGACCCCGTTGCACTCGCCCATCACGTGGTGGAACAGCACGTAGGCGGTGCCCGGCATCGAGGGCGACGCCATGGCGCCGATGATCGCGTCGGTGGCGAGGGTGACCTTGAGCTGCTCGCTCTCGAACCAGCGGTCGAGGATCGGCGTGGCGGCGCCGGTGAGGATCTCGACCGCCTTCTGCCCGTCGGTGCCGAGCTTGACGAAGCCGAGCCCGAGCCGCGCGAGCTGCAGCAGGTTGGCCGCCCGGAACGACCACGGGTTCGGCGGCGTCATCGTGAGCGTCGGCTCGAGGAAGTCGGCGACCCGCTCGAGCATCGCCTCGTACCTGGGCAGCGCCTCGGCGTCGCGCGCGGAGAACTTGGCGATCTCGCGGTGGGTCAGCGCCTTGTCGGGCCCCAGCATGAGCGAGCGGCCGTCGGGAAACGGCGTGAACGACGACGGGCTCCGCGGCAGCATCTCGAAGCCGTGCCGGTGGAGGTCGAGGTCGCGGATGATCTCCGGCCGGAGGAGGCTGTTGACGTAGGCGGCGGTGGAGACCTTGAACCCGGGCCAGGTCTCCTCCGTGACGCAGGCGCCGCCGAGCACCTCGCGGCGCTCGAGCACGAGCGTCCGAAGCCCCGCCCGAGCGGCGTATGCGGCCGTCACCAGTCCGTTGTGGCCGGCGCCGATGACGATGAGATCGTAGGAGGCGGACATGAGATTCGCGGGATTGAGGTTGCGAATGTTAGATCGGGAGCGGATGGGGCGGAAGGGGAGCGCAGCCGTCATCCCGAGCGCAGCGAGGGACCGGCTCCCCCGGGGTTCGATACCCGCGGAGCAGGTCCCTCGCTGCGCTCGGGATGACGGCTGCGCTCGGGATGACGGGCGCGATGACGCCCCCCTACCTCACCAGCTGAATCTCCGTCCGCGCATACACGAACCGCCCGTTGTACCCGAACGGCGATGCCGCCGCCCACGGGAACGTCCCGAAGTTGTCGTTGAAGTCCTTCGACGTGTCGCCGAATTCGTCCACGACGACCGTCGAGCTCGGCTTGTCCGGATAGACGTCGAACAGGTTCCGCACCCCCACGCTCAGCTTCACGAGGTTGAAGCGGTAGCCCACCTCGGCGTCCGTCAGCCCCTTGCCGCCGTAGCGCTCGCGGCACAGGTCGCAGAAGCCGGGCTGCGCCGACGAGAACCCGCCGTAGTACGAGAACCGGCCCAGCGTGGTGAACCGCCCGATGGCGTAGTTGGCCTGGAGCGTCCCGCGCCAGTCCGGGCGCTCGTCCTCGATGCCGATGGCCGTGACCGAGTCGAGCAGGCCCGGCTCGGTCGAGCCGGCGTCGATCAAGACCTGCGGCAGCGGATCGACGCGGATGATCTTGTTGCGGGTCACGTTGATGCCCGCCGTGAGATCGAGCGTGCCGCCCTCCCCGGCGGGCACCCGGTAGCCGGCGGTGATGTCCACGCCCTGCGTCCGCGTATCGAGTCCGTTGGTGAAGTACTGCACGCCGCCGATGTTGTTGAAGCCCGCGGCGCTCAGGATGTTCACCGTGGCGTCGTCGTCGAAGGTGGCGCCGAGCAGGATCTGGTTGTTGATCCGGATGTGGAAGTAGTCGGCGGTGAGCGTCAGGTTGTCCACCGGTGTCACCACCACGCCCGCGCTCAGGTTGTAGGCTGTCTCCTCCCGGAGCGGCTGGGCGCCGAGCGCCTGCGCCGCAGCGTTGTCGGCCGGGAAGAGGCCCACGTCGATGAACTCGCCGGCGATCACGTTGGTCACGACCTTGCTGAACGCCACCTGGCTGAGACCCGGTGCGCGGAAGCCGGTGCTGGCGGCCGCCCGCAGCGTCACCCGCCGGGACGGCTGATAGCGCACCGACGCCTTGCCGCTCACCCGGGAGCCGAAGTCGCTGTAGTCCTCGAACCGCGCCGCCACGTCCACCAGCACCTGCTCGGAGAGGTTGGTCTCCGCGTCGGCGTAGAGGCCGAAGTTGGTCCG
>JBBQDU010000261.1:0-2968 GCA_038320055.1 Gemmatimonadales bacterium | reverse complement strand
GAGCGCGTTGACCAGCCAGGTCTGGCCGGCCGAGAGCTCGAAGGCGCGGGCCAGGGCCTCTTCAGTGAAAGGCTGCCCGGTCTCCTCGGTGTGCTGGCCATAGAGCGCACCCACCTCTTCGAATGAGAAGTCCCCGAGGCGGCTCGACTTGACCTTGATGTTGAAGGGGCTCGACGAGCCGATGCGCGGCGGGCTGCCCCCGGCGGCGAGCTTGTAATCGCGCACGTCGCGCATCCCGCACAAGATCACCGACCAGGGGAAATGCTCCGGACGATCGGGGAAGCCGGCGCGGAGCTGGCGCAGCACGCTGATTAAGCTCTGGCCCACGAGCGAGTCGATCTCGTCGAACACCAGCACCAGGGGCCGCGGGCACGCCGCCGCCCAGGCGCTCAGCGCGGCGCCGAGGAGCCGCTCGTCCGGGGCGTCGGGGAAGGGCGGTGGTTGAAGCTCGGCGGGGAGGTCTGCTGCCGCGGCCGTGCGGATCCGATCGAGGATCGCCCGCATCGCGGCGCCGTAGTCATCGCCGGCGACCGAGGCCTCTTCGCAGGTGAAATGCAGCGCGGCGTACCGTCCCTCGGCCGTCAGCTCCTTGGCCAGGGCGCGGAGCGTGGTGGTCTTGCCGGTCTGCCGCGGCGCGTGCACCACGAAATACCCCTGTTGATCGATGAGCTCGCGCGCCGCCGGCAGGCGGGCCGCGGCGGGGACGGTGTAGTGGAGCTCGAGGTTGTTGGGGCCGGCCGTATTGAAGTGCCGCTGCATGCCGCGACTCTTGCGTCAACCGCGCGCTGAACGCAAGGACGACGCTCTCGCCCGCATGGCCGCGCCGACGGCCCCTCGGTGACTTCACTTCGTGGAGGAAGCTGCCACGCACGAGGCCGCGTCCCGAGGCGCCTGCGACGGAAAATCGACCCGGTAACGGTTCCGGCAACGGGGATGGAAACGGTCGCCTGGCATCCTCACGGAGATTCGACCAGCGGCCATATCCTCACGGAGATTCGAGCACCGGGCCAACCGATGCGACGTGGGAGCGGACGGGGCGCAGGGCTGAAGAGCTGCGGTCCTTCCAAGTCTTGGGCGACCTCCTCATGGCACACGATCCGACGCCTACCGAGAGACAATCGGCTGTCAACGCCGGGAAGAACTGAATTCGATACGCGCGCACCCATCGCGCGACACAAGGAGCCATCTTCATGAAAAAAGCCGCACTCACCCTGATGCTTTGCAGCGCGTCGCTCGCAAGCTGTGTCGAGAGCACGCAGGCGCCCGACACGCTGGACGCGCTCGCCCCGCCCGAGCGCGTCGGCTCCGCGGAGCAGGCCCTCGTCACCGCCTGTCCGTACCTGGATCCCCTCGATCCGATGTTCGTCCCGCTCGCGTTCCCGGTTGACTATGCCAGCGAGCTGATGATCACCAGGGTCGCGGTGGTGGACGATCCCTGCCGCACCACCTGGACCGGCGCCTGCGCCCCCGGCGCCACACCGGCCATCTGGACGTTCGGTAAGCTGATGACCCGGATGGCAGGCACGGTGCCGCCCCAGAAGTTCGTCGCCGATTGGCTGCACCAGTGGGAGGTGCCGAATGTGGTGAACGGCTTCCCGGTCCCTCCCCGGCCCGGAATTCGTCCCCTGGTCATCGATCCCTGGATCGTCGCTTCGGGCGGCCCCGGCTGCTTTCCCGGCGCTCCGATCGTGGGCGTGGGCGCGTGTAAGCTCGACCTGACCAAAGCGCCGTTTCGCCTCCTGGCCATCTCCAGCCGCCCGGATCTCGAGTGCGCGGGGTACACGGGCATGGGGGATCCCGAGGCGCGCTTCGTGTTCGGCTTCCTCGACGCGACCGGCGCGCCGCTCCAGGCCGCCGTCATCCTCGAGTACAAGGTGCCTGCCCTGCGCGCCGGAGTGCCCCATACGCCGGAGCAGTGGGAGATGGACTGGCACAAACTCAGCGCTCCGGCCCTCGCCCCGATTGGCTCGCCGCCGTACAACGCCTATCTCGAGTCGCTGCTCAACGACATCACGGCGCCCGGCGCCGTGCCCGGGGGCCAGAACCTCGGCACCTCGATTGGCCAGGTGCGCACCAACGAGATCTCCTTCGGCGGCGGCGCGTGGAAGCTGCGCGAGAGCAACCTGCAAAACACCGGCGCCGGGCTGAATGCGATGTCGCTCCTGCCCACCACGACGGCCGAGACGCCGGACGACTCGTTCAACCCGACGGCCCCCGCGCTCGACGCCTACCTCAACGCCAACTCGCTCGCCTTTGGCTCGCCCGGACTCTCGTCGTTCACCCAGGCGCCGCTGCCATTGGCCCTGTCCGGCGGCGAGTCGTCGGTGCTCGCGCCGTGGGATCACACGCCGGTAACCCCGCTCCTCCCGATCGAGCGACACCACTTCTCGTTCAATACCTGCAACGGCTGCCACCAGCCCGAGACGTCGACTCCCTTCCTCCACGTCTCGAACCGGGCGGCCTTCACGCCCGCGGTGCTGTCGCCGTTCCTGAGCCAGAGCACGGTCCACGCCGGCGGCGGGATGCCGGCCGGGGCGCTCGTCGTTCCGGATCCGGTCCCGACGGGCGCGGTCTTCAAGTACAACGAGCCCTGGCGGCGCGTCTGCGAGGCAACTCGCATGCTGAGCGGCTCCCCGGTGTGCTGGAGCCGCGCCAACGGCGGGCACTGAGCTCTTCCTCGGCAACCTCCGGAGCGACGGAGGTTGCCGAGACCCTCTCGGGGTCGCGACCGCCTCGAAATACTTCAAGAAAAAGGGCCAGAAGCAACCCTGTAGCAGCCGTGAACCTCGACCCCGTCCAGAGGAGTCTATTCCGGTCAGCACAAGCCGCCCCGCCTCGGCCACGGATCAAGCGCGCAGCAGGCGCACCGCCCGGCCGGCTCGCGTCTTCGTGTCCAGAAACTGCGGGCGGCTCACGGCCTTGCGCCGCCGGTCGAAGATCACCAGCGTGCCCCGCTGAAGGCCGAGGT
>JBBQDU010000260.1:0-3015 GCA_038320055.1 Gemmatimonadales bacterium | reverse complement strand
CTCGAGCGTGGTGCCCACCCGGCGCTTGAGCTGGATGCGGCTCCCGCGGAGCACCGCGAACACCGACGCCGCGTCCGTGGACGACACCACCGCGCCGAGCACCAGCGCCTGCGGCCATGACAGTCCCCACAGGTGGGCCGGAATCGCGATGAGTCCCGCGGTGAGCGCCACTCCCACGGTGGCCAGCAAGCCCGCCGGCGCCCAGGTTCGCCGGAGCGCCGAGAGCGGGGTGTTGAGCCCGCCGTCGAACAGGATGAGCGCCAGCGCCAGCGATCCCAGCCGGAACGCCAGCCGGTAGTCCTCGAAGACGATGCCACCGATGCCCTCGGAGCCGGCCAGCATGCCGATGACCAGAAACAGCAGCGCGATCGGCACGCCGATCCGATGCGACGCGCGGCTGAACAGCACGCTCGCCGCCATGAGGGCCCCGGCGGTGGCCATCAGAAGGGCGGTGCCGAACGGCTCGCTCGTGGGCATGGCTCTAGTATACTTGACCCCATGACCCACGAGAGCTTCACCGCGATTCTGGCCCTCATCGGCATCGTCATCATCGTCTCGTCGCTGCTCTCGGGGGTCGTCGAGCGGACGGGGCTGCCGCAGGTGGCCATCTTCCTGCTTCTCGGCGCGGCGCTCGGCCCCGCGGGGCTCGGCCTGCTCGAGCTGAGCCTCGAATCACCCGCGCTCCAGGTCATCGCCACCCTCGGCCTGGTGCTGGTCCTCTTCAGCGACGCGATCGGCGTCGACATCGGCGAGGTCCGCCAGCAGCGACGGCTGGCCCTCCTCATCCTGGGCCCCGGGACACTTCTCCCCGCGGCGCTCATCGCCACCGCGGCCTGGTGGCTCCTCGGTCTCTCGCCGCCCGCGGCGGCCATCCTCGGCGCCGCCCTCGCCTCGACCGATCCGGTGCTGCTCCGGAACCTGATGCGGCATCCCGGTCTGCCGGCGTCCGCCAAGCTCGGCCTCCGGCTCGAGAGCGGCATGAACGACGTTATCCTGCTCCCGATCGTAGTGCTCTGCATGCTCGTGCTGCGGCCGGGCATCGGCGCACCCGCCTGGGAAATCGGGAGCCGGTCGGTGGGCCTGTTCCTGCTGGGTCCGATGCTGGGCGTGTTCGCGGGGTGGGTGGCCATCAACCTGCTCGACCAGGTGCGCCGCCGCGTCGGCGTCCGACGCGACTACGAGTCACTCTACGCCCTCGGCGTCGCGTTCACCTCCTTCGCCGCCGCGGAGGCGGTGGGCGGGAGCGGCTTTCTGGCGGCGTTCGCAGCCGGGCTGGTGATCGCGGCGCTGGACGTGGAGCTGTGCGACTGCTTCCTCGACTACGGCGAAGCGTCGGCCGAGATGTTTCTGCTGCTGACGTTCGTGGCGTTCGGGGCGGGCCTGATCTGGACCGGACTGCGGCTGGCGGGCGACTGGCACGTGCTGCTCTTCGCGGCCTTCGCGCTCACGGTGCGGACGGCAGTGCTGGTGCCGGTGCTCGCGCGGTCGCGGATCGATGTCCGGAGCCGGCGGCTCATCGCCCTCTTCGGTCCCCGCGGCCTCAGCTCGCTGCTGCTGGTGCTGCTCCCGGTGTTCGCCGGGGTGCCGGGATCCGAGCACCTGTTCGTCGTCACCTGCCTAGTGGTGCTGCTGTCCGTGGTGTTGCACGGAGGCGGGATCGCGCTCTACCTGCGGCGTGTCGGCGCGTCCCTCGACACCGTGCCGGTCGGATCGCGGGCGGCCTCCGCACCGGCGGCCTCCGCACCCGCCGTCGCGTCCGCCTCCGCCACGGCTGCCCCGAACGCCGCCCCCGGGGACGCGGGCGACGCGGTGCCGGAGCGCATCACCATCGCCGAGTTCCGGGACCTCCACCGATCCAGCGCCCCGCTCGTCGTGGCCGACGTGCGCACCGAGCGCAGCTATCGCGACGACCCCAACATCGGCGTCGGTGCCCTCCGCCTGCCGCCCGACGACGCGGTGCGGCTCGCGCGGGAGCGACGACTCGACCAGCACGCCACGCTCGTCCTGTACTGTGCGTGACAGGACGAAGCCACAAGCGCCCGTGTGGCGCGAGAGCTTCGTCGAGCGGGATGGCCCAAGGCGCGCGCCCTGGTGGGCGGGTGGGCCGCGTGGCAGTCGGACGGACTTCCGGTCGAGCCCAAGGAGGCGGCTCGCTGATGCCGCACTCTCGCTGATGCCGCACTGAGGTGGGACGCGTGACGGCGCTCCGGTTCGGGCGCCGATTTTTTTCTCCGGGCATCGCAGCTCCTCCGCTCTTCTCCCCCATCACGCCGGCAGGATCGCTCCCATTGAAGGAGGGCACGGCCGTTGCCAAGCTGGATCGCCACCAGCCGTATTGGGCCCCGGCGCGAGGCGCTACAAGCTTTGACCTCGAGCTTAACTCGCGGTCACTTAACGACTTCGACCCCCAACCCCAGCAAACTCTCCACGCAGGCGGACCTCATGCACGTCACGCAATACGCAAGGCGATCCCTGGCCGCTGGTGCCTTGTCGCTGGCGCTCGCCGCCTGCGGCAAAGACAACGGACCCAGCGAGTTCAACCCCGAAGGCACCTCCGCCGACATGGCGGCCGCCCGGGGTGCCTTCGTATCCCAGCAGACGTCGAGCTTCGCCGCCGTGGGCGCCGACATCTCCACGGTTCTGAACGGCTCCCCGTTCGTCGCCGGCTCCGCGGCCCTCGCGCTCAGCGGGCCTCCGGCAGCGGCGGCGCGCTACGCTCGCCGGATGGCGGCGCTCGTCCCCAAGGCGGGGCGCGGAATCCAGGCCTCCGTGGCCGTGGTGCCCTCCGAGGTGCTCGGGACGACGTTCGTGTGGGATGAGGCGACCGACCAGTACGTCGCCTCGGGCGAGGCGGGTGCCCCCTCGGCAGGGGTCCGGTTCCGACTCTACGCCGTGGATCCGGTGCTGCTCCGCCCGGTCGAGCCGGTCGTCGCGGTGGGCTCCGTGGACATCATCGACCAGGGCACCGCCAATGGGACCGCCGTGCGGGTGAAGGTGGTCTCGCAGAACGTCGTG
>JBBQDU010000259.1:0-3169 GCA_038320055.1 Gemmatimonadales bacterium | reverse complement strand
GGACCGGACGCTGCTCTTCTTCCTCGATCTCATCGGCGCGCTGCCCGACGTTCGCTGGCGCCGCGTTCGCATGCTGTTCAACCTCGGCGGCCGGTCCTACGACCTCGGCTCGCCCGGCGGGTTCCTGGCGTTCCCGATGTCGCTCCGCGACAAGGCGGGGTTCGTCCGCCTGATGCTCAAGGCCTTCAACAAGCGCGACTGGTCGGACTGGCAGGACCGAAGCGCCGCGGACCTCGTGGACACCTACGCCGGCGCCGGCACCCGCCACGCGCTGTTCGAGCGCCTCACGCGGCTCAAGTTCGAGCTGCCCTGCGAGGAGGTGAGCGGCGCCTGGCTGGGGGCCCGGCTGCACTACCGTGAGGGATCGGCGCCGTTCGGGTACATTCCGGGCGCCAACTGGACCAAGGTGCTGTGCGACGGCGTGACCCGCCTGCTGGCGGAGCAGGGCGTCACGGTACGGCTCAATGCCACCGTGACCCGGCTGGCGACCGCCGACGGCCGGGTGCGCGAGGCGGAGCTCACCACCGGCGAGCGCGTCGGCGGCGACCTCTTCATCAGCACCATCCCGACCGAGGTCTACCTTCGCCTCCTCGCCGGCGACCGCACGCCCGAGGTCGAGCGCATCCGGTATTCCGCGCTGATCTCCGTCGTCTGCGCGACCCGGCAGGCCGTGGACGATCGGGCCTACTGGATCAATCTGGCCTCGCTCGACCGCACCGCCTGCGGCATCTTTCTGCTGAGCTCGCTCAATCCGACGATCGGCCGGCCGGGCGACAGCTGCGTCAACTTCGTCACCCACCTCCGCGGACGGGACCGGCCGCTCTTCCACGCGTCGGACGACGAGCTGCTGAGCCGGTACCGCGACGACTTCCGCGCCGTATTCGGCTTCGAGCTGGAGCCGTTCTGGACGCACATCGCCCGGGTGCCGATGTATTCCCCGGTGTTCGGGCGCAGCTTCCGGAATCCGCCGGTCCGGAGCGCGTCGTGGGAGAACGTGTACTTCGCGGGGAACTACCGGGCCTTTCCGTCCATCGTCTCGACCGGCACCGCGCTCGGCTCCGGCCTCGAGACGGGCGGCGTGGTCCTCGCCGATCTGGGGACGCGAACGGACCTGCCGGCGGCGGCCGCCGGCTTCCGGCTCGCGGCGATGCCCCATGCCTGAACCGACCACCCGGAGACCGTCACCGTGACCACCGTCGACCTCGCCCCGCCGCGCGTCCGGTCGCGCGGCTTGGCGCTCGTGCAGGCGCTCCGCCCGAATCAGTGGGTGAAGAATCTGCTGCTCTTCGTTCCGGTGGTGCTCGACCACCGGCTGTTCGACCCCGTGGTGATGACGAGGGCCGTCGCGGCGTTTCTGGCCTTCTGCTGCGCGGCGTCGAGCGCCTACGTGCTCAACGACATCCTCGACCTGGAGGCCGATCGGCGGCACCCCACCAAGCGACGGCGGCCGTTCGCCTCGGGTGCGCTGAGCCCCGCACTGGGCATCGCGCTGGTGCCCGCGCTGCTCGGCCTGGCGTACGGGCTGAGCTGGTCGGTGCTGCCGGTCCGCTTCCTCCAGCTGCTGACCCTGTACGTGGTGCTCACCACGACGTACTCCCTGTACCTCAAGCGGGTGGCGGTCGTGGACGTGCTCCTGCTCGCCGGGCTCTATACCCTCCGGGTGCTCGCGGGCATTGCGGCGACGCATGTCAGGTTCTCCACCTGGCTGCTGGCCTTCTCGATGTTTCTCTTCCTCAGCCTGGCGTTCCTGAAGCGCTACACCGAGGTGGCGGCAATGGAGGGTCAGACCGACGAGCAGGTGCGCCGCCGGGGCTACATCCGCGGCGATCGCGAGTGGCTCGGCTCGATGGGCGGCGCGAGCGGCTACCTCTCCGTGCTCGTCCTCGCGCTCTACATCAACAGCGACCAAGTCGTGGCGCTCTACGGCCGTCCGCTGAGGCTCTGGCTGGCCACGCCGCTGCTGCTCTTCTGGATCAGCCGCATGTGGCTGCAGGCTCACCGCGGGTTGATTCACGACGATCCGATCGTCGCCACGGTGCGCGATCCGATGAGTTACGTGGCCGGGGCACTCCTGGGGCTCGTGCTCTATCTCGCGCTCTAGCGTGCGCGGCTACCGCTCGTGGGGCCGCTATCCCGAGGCGACGCCGGCCGCCGTGCTGCCGATGGTCTGGCGCAGCGACCCGCCCCCCTTCGAGCGCGTGGACAAGCCCGTGCTGCCGTATGCGTGCGGCCGGAGCTATGGCGACAGCTGTCTCAACGACGGCGGGGTGCTGATCGACGTGCGCCCGCTCGACCGCCTCATCGCGTTCGACGAGGAGCGAGGTGTGCTCCGGTGTGAAGCCGGCGTCACCCTGGCCGCCATCCTGGCGCTCAGCGTGCCCCGCGGGTGGTTTCTCCCGGTGGTGCCGGGGACGCGCTGGGTCTCCATCGGCGGCGCCATCGCCAACGACATCCATGGCAAGAATCACCACCGCGCCGGCACGTTCGGCGCCCACGTGACCGGCCTCGAGCTGCTCCGGTCCACCGGTGAGCGGGTCGTGTGCACCCCGGGCGACCCGCTCTTCGAGGCGACGGTCGGCGGCCTCGGCCTCACGGGGCTCATCCTGTGGGCGGAGATTCGGCTCAAGCGCATCCCGGGACCGGGCATCGACATGGAGCGGATCCGCTTCGCGGGGCTCGACGAATTCTTCGAGCTCGCGGCGGAGGACCATCGCTTCGAATACACGGTGGCGTGGGTGGACTGCCTGGCCCGCGGGCGGCGGCTCGGTCGCGGGATCTACATGCGGGGCGACCACGCCCCGCTCGACGGAGCGGCACCCTCGCCGCTCGCGCCGGCGAAGCTCCGCATCCCGCTCGACGCGCCGGCGGGCCTCCTCAACGCCGTGACCCTCGGCCTCTTCAACGAGGCCTACTACCGCGGCCAGCTCCGGGCGCGGCGCCGGGTGACCTTGCCCTACGCGCCGTTCTTCTTCCCGCTCGATGTCGTCGGAGACTGGGGACGACTCTACGGACCAAACGGCTTCGTCCAGTATCAGTGCGTCGTGCCCGACGAGCCCGGCCGCGGCCCGATCCGGGCCATCTTCGAGCGTATCAGCCGCTCGGGTGAGCCGGCCTCGCTGGCGGTCCTCAAGCGCTTCGGCGACATGCGGTCGCCGGGCATGCTGTCGTT
>JBBQDU010000258.1:0-3172 GCA_038320055.1 Gemmatimonadales bacterium | reverse complement strand
AGCGCGACCTGCGATACGCGATCCACCCGCGTCCGAGGATGGGCTCCCGCCACGCCGAGTCCAGGGGGCCGGCCCGGGCGAGTATCGAGTCGGCGGCCTCGAACTCCCGCTTCATGGTCGTGCTGTCGGCGCGGTCAGCGGCCGCCTCCGCGGTCTTGCTGTGCCGGGCGGCCTGCTGCACGAGGAGCCAGGCCGCGACGCTTTGGGTGCCGGCGCGTTGCTGGCGCACCCGGATTTCCTGACCCAGTCGGGCGCGGATCAAGCGGGCGGCCTGCTGGACGAGCGTATCCTGGACCGCCAGCACGCTGCGCATTGGCTGGTCGAAGCTGCTGCGCGCGTAGTCGGCGCCACTCGCTCCGTCCACCAGCCGAACCCCGACGCGCAGGCGGTCGCCTTGCTGGTCGATGTCGCCGGTCACGAGCGTCCCGGCCCGAAGCGCTCGCGCGATGCTGTCGCGGGAGATACTGTCGCCGCGGAACGGTGCCACGCCGCCCGGGGAGATGACATCGAGCCCCTGAATCTGCCCCAGATTCCGGATGAGGCCCTCCGTGAGCCCGTCGGCGATCGAGGCGAGCGAGTCACCGGCCGACCCGGAGTAGAAATAGAGCACGGCAATGCGGCGCGGATCCAGATCCGACGAACCCGACGCGATCGGCGCCGCGGTACCGGTCGGGCCGCGGTGCCGAAGCCCCGCCCACGCCCCCCCGCCGATGATGAGCAGCGCCGCCACCACACCACCGATGACCATGGCCCGCTTTCGCCCGGACGCCACCGGCGCCGGCTCGGCCGCCATCTGCCGGGTCGGCACCCGCCGTGCGGACGTCGAGGCCCGCCGCGCGGCCGTGCGCATCATCGTTGACTCGGCCTCCGACTCCGCCAGGCACTCGCAGAACTCTTTCATTGTCTGGAAGCGATCGGCCGGCGTCTTCTCGAGCGCCCGCATGATCGCGTCCTCGACATCGTCCGGCACCGACGGCCGAACCACCTGCAGGCTCGGCACCACCTCCATCGAGTGGCGGGCCATGATCGCCATCGCGTTGGGCCCGGTGAAGGGCGCCTGGCCGATCAGCAGCTCGTAGAGCACGCAGCCGAGGCTGTACACGTCGCTCCGGGCGTCCACGTGCTCGCTGCCGAGCGACTGCTCGGGGCTCATGTAGTGCGGCGTGCCGATCGCCATGCCGGTCTGGGTCAGCTTCTCGCCGCCCGCCTGGCTCACCGCGCGGGCAATGCCGAAGTCGGCGACCAGCGCATGCCCCCCCAGGAGCAGGATGTTCTCCGGCTTGATGTCCCGGTGGACGATCCCGCGCGAGTGCGCGTACTCGAGCGCCTCGGCCGCTTCCCGGGTGATCTGCAGCGCATCGTGGATCGGGAGCTGCTGCTCCCGGGTGAGCCGGTCGCGCAGCGATTCGCCCTCGACGAAGGGCATGACGTAGAAGAGCAGCCCCTCGGTCTCGCCCGAATCGTAGAGGCCGAGGATGTTGGGGTGCTGCAGGTTGGCGGCGACGCGGATCTCGCGGAGAAATCGGTCGGCGCCGAGCGACGCGCTGAGCTCGGGCCGGAGCACCTTGATGGCCACCTTGCGGTCGTGCTTGAGGTCCCGCGCGAGGAAGACCGTCGCCATCCCCCCCTGACCCACCTCCCGCTCCAGCTCGTACCGGTCCCCCAAGGCGGACTTGAGCCGGTCGAAGGGAGCGGTCACGGAAAAGCCTCTGGTCAGTGGGGGTGGTGCAGGAAAATAAGCGATCGGCGCCGCGAGAAGGAGAAGCGACCTGCGCTCACCCCACCGGCACCGCGGCAAGCGCGTCCCGCATCGCCGCCGCGCTCTGCCACCGCTCCTCCGGCGTCTTGGTCATCGCCCGGAGAATGCCCGCGGCCAGCTCGGCCGGAATCTCCGGCCGGATGGTCCGGATGTCGGGCGCCGGCTGGGTGAGATGCAGCTGCAGCACCACCGCCTCGTTCTTGTGCACGAACGGCGGCTGCCCCGCCAGGCACTCGAACAGCACGCAGGCGAGGGAGTAGAGGTCGCTCCGGAGATCGATTTCCTTGAGCGCCGTGATCTGCTCGGGGCTCATGTACGTGGACGTACCCACCGCGATCCCCGAGCGCGTCAGCCGGTCGCTGCCCGACGCCCAGACCGCGCGCGCGATGCCGAAGTCCAGCAGCACCGCCCCCTGCGCGCCGATGACGACGTTCTCCGGCTTGACATCCCGGTGCAGGATCCCGTGGCCGTGCGCGTGCTCGAGCGCGTCGAGCAGATCGTCGGCCACGCGCAGGGTGTCGGCCACCGACAGCCGGCCGCGCTGCGCCACCAGTTCGCGCAGCGTGGCGCCATCGACGTAGGTCATGACGTAGTAGACGAGCCAGTCGCGCTCGCCCGAGTCGAGCAGATGGGCGATGTGGGGATGGTCGAGCTGGGAGGCGAGCTTGATCTCCCGCAGGAATCGGTCGGCGGCTACGCTGACCAGCAGCTCGGGGTGCAGGATCTTGAGTGCGACCGGCTCTCCCCCCGGCTCGCGCGCCAGGAAGATCCGGGCGTTGCCGCCCTTGCCGATCTCACGCTCGACTTCGAACCGCCCGGCGAACGCCTGGCGGACCAGGGTCAGCATGTCTCGTCGAATGACCATGTCCTTGCGGGGGAACTCTCCAATGGTCGCGAGGAAGACTGCGGCGCGCAAGTCGTGCAGGCTCATGCGTCTGGAGGGTGCCCTGCGGGACCTCAGAGCAGGATGTCGGTGCGGATCCACCGCCGGAGCGCCCACCAGAGGGAGCCCCAGACGTTGGAGCGACCGATGGTGACGCTACCCTCGCCCGTCATGCCGGGGCGCCAGGCGCCCCCGGCCGCGGTGCGAACCCGGGCCTGGAGGCCGCCGCTCGGATCCGCGGCGGCCGCCGACACGCTGCCGACCCGCGTCTCGAGCCGGGTGCCGGGGTCCGCGTGGGAGATGAGCCCCAGCGGCTGCCCTGGCTTCACCAGCGACGCGCCCGCCCCCGCGAGAGCCAGGCGGAGCTCGACCGAATCCGGCTGTCCCAACTCGAGCAGGCGGTCGCCGGCCTCGACCCAGCGGCCGGACAGCTCTTCCGGGCGGGCGGTCATGACCACCCCGCTTCCCACCGCCCGGATCCGGAGCGCGGCCAGCATCGTGCGCACACCGCCGAGGCGGGCCTCCTCGAC
>JBBQDU010000257.1:0-3180 GCA_038320055.1 Gemmatimonadales bacterium | reverse complement strand
CGCGGTGCGGTTCGTCGACGGACGCTACGTGCCCGGGCAATACACTGCGTCCTTCGCGGCCATCTTTCCGGCGGAGCATCCGCAGCTCGTGGTGATCGTCAAGCTCGACAACCCGCGGGGCAAGTATTACGGCGGTCTGACGGCGGCACCGGTGACGCGGACGATGCTTCAGCAGGCGCTGGCCTCGCGTCGCGTCGCGATCGACCGCGGCCGGCTCGCGGCCCGGCAGTCGTCGGCCCCGGCCGCCGCCGTCGCCCGCGAGGCGGCGCCGGCAGGCCGCCCGCCGATCGTCGTCTCGCTGCCGTACCGGTCTCCCGAGCCTGCCACGGCGCCGAGGCCGGTGCCCGACGTGCTGGGCCGCTCGGTTCGCGATGCGGTCCTGGCACTGCATCGGCGCGGCTTTCGGGTCGATCTGCGGGGCATCGGGCAGGTGGTGCGGACGAATCCGGCGGGCGGCGAGTCGGCGCGGCCCGGCTCGCCGGTGCTGGTGCAGGCCGAGTGAACGAGTCACCGACCAATCGGAGCTGACAACATGCCCCTCGCATGGCGCGACCTGCTGGACGAGCTCCGGCGCGGCGACCTGCTCGTCGCGGCGCCGGCGGACGGCCCCGCACCGACCGGCGTCGGCATGGACAGCCGCACCATCCGCTCCGGGATGCTGTACATCGCCGTGCGCGGCTCGCAGGCGGATGGCCACCGGTTCGTGGCCGATGCCGTCCGGCGCGGTGCAGCGGCGGTCGCCGTCGAGAGCGCCCAGCAGTCCGGTGTGCTGGAGATCGTGGTGCGGGACGGGCGCCGCGCGGCACTCGCGCTGGGGCAGGCCTGGTTCGATCATCCCGGCCGGCGGCTCACGCTCCTCGGCGTGACCGGGACCAACGGCAAGACCACCACGGCGGCCCTCATCCGCCATCTCTTCAATGCCGATCGCGACGCCGCCAGCATCGGCACCCTCGGCGCGTTCGACGGTCAGGGCGACCCGGTCGACTCTACCGCCGGCTCGCTCACCACCCCCGGGCCGATCGACCTCCAGGCCACCCTCGCGGAGCTGCTGCGCCGGGGCACGACGTCCGTCGCCATGGAGGCGTCCTCCCACAGTCTCGACCAGGGCCGGCTCGACGGCCTGACCTTCCGGGCCGGCGTCTTCACCAACCTGACGCGAGACCACCTCGACTACCACGGGACGATGGAGGCCTACCTCGCCGCCAAACTCTCGCTGAGCCGTCTGCTGGGCCTCGACGGCATCGAGGTGGTGAACCTCGACGACGAGGCCTGGCACGCCATGCCCGCTCGCGCGCCCAGGGTGACCTTCGGGCTCGACCCGGCGGCCGATCTGCGTGCCACGGGCGTGACGCTGGACGCGTCCGGCAGCCGCTTTGGCCTTACCGGCTGTTTCGGCTCGGCGGAGGCGTCGCTGCCGCTGCTGGGGGATTTCAACGTGAGCAACGCGCTGGCCGCGGCGGCCACCGCGCTCGCGCTCGGGCATTCGCTGCCCGAGGTGGCGCGCCGATTGGCGGCGACGCCCCAGGTGCCGGGCCGGATGGAGCGGATCGCCGATGCGCCGTGCATCGTGCTGCGCGACTACGCCCACACCCCCGATGCGCTGGAGCGCGCCCTCGCCACGCTCCAGTTGCTGACGCCTGGCCGGGTCATCGTCGTCTTCGGGTGCGGCGGGGACCGCGACCGCGGGAAACGAGCCATCATGGGTCGCATCGCCGCCGAGGGCGCCGATCTGGCCATCGCCACCTCCGACAATCCGCGCACGGAGGATCCGGACGCGATCATTGACGACATCGAGCAGGGCATGGGAGGCGTGCCGCACCTTCGAATTCCGGATCGCCTCGCCGCCATCCACGCCGGACTGGAGCAGGCTCGCGCGGGCGATACGCTGCTCCTGGCCGGGAAGGGTCACGAGACCTACCAGGTCCTCGGTACGGAGAAAGTCTCGTTCGACGAGCGGGCCATCGTGCGGGCGGCTACGGGCGGCGGCGCGTGAGCACCTGGACCGCCGAGCGGGTCCGGGCCGCGCTGGACCTCCCGCCGTCCGGCGCCGAGGCCAGTTTCACGCGCGTGCTGACCGACACCCGCGCGATCGTGCCTGGCGCTCTCTTCGTCGCGCTCGCGGGCGAGCACTTCGATGGCCACGACTTTCTTGCCGCCGCCGCCGCCGCCGGCGCCACGGGGGCCGTGGTCCGTCCCGGGACCCGCGTGCCGGAGGGGGTCGTCGCGTTCGAAGTGGCGGATCCGCTGTGGGGCCTGGGACAGTTGGCGCGCGCGCGGCGGCGCGAGCTGGCGGGGCCGGTCATCGCGGTGACGGGCACCAACGGGAAAACCAGCACCAAGGAGATGCTGGCCGCCGTGCTGGGCACCCGGTATCGCGTGCACGCGACGCGCGCCAACCTGAACAATCTCATCGGCGTGCCGATGACCATTCTCGAGGCGCCGGAGGACACCGAGGCGCTCGTGGTCGAGGCCGGGGCCAATCTGCCTGGGGAGGTGGGACGGTACCGCGAGATCATCGAGCCGTCGCTGGCCATCGTGACGAACGCGGTCGCGGGGCATCTGGAAGGGTTCGGGTCGCTGGCCGGCGTCGTCGAGGAGAAGCTGTCGCTCACGGTCGGCGTGCCGCTGGCGGTGGTCGGCACCGAGCCGCCGGAGTTGGCCGCCGGGGCGCGGCGCCGCGCGCTGGGCACGCGGTCGGCGGGCCTCCAGCGGGCGGAGTTGATGCCGGACCGTGTGGACCTGGGGCCCGATGCTCGGCCCGTCATGACCTTCGGCGGCGTGCGCTTCACCCTCGCGGCCCGGGGACTGCATCAGGCCGACAACGCGACCCGCGTCTGGGCCGTGGTCGAAGTGCTCGATCTGGCGCGGGACGCCGCCGCCCGGGCGCTCGAGCGCTTCGCGATTCCGGGCGGCCGGGGGGAGGTGCTCGACCAGGGCGGCCTCACCATCCTGAACGATTGCTACAACGCGAACCCGCAGAGCTTCCGGGCGGCGATCGCCACCGCGCGCGCGCTCCGCCGGGGCCGACGCCTGGTGGTGGTGGTGGGTACGATGCGGGAGCTTGGCGAGGCGTCAGCGGCGCTTCACGCCGAGGTCGCGACGGCCCTGGTGGATCTGGAACCCGACATCCTGGCGGCCGTGGGAGACTTCGTGCCGGCGCTCGCGCCGCACGCCGAGCGC
>JBBQDU010000256.1:0-3180 GCA_038320055.1 Gemmatimonadales bacterium | reverse complement strand
GAGCGCCTCGACGATCGGCGCCATGCCCAGGTAGGCGTTGGCCGACAGGACGCGGTCGCGGATGTCCGAGAGGGGGCGACCGGTCTCCATGTCGCTCAGGTCGTGGCCACGCGCGATCAGGTCGTCGAGACGGTCCAGAATATCGTCGCCCGAGACGAGGCCGACGCGCAGGGTGCGGGGAAGGCTCAACGTGCGGGCCACCGCGAGCACCGCCTCCGCGCAGCCCCGCGGATTCACACCGCCGGCGTTGGAGGTGACCTTGACCCCGCGCTCCAACAGGTCGGGCAGAATGCGTTCCATCAAGGGCACGAAGTCGCGCGCGTAGCCGGCGGCCGGATTGCGCGACTTCTGCTTCTGCATGATGGACATCGTCACTTCGGCGAGGTAGTCCATCATCAGGTAGTCGATCTGGCCGCCGCGCACCTGGCGCACCGGCGCCTCGGGCCAGTCGCCCCAGAACCCCTGTCCGGCCGCGACTCTCACCGTCCGTTCCGTCATGGCACGAGCGCCGTGCCGGGCGACGCCAGCTCGAGCTCCCGGGTCCAGCTCCGGCCGTCGGCGCGCACCACGAGCAGGCCGAGCGGTACGAACCCCCGGCCGAGCGGCCACGGGGACGGCGGCAGCGTGAAGTGCGCGGTGGCGGTGGTTTTGGGGGCGATGGACGTCCCGCCGCTATCGGCGCGCGCCAGCACCACGGAGGTGTCGGCATAGACGCGGATCGAGGTGCGCAGCGACCACCGCTGATCGCCCGCGGTATCGGCGAGGCCCGGGAAGAAGGCCAAGGTGACGGGGACGTCGCCGTGACCTTCCGGCAGCTCCATCTGCAGGCGGCCGAAGGCGTAGTTGAGCGGTTGCTTGCCGAGCTGGCGACCGAGCGAATCGAACAGCGTGACCCCGAAATCGGTGAATCGCCCCCACTGCCTGGGATCCATCGCCACGTCCACCACCACGCCACGCGACCAGCTCGGCACCACGAACGGGATCCGCCGGGGCTCGGAGCCCGAGGCGGCCACGGCCTCGGTGTGTGACGCGCCGCCGAGGTGCAGTCCGACCTCCGCGTCGACCGGGGCGCCGGTCACGTTGGTCACGGAGGTCCGCACCGATTCGCCCTGCCGCGTGGCGCGGAGGATCACCGGCGACTGGCTGATCGTGACCGACGCGGTGACCGCCTGAGTGGGCGGCGCGACCACGACGGACTCGTACGCCCCGGACACCACGTCGCGCGAGTCGGCCTCGTATTCGGCGGCCTGCGGCCCGAACCCCGCCCCGCGAGCGCTCTCGTCGCGGAAGGGCATGCCGCGCGGCTCGTGCAGGAACGACAGGGCACGCTCCGCCCGCCCGGCGGTTTCCACGGTCAGTGCGAACGGCCGGCCGCTGTCGGCCTGGAAAAAGGTGCGGAGCAGTCCGCCCGCGGGCACCGCCACGTTGGCGCGGAGCGCCCGCGAACCCGCCGTGACCGGCGCGGCGGCCACCACGGTGGTCACCAGGCGGAACGCGGGGCCCGCGAGCGTATCGGCCGGCCACCCGGTCACGGTGCCGACCGCCGCCGACCCCGCGGCGAGGGCGCTGCGGGCGACACGCAACTCGACCGCGGTGCGCTCATCTCGCAGCGACACGGTGGCCGGCGCGACGAGCCACGGCGCGTCGCTCCGGAGCGTGTACGTGACGGGTGGGACGCCCGGAGGCCGACGCAACTCGAACCGCTGCGTCGTATCCCGTGCGCCGCTCGGCCCGCGGATGACGGCGCCGGTCGCGTCACCCGGTCCCACGGCTCGGACCTGGATATCCGGCGCGGCCCGCGCACCACCGAGCCATTCGTAGGCGCGGGCCACATCCGCGAGGCCCGCCCCCTCGTCGAGCGGCGTGCTGCCGGCCACCGGCTGCGCGGTGACGGTCAACGCCTGACGGATATCTCGGGCGGTGTAGGAGCGGTGCTGGTGCACCATCGCGGATATCAGGAGTGCCGTCAGGCCCGCCGCGTGGGGGGCGGCCATGCTGGTGCCCTGCGCCACCTCGTCGCCCGCGTGCCAGCGCGGGATCGTGCTGTAGGCGACGCCCGGCGTGACTACATCGGGGCGAGCCACTTCGCCGCCGCGCGAGCTGAAGTACGCGAGCAGATCCGGCGACGGCGCGCCGGTCGGCCCCGGTGGCAGGAAGGGCGCGGGCAGCGTGGCGCCCACGCTGATGACCCGCGCGGCGCTGCCGGGGAACCCGGTGGTGGAGAGGCCGGGCCCGTCGTTGCCGGCGCTGATCGTCATGACGACGGCCGGATGCGCCGCCAGCACCGAATCGACGAGGTGGTCGATCCGCGCCTCGCCCTCGATCTCGTTGCCGACGCCGAAGCTCAGGTTGAGCACGAGCGGCAGTTGCCACGACTCGGCGAACCGGATGGCGTAGTCCATCGCGCGCAGCATGCTGCCCGAGGTGGAGATCCCACCCTGAGCGCTGTTCGCGATCTTGAGACCCAGGAGTTGCGCGCCGGGCGCCACCCCGTCGAAGCCCGAGACGCCGTAGATGTCGTGGCCGGCGGCAATGCCCGAAACGTGAGAACCGTGGGAACCGGTATCGAAGAAGAGGTCGAGCCGCGGAACCCTGGCGTCCCCGGCAAAGTTGGCCGCGACGTTCACCTTGGGCGGGACGCCCTTGGGCGACCAGCCGAACAACTCGGGAGCGGTGAGATAGTCGTGAATCGGTCGCTCACCGGTGAGCGACCCATCGCCGTCGGTATCGGCGAGGAGCACCCATCCGTCCGACGCCCGGACCACGACGACGGCCAGCGTGTCCCGGACGGCGCCGTTTCCGTTGAGGTCGGCCGCGGGCGCCTCTCCCAGCGGGATCTCGGCGATGGTGCCCGCGTAGTACGGGCCGGCGGCGCTGAGCGCCCGCACCCGGCCGAACCCGCCCAGCCGGTGGCCGCCGACCTCGACCGAATCACCGTTCGGCGAAACCGGAACCAACGCGACGACGCCCTCACCGGAAAAATCCCGGAGGTCGAGCACCTTGGGAGTGCCCGAGGAGGTCGTCCGGAGCCCGGGGATACCCGGATCGATCCCCGTGTCGAGAATCCCGATCAGGACGCCGCGGCCGTCGAACTCCGGGTGCGACCGAAGGAATCGGTCTACACCGGTGCTCGCGAGCGGCATCCAGCCGTGGCTGTAGGCCATCGCCGGGGGCGCCATG
>JBBQDU010000255.1:0-3191 GCA_038320055.1 Gemmatimonadales bacterium | reverse complement strand
CCGAGCCACCGGATCCAGTCGGGATCGATCCGGTTGAACGTGTAGTCCAGGTCGCCCATGTTGACGAAGCGGGGCAGCAGCGGCGCCAGGAGTGCCACCAGGCCGATGAGGACGAACTGCCCCCAGACCCACGGATCGTGCGCGGCCTTGTGAAGGTCCATGGTGCCCTCAGCGTTTCTCGAGCGAGAGTATCCGCAGCACGGGCCGACCGCCCACGTTCTCCAGCGGCAGGTAGATCAGATGGGTCGCGGGATCTACGGCCACCGAGTGGGCCTGAGCCGCCTGGTAGGCCGGCAGCACGACAAGCGAGTCGCCTCGGGCCTCGAACGCCGCGACGACGCCCGACTCCGCCGCGACGAAGAGGCGGCCCCGTCCGGGGTCCATGGCGAGCACGTCCGGATCCTCACCGACGGCGTAGGTCCGCTCCACGCGCATGGTTCGCAGATTCAGCGCCGCCATGCGCCCGTTCCCTTCGCCCGTCACGTACGCGACGCGGTGCGTCGGGTCGATCAGGAAGCCGTGGGGTTGGTCGATGCCGGGGACCGGCGCCCGTACCACGACCAGGCCTTCCACGGGGTCGATGGCCGCGAGCTCGTTACTGCTCTGCACGGCGACCCAGACGAGTCCGGATACGGAGTCGTACTGCGTGTTCCCCACGTCGCCGCCCATCGGAATGGGCGGGCGCGCCGTGAATGTCGGCACGTCGATCACCAGCTCCCGCCGTCCGTGCTCGTCCGACACGAACAGCCTCCGCGGCCCCGGAGCGTACGCCAGCCCATCGGGGAATCGGCCCCCCGCCACGTGTGCGACTACCCGGCCGGTGGCCGCGTCCAGGGCCACGACCCCGGGCTCCTCGCTCAACGACGCGAACACACGTCCGAGCGCCGGCACGGCACGGACGCCCGTGACCCCGCGCATGTCGTACACGCGGGCCACGATCCGGCGGGTCCGGACATCGAAGCAAAGCACCTCGTCCGCCCCCATGTGCGCGATCCAGAGGCGCCCGCTCGTCGGGTCGAAGCTCTGATAGTCGAAGCGGGCGGCGGCCCCCGGCAGCGGAACGTCGGCGACCACCCGCCACTCGAGTCCGGGCAAGGTCCGCTCGGCCTGGCTGCACCCGGCCAGCAACTGGAGCACGGAAACGAGGAGGCCGCGCATCGCTCAGCGTGGCAGCAGCAGGCCGACCGCGCCTGCCGCGACGATGAGCGCAGGCTCGGGGATCCGGCGGAAGCGCCAGAGCAGCAGCAGCGTCGCGATCGCGATGCCCCACGTCGCCCCGTCGATCAGCGCGCGCTGTCCCAGCACGACCACCGCGCCGCCGATCGCGCCGGCCGCCGCGGCCGTGACACCGCCCACCGCCTGCCGGAGCGTCCGGTTGGCGATGACCCGGCGGAACGACGGGGCCATGAGCACCACGACGAGGTAGGTCGGCAGGAAGATGCCGAGCGCGGCGAGCAGTCCGCCGAGCGGGCCGGCCACCAGGTAGCCGATGAAGGCGACGGTGATCACGACCGGCCCCGGCGTGATCATCGAGACCGCCACCGCGTCGAGGAACTGCCGTTCGGTCAACCAGCCGTAGCCGTCCACCACCCCGCCGCGGAGAAACGGCACCACCGCGAGTCCGCTCCCGAACACCACCAGCGCCGCGCGGGCGAAATAGGCGAAGACGCGGCCCAGCGTGGCGTCGTCGGCCGCGCCGTAGAGACCCGTGACCCACCACGCCCACGGGATCAGCACGGGCGCCGGCGTGCCGGGCGCCGCGAGCGCCCGCGCGCGGTGCGCCAGCGGCACGACGAGCCCGCTCAACAGAAAGACCCAGAGCAGCTCGCGCCCGGTCCACGCCACCACGAGTCCGTTGATGAGCGCGACCGCCGCCAGCAGCCCGTCCCGGCCGACGGTCCGCTGGGCCAGCTTGAGCGCGCCGCGCGCGATGATCGCGATGACCGCGGCCCCGATGCCGTAGAACGCCGCCTGCATCCACGGAAGGCCGCCGTAGCGGAGGTACAGCCACGCGAGCACCAGCACCATCGCGAGCGACGGCGCGACGAACGCGACGCCGGTCAGCGTGGCTCCGGGCACGCCGCGCCACAGCCAGCCCAGGTAGATCGCGAGCTGCGCCGCGAGCGGCCCCGGGGCCAGTTGTGCCAGCGCGAGTCCCTCCTTGAATTCGTCGAGGCCCATCCAGCGCCGGTCCTCGACCAGGTCGCGCTGCATCGCGGCGGTAAGGGCGATCGGTCCGCCGAAGCCGAGCGTGCCGAGTCTGAGGAAGTACGCGGTCCAGGCGGAGAGCGAAACCCGCCGGCCGTCGCGCATCGGTTCGTGCTCGCCCATCACCCCTCGTCGCGTGTGCCGTGCGCCGCCGGTGGACCGCGCCCTCGGCTGGAAGGTATAACCCGCGAGGACGCCACGCCGTGGCCGCCGCGGCCTTCCCGGCGCCTCGGCGCCCCCGTGTATTATTCTGCCACCACCGCACCCGCCTCCAGGAGCCGTCGTCGTGCCCACGATCCTCCCGATTCGCCATCAGCCCCCGCTCCCGCTCGACCGCCTCATCCTCCGCGACCCGCCGGGCGCCGAAGCGATCGAGATGGACGTGCTGATCGTCGGCGCGGGCCCCGCGGGACTGGCCTGCGCCATCGAGCTGGCGCGGCTGGTGAAGCGCGACCAGGAGAGCGGCGGCGGCATGCGCGACCTCGAGATCGGCGTGCTCGAAAAGGCGGAGAGCCTGGGCGAGCACAGCCTGTCCGGCTCGGTCGTCAATCCGCGCGCGTTCCAGGAGCTGTTCCCCGAGCTGCAGCCGTCGGACTTCCCCTTCCGCCAGCCCGTGCCCGCCGAAGCCGTCTACTTCATGACCGGCAGTCGCGCGCAGCGCATCCCGACGCCGCCCACGATGCACAACACCGGCTACTACACGGCGTCGCTCTGCGAGATCGTCCGCTGGCTCGGCGAGCGCGCCGAGGGGCTCGGCGTCAACCTGTTCGCGGGCTTCCCGGCCGACGGGCTGCTGGTCGATGGCGACACCGTGCGCGGCGTCCGCACCACCCCGTAGGGCCTCGAGCGCGACGGGACGCCGGGCAGCGGCTTCACCGAGCCGACCGACCTCACCGCGCGGGTCACCGTCGTCGCCGAGGGCACGCGGGGCGCGCTGGCGCAGGGATGGCGCGCGTGGCGGAACGTCGGCTCGCCCAACCCGC
>JBBQDU010000254.1:0-3197 GCA_038320055.1 Gemmatimonadales bacterium | reverse complement strand
GCCCGCGTGCTGCTGATGCAGTTCCTGGGCTTCGGGCTGGCCGTCGCCGTGATCCTCGATGCCACGATCGTCCGCATCGTGCTGGTGCCGGCCATCATGGAGCTGGCGGGCCGGTGGAACTGGTGGCCGGGTCGCCGGTAGAAACCTTTCCCCCTCGCGCTGCCGCCACCATGTTTCACCGAGCGCGCCACCACCGGTCTCGACCGCCCCTCATCACGCACGGCACCGATATCGCCATGGATCACAACCACTACTATCACGCCCCCGATCTCGCGCGTTTCGGCGAGATGGGCAAGGGAGCGCCCGAGCTCTGGGACAAGTTTCTCGCCTGGTACGGCGCCGTGTTCGCCGAGGGGGCGCTCTCCGCGCGCGAGAAAGCGCTGATCGCCCTCGCGGTGAGCCACGCCGTCCAGTGCCCCTACTGCATCGACGCCTACTCGACCGCCTCCCTCGAGCACGGCAGCAACGAGGAGCAGATGACCGAGGCGGTCCACGTCGCCGCGGCCATCCGGGGCGGCGCCTCGCTCGTACACGGGGTGCAGATGCGGAATCACCTCGAACAGCTCGGGATGTAGATGAGCGTGCTGCCCACCCTGCAGAAGCAGCGGCACCCCCTGGCCACCGGCCTGGCTCAACGCCGCAGGCTGGCGGAGGTGCCGCTCGCCCGGAGCTTCGAGACCGCACTGGAGGGCGCCGCCCTGTTTCCGCTCCACGCCACCGGGATCGACGTCCTTCAGATCAACGTCGGCAAGAAGTGCAACCAGACCTGCCGCCACTGTCACGTGGACGCCGGGCCCGACCGCACCGAGATGATGCCCGACGACGTGGTCGAGGCGTGTCTTCGCGTCCTCGCCGATGCGGCCATCCCGACGCTCGACATCACCGGAGGCGCGCCGGAGCTGCACCCCGCGTTCCGCCGGATCGTCCAGACGGCCGTGGGGCTCGGCCGGCACGTCATCGACCGCTGCAACCTCACCATCACGCGGTTGCCCAACTACCGCTGGATCGGGCCGTTCCTCGCCGAGCACCGGGTCGAGGTGACCGCCTCCCTGCCGTACTACCAGGGGCGCCAGACCGATGCCCAGCGCGGCGACGGTGTGTTCGAGGATTCGATCGCCGCGCTCGTGGAGCTCAACGCGCTGGGCTATGGGCAGCCGGGCACCGGCCTCGTGCTCAACCTGGTCACCAACCCCGTGGGCGCCTTCCTGCCGCCCGACCAGCACGCGGCGGAGCGCGACTGGAAGCGCGAGCTCGAGCGCCGGCACGGCATCGTGTTCGACCGGCTGTTCACCATCACCAACATGCCGATCAGCCGGTTCCTCGATCACCTCGACGAGAAGCACCAGACCGAGGCTTATCTGGCCAAGCTGGTGCAAGGCTTCAATCCCGCCGCCGCGGCCGGGGTCATGTGCCGGAGCACGCTCTCGGTGGCCTGGGACGGCACGCTCCACGATTGCGACTTTAACCAGATGCTCGACCTGCCCCTGGGCGATGGCCTGCCCCGGCACATCCGCGACTTCGATCCGGCCCTGCTGGCGCGCCGAAGCATCGCCCTCGGGCCCCACTGCTTCGGGTGCACGGCGGGGGCCGGGTCGGGCTGCGGCGGGGCGGTGGCCTGATTACATTCTCCCTATGAGCGCGACCCTCCAGCCTGCCAGGCAGGCCCCAGGCCCGGACGCCGGTGTGCCCACCATCTGGCTCGACGGCAAGTGGTACGACCGCGACACGGCCACCGTGTCGGTGTACGATCACGGCCTGCTGTACGGGGACGGCGTTTTCGAGGGGATCCGGGTCTACGGCGGGAAGATCTTCCGCCTCACGGAGCACCTCGAGCGGCTGTACGACTCCGCGCATGCCATCTGGCTCACCATCCCAATGCCGCGCGAGGAGCTGGCCGCCGTCACCGAGGAGGCGGTGCGCCGCTCCGGGATCACCGAGGCCTACATCCGCCACATCGTCACCCGCGGCGTCGGCGACCTCGGTCTCGATCCGCGGAAGTGCCCGCGCCCCTCGGTCATCATCATCGTGGACACGATCAGGCTCTGGCCGGAAGAGACCTACGAGGCCGGGCTCACCGTCGTCACCGCCGGGACGCCGATCCCCCAGCGCGAGGCGCTGTCGCCGCGGGTCAAGTCACTCAATTACCTCGCCCACATCCTCGCCAAGATCGAGGGCGTGCACGCGGGCGCCGACGAAGTCCTCATGCTCGACAGCAGCGGGAGCGTCGCCGAGGGGTCCGGCCAGAACATCTTCGTGGTGAAGCACGGCGTCATCGCAACTCCGCCCCCGTATGCGGGCATCCTCAAGGGCGTGACCCGGGACGTCGTCATGGCGCTGGCCCGTGGCGCCGGGCACGAGGTGCAGGAGACGCTGCTCAACCGCTACGACGTCTACACCGCGGACGAGGCGTTCTTCACCGGCACCGCCGCCGAAGTCGTGGCCATCCGCCAGGTCGACGGCCGGCAGATCGGCACCGGCAAGGCGGGCCCGATCACGCGCGATCTGCGGGCCCGGTTTCAGGCGCTCGTTCGGAGCTGATCACGCTCCTGTCGGTCGTCATCCCGACGCTCGACGAAGCGCCCCGCCTCCCGCGGCTCTTGCGGGATCTCTCGGCCCTCACCGTTCCCCACGAGATCATCGTCGCCGACGGCGGCTCCTCGGACGACACGTCCGTCGTGGCCGCCGCCCATGGCGCGCGCGTCGTTCAGGCACCGCCCGGCCGCGGCCGCCAGCTGGCCGCTGGGGTCGGCGCCGCGACGGGCGATTGGCTGCTCGTCGTCCACGCCGACGCCCGGCTCACGCCCGAGGCGCTCCAGGCTGGTGAGGCGGCGCTCCGGCGGGCCGACGTGCAGGCGGCTGCGTGGCCGCTGGGGATCGACGGGGAGGGACGCTGGCTCCGCTGGGTCGAGCGCGGCGCGGCGCTCCGCTGGCGCCTCACCGGCTTGGCCTATGGCGACCAGGGGCTCCTCGTCCGCCGGTCGCTCTACGACGCCGTCGGCGGCTATCCGAACACGCGAATTATGGAGGACGTGGTCCTCATCCGCCGCATTGTCCGTGTGGCGCGCGTCGAGCGGCTGCCGGCGCCGATTCTCGCCGACGCCCGCCGCTGGCGGCGCGAGGGCCAGGTCCGCGGCACGCTGCGGAATGTGGCCCTCCTGACGCTGTTCCTCGCGGGGATCGGGCCCGACCGCCTGGCC
>JBBQDU010000253.1:0-3244 GCA_038320055.1 Gemmatimonadales bacterium | reverse complement strand
TGGGCCATCATGCGCCGATTCGGCCAGGGGCACGACGGCCTCAACGTGCCCGACGTCCAGCTGGCCGTGGCCCGGCGGGGCGGGCGGATCCCGGTCCAGCCGGCGCTCGCCCGCACGGCCGCCAGCGCGGTGACGATCGGGTCCGGCGGCTCGGCCGGGAGCGAAGGACCGGTGGCCGTTCTCGGCTCGATGCTCGGCTCCTGGCTGGGCGGCATCTTCCGGTTCGAATCGAGCCGCGTGTCCACGCTGGTGGGCGCGGGCGCCGCCGCCGCGATATCGGCCGCATTCAACGCGCCCCTGGCCGGCGCATTCTTCGCGCTCGAAGAGATCCTCGGCTCGTTCGCGGCCGGCGCGTTCTCGGCCGTAGTCGTCAGCAGCGTGGTGGCCGCGGTGGTCTCGCGCGCGGTGTTCGGGAACCACCCCGCGTTCCCGATCCCGGTGGAGTACGGCTACACGCTGGCGCGCGAGGTCGTGCTCTTCTATCCCCTCCTGGGTGCGCTCACGGGCCTGGTCTCGGCGCTCTTCATCTGGTGCTACTTCCGCTCGGAGGAGTGGGCCAAGCGCCTCCCGGTGCCGAAGGCCGCGCTCCCCTGGATCGGCGGCCTGCTCGTCGGCGGCATGGTCTACCTGTCCCGCGGCATCCTGGTGGGCTACGGCCACCTCGCGGTCCACGTCGAGGTGTTCGGACAGATCGCCTGGTATTTCCTCCTGCTGCTGGCGCTCGGCAAGATCGTGGCAACCTCCATCACGCTGACGACCGGGGGCTCGGGCGGGCTCTTCACGCCGGCGCTCTACATCGGTGCCGCCACCGGAGGCGCGTTCGGCGTGCTGCTCCGCGATCTCTTTCCGGCGATGCACATCCGGCCGGAGGCGTATGCCCTGGTGGGGATGGGCGCCCTGGTGGCGGGAGCGACGAACGCGCCGATCACCGGCATCCTGATCGTGTTCGAGATGACCAACGACTACGCGATCGTGCTGCCGCTCATGCTCACCACCGTGATCTGCCACCACATCGCACGGCGGCTCGAGCCGGACTCGCTGTACAGCGGGTGGCAGCGCCGGCGGGGCGAGCGGATCGAGCACGGCGCCGACCGGCGGCTCCTGACCGGGCTCTGCGTGCGGGACGCCTACGAGCGCGCGCCGCAGGTCTTCCGGGCCGACGCGCCGGTGGCGACGCTGCTCCAGCACCTCCGCCCCGGGGAGCAGATGACCTTTCCGGTCGTGGACGATCGCCGGCGGCTGCTCGGCGTCGTGACGATGACGGAGCTGGGCCAGCTTGCGCGCGACCGTCCCCAGTTCGCGGCCGAGCAGGCCGCGGTGGACGTCGCGGGCCCGACGGAGACCGTGGCGCTCTCCGACTCCTTGCTCGAGGCGACGCGCCGACTGGGGGTGCGAGGTGCCACGGCCGTGCCGGTGGTCGAAGAGGGCTCGCTCCGGCTCATCGGGCTCATCAGCCGAAGTCACATTCTGGCGGCGTACGAGCGGGCGCTGTCGGGGCACGGATAGCGGCGGGCGAACGACGGATTGGGTCGGATCGAACGGTTGAGCGCGCGCGAAAACCTGGTCGGTGTCGGCGCTAGCGCCCGACGAGGACGGGCGCGTGCTCGTCGAGCCAGTCGTCCGGCCGCGCGCGCACGTCCGCTGCACGGAGCCTGCGGACGGGCAGATCCGATCGGGGATGGTCCGCCGCGGCCTCCGCGTCCGGAGCCGAGAAGCGGAGCACGTAGAGGGTATCGCCGGCGTTCCGCGCGTGCTCGGCGACGAACGCCGCCAGCGCGACGGGCCAGCCGCCGGGCGGCGGCGGGACCTCCGCGCCGAGGCGGTGCCGCTCGATGGCCGCGAGGAGCGCCGCGCGCGGGGCACCGGCCCGGCGGAAGCGGTCGCGATGATGGCGCTCGTCCTCGCGGGGATCGGAATGGCGCGCGCGGACCAGGTCGCACGAGCAGCCGCCCACGAGGAGCTGGACCGTGGTCCGGGTCGAGGGGTGCAGGCGGCGGAGGTGGAGGTGATCGGCGCGCTCGGCCGGCTGGGCCACGAGCCCGGGCGGCAGCATCGCCCGAATCTCACTCAGCGTGAGCGGGCTCGCGGCGAGCAGGAGGTAACACAGAGGTCAGATCGGGAGATCGTCGCGAATCAGCACCAGGATCGCGGCCTGCGGAACCACCAGGTATTTCCTCTCCTCGAAGGAGATCTCGACCGCGGCCTTCCGAAAGAAGATGGCGTGGTCGCCGACCCGGGCCTGCATGCCGCGACTGTTCCGGTTCTCGCGCGCATCGACCCTCCAGGGCTCCTCGTCGAGCGTACTCAGGTCGGCGACCGGCGTCCCCGGGCCGGTGGCCACGATGAGGCCGGTCTGCACCTGCTGCGAGTCGATGGCGGTGGCGGGCAGGTAGAGCCCGACCCGGGTGCGATCGTCGCCGTCCTGGACCGTGATCAGCACCCGGTCGCCCACTACGAGCAGCTGCTTGCTGGGAAATTCCATCAGTCGGTCCCGGAGATACCGGTTCCCTGCGCCTGGTGCACGGTGACCAGCTCGAGGATCCGGAGCTTTCGCGACGACGTCGGCAGTCGGAGGCTGATCTCGTCGCCCACGCGGCCGTTGGCGAGCGCGCGGCCCAGGGGCGAGGCGAGCGAGATGTGCCCGGCATCGAAGTCCATCATCTCCGCCAGGACCACCATGTAGGTGTCGGTGTCGTTGGTGTCGAGATCCAGCACGGTGACCCGCGAGCCGAGGCCGACGCGGTCGGTCGGGGCCTCGGTGTTGGCGAGCTGGCTGAGCTGATTGAGCCGCTGGTGAAGCTGGCCCAGGCGCGCCTGGACGAACTGCTGGCGCTCGAGCGCCGCCTTGTACTCGGAGTTCTCCCGCAGATCGCCCAGCTCGACTGCCTGGGCGATGGACTGGGGAAGCAGCACGTTCAGTTCATGGCTGAGCTGGTCGATCTCGCGGCTCAGCTTCTCCCTCATCTCACGGATCATGTGTGCGACCGGACTCTAATGAAAATTCGGCCCCGGCCGGGTGGGCGCAGGGCGACTAGGAGTGGGAAGGACACCCCAAACATACCACCGCCGCGGCGAGTGCGGAATGTGATGTCCGGTAAGGCCTTGTATCTTCCGGCCATGCCGCACCCCACCCACCCCGGCTCCCGACCGGCGCGCCCGAGCCGGCTGCTCGCGTTCCTCCTGGTAGCCGCATGCGCCCGCGGGGCGCCCGCCGCCACGGTGCAATCGCCGCCACCGGCGGCCG
>JBBQDU010000252.1:0-3245 GCA_038320055.1 Gemmatimonadales bacterium | reverse complement strand
GGCTATGGCCTGGATCGCATGGCCCTGGTGCTCCGGCAGGCCGGTGTGCGGCGCGCCCTGCTCGACGTCAGCGGCGACTGTCTGGCCCTCGGGGCGCCGCCGGGCCGGCGCGGCTGGCTGGTGGAGGTGGCCGACCCCGCGCGGGCGGGTGGGGTGGTCGAGGCCACTCTCCTTCGCGATGCCGCCCTGGCCACCTCCGCCAATACCGCCTCCGTCGTACGCTGGGGCCGCGCCGTCCGGGGCCACATCATCGATCCGGTAACGGGCTATCCCGCCGCCGCCCTGGTGCAGGCCACGGTCGTGGCCCGCTCGGGTATCGAAGCCGACGCCCTGTCGACGGCGATGCTGGTATCCGGACGGGCGCCGAGGGGGCCCGTCCGCACGTATCAAGTCGGCGGCGTGCCACACCGGTAGCGTGCGCCTACGCCGCGGCGTCCTATCTCGCGGTGTCGCCCCGCCCGGCCGCGCCCGCCGCGCCCTGCTCGCGCAGCGCCACGCGGGCCCGCTCGCGGTCGAGCACCCGCTGCTTGCCCTGCCAGTCGGCCGACGTCTGTCCCCCGTACAGCACGCTGAACGAATCGTTCACCGGCAGGTCCTCCTCGAACAGATAGATGGCGCTGACCTGCTCGCGCACGTCGAGCTGTTGGGCGGTGAACCGGCCGCTGAAGGAGACGATGCCCAGCGGGCGGAACTCGCGGCTCCGGACCAGCACGGTCAGCGTCTGCGGGTCGAAGCGCGCATTGGTCCGCTGGGCGAAGAACGTCACCAGCGCGAGCCCCGGCCGCGAGATGCCGGCCATGTTCGCCACGGAATCGATGCTCGCGCGCCGCGACTGCACCAGCGAGCGCAGCGACTCCCACGAGTCGCGCGCCAGCAGGCGCGTGACGCGCCCATCCAGGGGGATGAAGCGCACGTCCAGATCGGGAGTCCGGATGCGGAGCGCGAGATCGTTCTGGGTGAGCGTCCCGTAGCCGGGCGGGGGGAGCGGTGCCGCCGCGCCTTCGCCCGCCTGCGCGGCCGCGGCGCGGGCGCATCCGCCGAGGAGGACGGCGGCGCACAACAGCAGGGACCACGGGGTCGGCGACATCCTCATGCGGTGTCTCCCACGGCGGCGACGATGCTGTCGGCGAGCTCGGCGATACCGAGCCGCGAGGTGGCGCTGGTGAGCTGAACCTGGTCCTCATGCAAGCCCAGGGCCAGGGCGAGCGCCCGGGTTCGCTCCGTCTGCGCCGAGCGGATCAGCTTGTCGCCCTTGGTGAGGGCCACGAGCACCGGCCGGCCGCTCTCGGCCAGGAGCGCCTGCATCTCCCAATCCTCCTTCGACGGGTCGTGGCGGATGTCGAGCAGCCACACGACCCCCGCGAGCGTCGGGCGCTCCAGCAGATAGCGATCCACCAGGCGCCGGTATCCCGCCCGCGCGGCCTTTCCGGCGCGCGCGAAGCCGTAGCCCGGCAGATCCACCAGGTAGAACCCGGGCAGTCGAAAGGCGTTGAGCAGCGTGGTCTTCCCGGGGGTCCCGCTGACCCGAGCGAGCCCGGCACGGCCGGTCAGCGCGTTGAGCAGGCTCGACTTGCCGACGTTGGAACGACCGATCAGCGCCACCTCGGGGAGCGGCGGCGACAGCGGGACGAGTGGATCGGGGAACGAGCCGACGAATTCGACCGGCGCGGCTGCAAGGGTGCTGGGAACAGCGGTCCGTCCGCCGGACCGCCGGCCGGTCACGCCTCCCGCTTGGCGCGCGGGCGCTCGGTCACGATCAGGGGCGAGGTGCCCTCGGTGATCGCTTCCTTGGTGATGACGACCTCGCGCACGTCGTCCCGGGCGGGCAGGTCGTACATGATGTCGATCATCATCGTCTCGAGGATCGAGCGAAGTCCGCGGGCCCCGGTCCCACGCTTGAGCGCCTTGAGCGCCACCGCGCGGAGCGACTCGGGATCGAAGGTCAGCCCGACGTCCTCGAGCTCGAACAGCTTCTTGTACTGCTTGGTGAGGGCGTTCTTGGGCTCGACCAGGATGCGCATGAGCGCCTCCTCGTCGAGGGCCTCGAGCGACACGACCACCGGCAGGCGGCCGACCAGCTCGGGGATGAGGCCGAAGCGCAGCAGGTCGTCCGGCTCGACCTCGGCGTACGGGTTTTTGGTGTCTGGGGCCGCCGCGCCGGCCTTGGCGCCACCGCTGAAGCCGATCTGCTGCCGGCCGGTGCGGGCCTCGATGATCTTCTCGAGCCCGTCGAACGCGCCGCCGCAGACGAACAGGATGTCCTTGGTGTTGATCTGGATGTATTCCTGCTGCGGGTGCTTGCGCCCGCCCTGCGGGGGCACCGAGGCGATGGTGCCCTCGAGGATCTTGAGCAGCGCCTGCTGGACGCCCTCGCCGGAGACGTCGCGCGTGATGCTCGGATTCTCCGACTTGCGCGCGATCTTGTCGATCTCGTCGATGTAGACGATCCCGCGCTCGCACTCCGCCACGTTGAACTCGCCGGCCTGGAGCAGGCGGACGAGGATGTTCTCCACGTCCTCGCCGACGTAGCCCGCCTCGGTGAGGGTGGTAGCGTCGGCGATGGTGAAGGGAACGTCGAGAATGCGGGCGAGGGTCTGCGCGAGGAGCGTCTTGCCGACCCCGGTCGGACCGAGGAGCAGGATGTTCGACTTGTCGAGCTCGACTTCGCTGTCCCGGCCGTTGGACGCGTTGATCCGCTTGTAGTGGTTGTAGACGGCGACGGCCAGGGTCCGCTTGGCGCGCTCCTGGCCGATCACGTACTGGTCGAGGACGTCCTTAATCTCGGCGGGCGTGGGCACCTGGGTGATGCTGTCCGCGACCTCGCGCTCCTCGTCCTCCGCCAGGATCTCATTGCAGAGCGTGATGCACTCGTTGCAGATGTAGACCGACGGCCCGGAAATGAACTTCCGGACGGAGTCCTTCGATTTCCCGCAGAACGAGCAGCGGAGGTGTTTGTCGTTGGACATCGATCCACGTCGCGATGGAGGTGAGGGATGCCGGAAAGGTGACGCCCGGCACCCGAGGCGTCAAGTCTCCTTCTTGCCGTCCGTGGGGGGTACCAGCTCCCGCCGGGGCGTGAACACGGTGTCGATCAGCCCGTACACCTTCGCCTCGTCGGCGCTCATGAACCGGTCGCGGTCCATGTCCCGCTCGATCGATTCGATCGGTTGGCCGGTGTGCTGGGCGTACAGCGCGTTCATCTTGCTGCGCAGGTACAGGATCTCCCGCGCCTGGATCTCGATGTC
>JBBQDU010000251.1:0-3259 GCA_038320055.1 Gemmatimonadales bacterium | reverse complement strand
CCGGGCGGGCGGCGTACGCCCGGCGTTCGGGTGGGCGTTGGCATCGCCTCGAGGTGAGAACCCTGGGGTTGCCCATGATCCCCGCCTCGGCCTCCGAGGCGGCCTTCATCTCCGAGCATTCCTGGGGCTACACGGTGCAGCGTGACGGCGGTTCCAAGGAGTCCCGGGTCGCCCACCCCGTGGCGTGTGTGGGATGCCGTGGGAACTCAGTTCGACTGCGACGTAAGATCTGTGGACGGAGCGGGCTTTGCGGAGTGCCTGAGCAGACCGCCCCGCAGCGCGTTCCTGGCCGAGGGCTCGACGGTTACCGCGTACCCGGGGCGCCGACTCACTGGGGCGACCGCGGGAACCCTCCCGGGAGCCGACGCCTGACCCGCTACATTTGCCGTAGAGAATCCCTCCAGGAGGCCCACGTGCGTTGTCTACCCCTCACGGTGCAGGCGCTGGCGCCCTCTGCGTGCGGCACCGAACCGAAAGTGGCGCCCGCGAGCGGCCAGTGGGGGTCGCCCGACGTTGGGTTCGATGTACGGGCACTCGGGGCGACCCTCCGCCTGCCCTGTGACGCCCAGACCCACTTCGTGGGGCCCATCGTCCCGGATGCTTCCGGGCGCTTCGAGGTGGCCGGCGCGCTCGCCCGGCGTTATGCGGCTGCTCAGGTCCACGTCACGGGAGTCCTCAGCGACGGCAAGCTGGGCCTGACGCTACGGTTCAGGTACGACGACGGCGGGAGCGAGACCCGGACAGCGCTCCTGCTGAAGGGCGTGCAGCCGGATTTCTCCCAGGCCGTCTGTTTCGCGTAGCGTCGCACAGCGGTCGTCGTGCACGGAGAATCCGCCATTCGATCAGTCGTTGAATCACACACACTGAAAGGTGGCGCAGTGCCGCTAGAGATGCGGGCCCAATGCGAGAAGTGCCAGACCCCTCTCACCATCGGTGATCTGGCCTTCATCTGCAGTCACGAGTGCACGTTCTGCCCGGCGTGCGCCATGACCATGGGGCAACGGTGCCCGAACTGTCAGGGCGAACTGGTGCGCCGGCCCCGGCGTGCCGACTGATCGCCCGCGAGGAATGGCCGCGCCCATGGAGCACAAACCGACCAAGTTCGAGATCGAGGCTGCTGGCGGCAGAACCGTTCCGGATCTGATCGCGCCGGGTCTGGCCGTGCTCTTCTGCGGCATCAATCCCGGGCTGTACTCCGGCGCTACCGGTCATCATTTCGCTCGACCGGGCAACCGCTTCTGGCCTGCGCTCCATGCCGCGGGCTTTACGGACCGCCAAGTGCCCCCGTGGGACGAGAGCCGACTACTGGAGTATGGTTTGGGCATCACGAATCTGGTCGCACGAGCGACGGCAACCGCCGCGGAAATTGGACGGGACGAACTGCAGGCCGGGCGAGCGCGGCTCGAGCGGAAGGTCCGTCGCTTCCGTCCGCAGGTGGTGGCCGTCCTCGGGATCGGCGCGTATCGCGTGGCGTTCGACTGCCCCAAGGCGGGCGTAGGCCGCCAGCCGGGGTCGCTTGGGCAGACCGCCGTCTGGGTGCTGCCGAATCCGAGCGGGCTCAACGCGAACCACCAGCTTCCTGACCTGGCACGGACCTTCGGGGAGCTTCGAGTGATGGTGGGTCGTGCGCGGGCAGATCGCACCGAGCCGGCGCAGCTTTGAGCGGGATGCGGTAGAACCCCACGATGGAGTTCGACGTCTCGTCAGGGAGCTTCGGCGCGCTCGCGGTCATCGCCGGCGCGATCGCGGCCGTGTCGGGGTTCGGCATCGGAAGCGTGCTCACGCCGTTCTTGATGCTCAGAATGCCGACGTCGCATGCCGTCGCCATCGTGGCCATTCCACACATCTGGGCCACGAGCCTTCGATTGTTCCAGCTCCGCGGCGCCATCGACTGGCCGACGTTTCGCCAGTTCGGCGTTGCCAGTGCCATCGGCGGCTTCCTGGGTGCCGCCTCGCAGCCGCTCCTCGGGAGCACCGGCCTGACCCTCGCCCTGGCCGTGCTGCTCGTGGGCGCCGGGAGCGCCGAACTGGCCCGACAACCATTGCCCTTGCCGCACTCGCCGCCGTGGCGAATGGTTGGCGGAATGCTCTCGGGGGCGTTCGGCGGCCTCGTCGGCAATCAGGGCGGCATCCGCGCGGCCGCCTTGCTCGGCTTCGCCCTCGGACCACGCGCCCTCGTCTCGACCGCGACGGCCACCGCCATCCTCGTGGATTGCGCCCGCTTTCCCGTCTACCTCTTGTCCGAAGGCGACGTGATGCGCGCGTCCGTCCCGCTCTGGGTGGCTGGCATCGCTGGTGTGACGATCGGCACCTATATCGGCGTCCCCCTCCTTGGCCGTATTCCGACGCCGCTGTATCGGCGGCTGCTCGGCGGACTGCTCGTGCTGCTCGGCGTCGCCCTACTGGTCGCGGTCATACTCCGGTGAGGCGTGGCGCGAGGCAGGCCCGCCTGGCTCATGCACCATCCGTTCGGCCGCCGGCACGACGATCCCGGATCACTCTGGAGGAGCGGTGGACGACCACTTGGAGCGCAACAAACGAACGGTGACGGCGTTCTACGATCTCCGGTTCAATCAATCGCACCTTCATGGCCTACTTCGAGCGGATGACCCGAGAGTATCCGAGCAAGCGGGTGGAGTTCAAGCGGGTGATCGCGGAAGACGACTACGTAGTGCTGCACTGCCACCAGCAGTGGCCGGGCGCCCAGGATTGGGCGGGCATCGACCCCCGGATGTGTCGGCGAACGGCCATTCCATGTTTTGACGGTCGGACCCATGTCAACAGGCCTGCTGAGTCCGAACGGCGTTCCAGGCCACCACCTTGTGATGGGCCTGTGGAGCCAAGAACAGGCGGCAGTGAACGAGGCATCGACCGTCGTGGTGGAGACAAGCCGGGAGGATGAAGTGTCCCCCGTGCTGGAGGGGAGACTGCCGTCTGGCGGGCGGGCGTGGTGACCGAGGTGGACGCCGGGGAAGTTGTCGCCAAACCCCAGGGCGAGTGCACACCTTCTGGAATGGTAGCTCGGAGCGGGTCCGATCCGCACCGCATCGGCGCCCTGGCGGGAGGATCCGGTTTGGAGTTCATGCGTTTCTTCGCCTTGATCCTGCTCGCGCTCGTTGTTCTCAGGTGCGCCGGCGACCCCCATCCCGCTGCAGGTCGGCCGGTAATTATAAGTAACAAAGATTTTAGCTGATGCGATGTCTACGATGGTCACTGAGTCATAAAGACACGAGGATAATAAACAGAAATCGGAGGGTTT
>JBBQDU010000250.1:0-3261 GCA_038320055.1 Gemmatimonadales bacterium | reverse complement strand
CCTGCGCCGGTCCGAGGACCAACTCCGCACGCTGGTCAACGCGGCGCCGGTCGGGCTCTGCCTGTTGCTCCCCGACGGAACGCCGCTGGCCGCCAACCGCCCCTTCGCCCAGCTGCTCGCCTACGACACGACCGCCGAACTAATCCGCGTCTGCCAGTCCCTCGGCGTCTTCGGCAGCCGCGAGGAGCAAGGTCGCGTCCTGTCGCACGTCGAGCGTGGGCTCGAGCGCGTGGCGGGCGTCGTCTTTCGCCGGAAGGACGGTACCCGACAGGCGTTCGGCGTCATCGGCTCGGTGTTCGCCGATCCGCCCGCCGTGGTCCTCGAGGAGCTGGAGCGGCGGCCCGAGCCGTGGCGCTCGGCGCCGCTGTCGGCGCTCAGTCCCGCCTGGTCGGCGTGCGAGGCGCCATCGTAGTCAGGGTGACTCGCCCGTCCCGAAACGTCGCGTCACCGATCCGCGTAGGGGTTCCACTCTCATCCACCCCTACTCGAGGACCGGTGCCCCCTGCGCACGACCGTCGCCCTGGCCATGACCCTGCTCGCCGCCCCGGCCGCTTGGGCCCAGACCCCCGCAGACACCACCGCCATCCGTGCCGCCGCACTCGACTACGCCGAAGGGTGGTACGCGGGGGACGCCGACCGCATGGCGCGCGCGCTCCACCCCGAGCTGGTCAAGCGGATTGTTGTAGGCAATACCGCCACCAAGCGCGCCTTCCTGCAGACCATGGGCGCGACCTCGCTGGTGAACGCCACCCGCCACGGGTACGGCAAGAACACGCCGGCCGACCGGCAGCAGAAGGACGTCCGGGTGCTCGACGTGTTCGGGAAGGCCGCTGTTGCGAAGCTCGTGATGGCCGACTGGATCGACTACCTGCAGCTCGGCAAGGTGGATGGGCGGTGGTTGATCGTGAACGTGCTGTGGGAGCAGAAGCCCGACGCGAAGGGGTGACGGCAAAGGGGGCATGCACGGATGCATGCCCCCTTCGTTGCGCTCGAGAACAGTCGAGCGTGCGGCGCAGATGGCCTACTCCGCGAGCTTGATCCGCTCCACCCGCCGCGTCTGTGCCCGTGCGTTGTACACCCGGAGACTGACGATGCTTCCGGGCTTCTGCGCGCTCAGCGCCCGCCGCAGGTCCTCAGGCGAACGGACCGGCGTTCCCTCGATCTCGAGGATGATGTCCGGACCGCCATGGTCGGGATCGACCAGCTCCCCGTACGACGGCCCGCCCGCCTTCACGTCGGTGATGAGCGCGCCGCGCTGATCGGGCCGGAGCCGGAGCTCGCGCACGTCGTCCTCGTCGACCGGCGCCACGGTGATGCCGAGCGGGCCGATGGAGGTCGCCGACTCGTTCGCGCCCGCGGAGTCCGCCGCCGTGCTGTCATCACCTTCCGCGACCGCCTTGGCCGCCGGCAGCTCCTGCAGCGTCACCTGGAGCGTCTTCCGTACCCCGCCCTTCCGGGCCACGTCCACCTTTACCTTTTCGCCGGGGCGGCGGAAGGCGATCTGCTGCTGCAGCTGGCCGACGTACTCGACCGGCTTCCCGTCCACGGCGACGATGATGTCGCCCGGCTCCAGGCCGGCCGTCCGCGCCGGCGAGGTCTCGCCGCCGAAATCCTCCACCACCACGCCGCGAACGTCGGGAAGCCCGACGTAGGTCGCGTCGTTGGGCGAGACGTTCCGCACCGTCACGCCGAGCGCGGCGCGCTGCACGCGGCCGTGCGCGATGATCTGGTCCATGACCCGGCGCGCGAGGTCGATCGGAATCGCGAAGCCGTAGCCCGAGTAGAAGCCGGTCTGGCTCGCGATGGCGGAATTGACCCCGATGACCGCGCCGTTCACGCTCACCAGCGGCCCGCCCGAGTTGCCCGGGTTGATGGCCGCGTCGGTCTGGATGAAGTCCTGGATGCTCCGGTCGTTCGCGTTGGGCAGCGAGAGCGTCCGGCCCTTGGCACTGATGATCCCCGACGTGACGGTGAACGTCAGGTTCTCGCCGAGCGGGTTACCGACGGCCAGCACCCACTCGCCCACCCGAGCCGCCTCGCTGCTGCCGAGCGGCGCGGGCGTGAGATTGTCGGCCGCGATCTTGAGCACGGCCAGATCGGTGCCCGGATCGGTGCCCACGACCTTGGCCTTGAACTCCCGCCGGTCGAGCAGCCGGACCGTCACCTGCTCGGACCCGTCCACCACGTGGTTGTTGGTCAGGATGTAGCCGTCCTTCGAGACGATGAAGCCCGACCCCGCGCTCTCCTGGAACTGCGGTGTCTGGGGGGGCATCCGCGGGAGGAACTGCTCGAACCCCGGGGGCACCTGGAACTGGGGACGGTCCGACTGGTCGGGCCGCCCGGTCCGGCCGGACTTGATGAACACCACGCTCGGCTTCACGTGTTCCGCGACCGATGCGAACGCGTCGCTCAGGCTGGCCAGCGCGGCCGCGCCGGCCGGCGGCGCGGGCGCGGCGACCGTGGGCATGGCGGCGGGGCGGGTGTCGCGTTGCTGGGCATGGGACGGGGTCGGAAGATGAAGCAGGCCGGCGACGAGCAAGCCTGCGGAGAATGCGAGGCCGGCGCTGCCGGACCGCAATCGGTGCAACCATCCATACGACATGTCTGCGTCTCCTGGAACGTGGTGCGAAGCGGGCCCGGCGGGCCCAGGACTGCCGTGGAGATGCCCGACCGCGCCGGGGGGTTGCACCGGCGGGTCAGTCACGCTCCAGCACGATCGTGGTGCGACGGGCGGGCCGGCGCGTCAACACGTAGGCCGCGGCGACGATGGCGGCGAGCGCCAGGCCGAAATACCACCACATGGGTCCTCCTGGAACAGGGTAACGAGAGGTTGCTCCGAACACGAGGAAGACACCGGCCGGCGACAGGCCCGCAGGCTTACGCTTTCGGGATTTATTCGGTACATTCGCTCGTGTGCCCCCTCACCTCTCGCTTCAGCCGTGCAATGCCCAAGACCACCCACGATTTCGATCCCGATAACTATGCCCCCGTCGCCGAGCGCATCGAGCTGTTCTACGAGCGGTTTCCGACCGGCCGCATCCTGACCGACCTGGTCCAGCAGACGCCCCAGGAGATCGTGTTCCGGGCCTCCGTCTATCGCGCGGCCGAGGACCGGGAGCCGGCGGCCACCGGCTGGGCTGCCGAACGGGTCGGCGACGGGGAGGTGAACGCCGTCGCCTGCCTCGAGAACACCGAGACCTCCGCCATCGGCCGGGCGCTCGCCAACCTGGGGTTCCTCGCCGCGCGCCTTCGACCCAGCGC
>JBBQDU010000249.1:0-3306 GCA_038320055.1 Gemmatimonadales bacterium | reverse complement strand
TGTATCTCCTCCGGGTCGGCGCCATCACCAGCTTCATGCTGAGCAGCGAGCGCATCTGGCTCTACTGGCATCAGGTGATCACGGGCTGGACCGCCCTGGCGCTGCTCTACGCCGCGCTCGTGTTCTCCCAGCGCGTCCGCTGGCGGCCGTGGTACGCGGCGGTCGTGCTGTTCCCGCCGGTCTGGTCCTACATCGCGATCTACCGGCTCGACCATTTCCTGTGGGCCGCTGGACCCGCGGTGCTGTTCCTGAGCTTCGCCACGCTCTGGACGGGCTGGGTCTTCTACCGGTACCGGACGAGGGTCGCGTCGAGCGGGGCCACGCTGCTCACCGTCGCGTTCGGCCTCTGGGGACTCCATCACCTCGACTACCCGTTCCTCCGCGCGCGCGGCGCGTGGGCGCCGTGGGGCTACTATCTCGATATCCTGCTCGCGCTGGCCGTGGGCGCGGGCATCATGCTCCTGGTGCTCGACGACCTCCGGCGCGGGCTCAGCGCGCTCTCCGCGCTCTCCGGCGATCTCCAGGCCGCGGGCCGGGAGCAGGACGTGCTCTCGGCGCTGCTGGCCCGGCCCCTCACGCTCCCCACGGTGCGAGGCAGCGCGCTGTACCTGTACGATGAAGGCCGGCCGCGGCTGATGCGCGGTGCGGGGGTCTGCGAGCGGGAGGAGAATGGTCCCCTCGATGCCGGCGCGGCTGCCGTCCTGGCGCGCGCGCTCGAGACCGGCCGTCCCCAGACGACCGTCGCGTGGCGCGAGCCGGGCACCGCGGCCTTTCCCTACGCAGCGGTCCTCCCGCTCTTCCGCCGCGATCAGGTCGTCGGCGCCCTCGTCCTGGTGGGCGACGCGCGCGATCCCTTCACCGCCCTCGACGATCGGTTCCTCGTGGCCCTCGGCCAGCAGGTGGGCGCCGCGCTGGAGAATGCCGACCTCTACACCCGGCTCCAGGCCCGCACCGTCGAGCTGGCGCGACTGTCCGCCCGGATGATCGAGCAGCACGAGGAGGAGCGGCGCCGGCTCTCGCGCGAGCTGCACGACGAGACGGCTCAGGTGTTCTCGGCGGTGAAAATGGAGCTGGGCCTGCTGCGCGACGGCGTCGCTCCAGCGCAGGGCGAGCGGCTGGTGCGCGCCCTCGACCTGATCGACACGGGCATCCGGAGCATCCGGAGCGTCACCAACGATCTGCGTCCATCGCTGCTCGACGACCTGGGCCTGCTCCCCGCGCTTCGCTCGCTGGTCGGCGACTTCGGCTCGGGGAACGACATCCGCATCGCGTTCGCCGCGCCCGCCGCGCTGCCGCCGCTCTCCAAGGAAGCGGAGCTCGCCCTGTTCCGGGCACTCCAGGAGGCGCTGTCGAACGTGCGGCGGCATGCCGGCGCGCGAAGCGTCGAGGTGTCGATCTCGGCCGACCGCGCCGGTGTGCGGCTCGTGGTCCGCGACGACGGCGACGGGCCGAGCGACACGAACCCCGAGCGGCTGGAACGGGAGGGGCATATGGGGCTGGCCGGCATGCGCGAACGCATCAGCGCGCTCGGTGGCCGGGTCCGCTTCGGCGGTGCGGCGGGGGCGGGGGCATCGCTCGAGATCCTGGTGCCGGTCGAGCCGGTGGGGACGGCGTGAGCGCGGCGGGAGTGGCGTGAGCACGCCGGTCATTCGCGTCCTCGTGGCGGACGATCATGCCATCGTGCGCTCAGGCATTCGCCACGTGCTCGAGACCGAGCCCGGCTTCGCGGTCGTGGGGGAGGCCTCGAACGGCGCCGAGGCCATCGACCTGGCCCTGGCCCTGGCGCCGGACGTGGCGGTGCTCGACATCTCGATGCCCGGGGTGACGGGACTGCAGGCCGCGGCCGAGCTGCGCCGCCAGTGCCCGGATACCCGAGTGCTGATGCTCAGCATGCACGACAACACCGAGTACGTGCTGGAGAGCCTCCGAATGGGCGTCCACGGGTATCTCCTGAAGGACAGTGCGGCCGCCGAGCTGGGCGCCGCGATCCGCGCTGTGTGCCGGGGAGAGTCGTTCTTCAGCCCGCCCGTCGCCCGGCAGCTCGGCGCCGTCGCGCGCGGCGAGCTGGGTGGCCAGCGTCCCGGCACGCTGGCCCAGCTCACCGCGCGCGAGCGCCAGGTGCTCGTCGGCGTGGCGGAGGGGCGGACCAACAAGGAGATTGCCCAGGAGCTGGGCATCAGCCACCGGACCGTCGAGAGCCATCGCGAGAGCCTCATGCGGAAGCTCGACGTCTACACGGTGGCGGGGCTCACCAAGATCGCGCTCGAGGAGGGCCTGATTCCCTGACGGCGCCGGGATCCCCGGCGGGCCTGAGGTTTATATTATGGCCATGGGCAAGGTGAAGACCGGCATCGTCATGATGAACCTCGGCGGACCGGCGACGCTGGATCAGGTGGAGCCGTTCCTGCTCGAGCTGTTCGCGGACCGCGAGATCATTCAGCTTCCATTCCAGCGCTGGCTCGGGCCGTACATCGCCCGGCGGCGGACCCCCAAGGTGCGCGGCCTGTACGACGCCATCGGCGGCGGCTCGCCCATTCTCCGCTACACGAAGGCGCAGGGCCAGGGCATGATCGAACGGCTCGATCGGCTCTCGCCCGACACGGCGCCGCACGGCTTCTACGTCGCCTTCCGCTATGTCCAGCCGCGGAGCGAGGATGCACTCCGCGCCATGGCGGCGGACGGCGTCGAGCGCGCCGTCGCCTTCACCCAGTATCCCCAGTTCTCATGCAGCACGACGGGATCGAGCCTGAACGAGCTGTGGCGCGCGGCCGCGCGCACCGGTCTCCAGGATGCGTTCGAGTGGAGCATCATCGATCGCTGGCCCGTGCACGAGGGGTTCGTGGAGGCGATGGCCGACACCGTGCGGGAGGGACTCGAGCAGTTCGACCCCGCCGAGCGCGACCAGGTGCTGCTTCTCTTCAGCGCCCACTCGCTGCCGCTCGACGTCATCGACCGCGGCGACGCGTATCCGCAAGAGGTCGGCGCGAGCGTCCAGGCGGTGATCGAGCAGCTGGAACGCGCGAACCCCTACCTGCTGGTCTACCAGTCGGACGTCGGACCGGTCCGCTGGCTGGGCCCGAGCACCGAGCAGGTCATCAAGCGCCTCGGCGCACGGGGGCTCAAGCACCTGCTGGTGGTGCCGATCGCCTTTACGAGCGATCACATCGAAACCTTGTCCGAGCTGGACATCGAGTACGGCGAGGTGGCCCGGCACGCGGGGATCACGCACTACGTCCGTACACCGGCGCTCAACGACCGGCCGAAGTTCATGGACGCGCTGGCGGCCATCGTCCGGGAGCATCTCGC
>JBBQDU010000248.1:0-3310 GCA_038320055.1 Gemmatimonadales bacterium | reverse complement strand
CAACACGCTCTTCCTCAGCCGGGATCACGCCCGGCGCCACGGGGCCACGGCCTTCGTGTACAATGGGATCGACCTGTCGGAATTCCGGTTCGAGCCGGTCAAGCAGCGCTACGACCTGTTTCTCGGCCGACTGCACAGCGTCAAGGGATACCGCTGGGCCATCGACGGCGCCCGTCGCGCCGGCCGGCGCCTGCTCGTGGCCGGCGGATGGCGTCCGTCGCTCACCCGGCGAGTGCGCTACCTCGGCAAGGTCGGCGGACCGGAGAAGGCGGAGCTGCTGGCGCGGGCGGCGTGCCTCTGGATGCCGGCGCTCTGGGACGAGCCGTTCGGGCTCACCCTCATCGAGGCGCTGGCGAGCGGAACGCCGGTGCTGGGCACGCGCCGGGGTGCGCTGCCCGAGATCGTCGCGCCGGACACGGGCGCGCTCGGCGACACGCTCGACGACCTGGTGGCGCGGCGGGCGGATCTCGACGGCATCGATCCGGGCGCGTGCCGCGCGATGGTCGAGCGGCGGTTCACGCATCACGTGATGGCGGCGGAGTACGTGCGGGTGTTTCGGCAATTTCTGGCGACGGGGACGCTGCCGCCGGGGCGGGAGAACGGCTGAGACGGGCCGGAGCGCCGCTATGGATGCGCCACGGCCGGCACCGGTCCAACCACCGCCTGCAGCAGCGCGGCGAGCCGGTGCATATAGGTGTGCTCTCCCAGCGCGCGCTGCCGGGCGCCTGCGGCCACCTGCTCCGCCCAGGCCCGGTCGGTGAGCGCCTCGGACGTGAGGGTGCGGAGGTCCCTCGGCGTCCGGGCGATGAGAATCTCCGAGCCCTCGCAGAAGTGATAGTGGACCTCGGGATGCTCCTCGACCACCTGGGGCACTCCGATGGCAGCCAGCTCGAACAGCCGGCGGCTCGCGCCCGGGTCGCCCCGCCCCTCCTCCCCTTCGGCGCACGCGACATTGACCGCGACCGACGCGCCCGCATAGGCCCGGATGTAGTCCTCGTGGCCCAGCAGCTCGCCCCGGCAGTAGTCGCGCAGCTTGGTCCGCCGCCAGCCGGGTCCCCACACCGCCACCCCGAACTCCACCAGCTCGGCGAGCCGGCGCTCGCGATGGGGCGTGGCCGTGCCCACGAAGACGACGTTGGCGCGGAACCGGTCCCGGGCACGCATGGGGCGGTGGATCGAGGGATCGCAACCGGCCGGGAGGTAATGGACCGGCGGGTTGCCCGGCTCGTCCAGCGCCTCGACGGTGGCGCTGTCGGCAACGAACACGGCATCGTAGGCGGCGGCGAGGGGATGGATGTCGTCGGGCGAGCGACGGGCATCGCAGAACCAGTTGACCCAGGCCGGGCCACCGCCGTGCCGGAGCGACGCCACCATGGCCGCGTCCACCTCGGCGCCTTCCAGCACGAGCACGAGCGCCGGGGTGGTGCTCGCGATCGCCCGGGACAGCCGCTCGTGCAGCCCGATGCGGCGGAGCCGGCCCAGCCAGCCCCCGGTCCCCATCAAGTTGAATGTCGAGACGCGGCAACCGAGCCGCTCGAGCGCGCGCCGCCGCAGACCGGCGTGGGCGTGAAGGGCGTCGTCGAAGGCGGCGACGAGAAGCACATGCGGTTGGGAGGGATAACTGGCCACGAAACGAAAGTAAGGAATCGTCTCTCGATTACAACCCGCACTCACGTCTCGGCAACCACCACGGACTCCTGATCCCGGAATTGCAGATCGTACAGCCGGCGGTAGAGACCGCCGATCCGGAACAACTCGTCGTGGGTGCCCCGCTGCACCACCCGGCCGGCGTCGAGCACCACGATCTCGTCGGCGTCGCGCACGGTGGCCAGACGGTGCGCGATGACGAGCACCGTCCGCTCGGCCATGAGCCGGTCGATCGCCTGCTGCACCAGCCGCTCGGACTCTGTGTCGAGCGCGCTCGTGGCCTCGTCGAGCACGAGGATCGGCGGATCGCGGAGCAGCGCCCGCGCGATGGCGATGCGCTGGCGCTGTCCGCCGGAGAGCCGCGTGCCCCGCTCGCCGAGCAGCGTGCCGTACCCCTGCGGGAGCTGGGTGATGAACAGATCGGCATTGGCGGCGCGGGCCGCCGCGGCCACCTGGTCCGGGGTGGCCGACGGCGAGCCGTAGGCGATGTTGGCGTGCACGGTGTCGTTGAGCAGCACCGTATCCTGGCTCACGACGCCGAGCAGCCGGCGGAGCGAGCGGCGGGTGAGCCGGGTGAGCGGCACGCCGTCCATGGTGATCCGGCCCTCGGTCGGGTCGTGGAACCGTGGTAGCAGGTCGGCCAGCGTGGTCTTCCCGGCCCCCGAGGGACCGACCAGCGCGACGACCCGCCCCTTCGGGAGTGTCAGGGACACCTCGCTCAGGACCGGCTCCCCGCTCCGCCCGTACCGGAAGCCGACGCGGTCGTACACGACCTCCCGCTCGAAGCGGGCCTCCTCCTCGCCTGGGCGGTCCACCTCGGTGCCCGGCTCGTCCAGGATCTCGAACACCCGCTCGGCGCTGGCCAGCGTCGTGGCCATGACGGCCGGATACGAGCTGATGGTCTTGAGGGGCGAGGTCAGCTTGAGGGCGGCCATGAGGAAGACGATGATCGCCTCGGGCGCGAGCGGCGCGGACAGGCCGATGATCGCCGGCTTGGTCCCCGCCCAGATGATCAGGATCACCAGGAAGCCCGAGAACACCTCGGTGAGGGGACTGGTGAGCGACGAGAACCGCTGGGTCCGGATCACCTGCTTCCGGTAGCGGGTGGCCTGGGCGGCGAACCGCGCGCTCTCGCGGGCCTCCTCGCCGTAGGCCCGGATCAGGCGGACCGCCCCGATCCGCTCGGCGATCGTGGCCGTCACCTCGCCGCGCTCGCGGGTGCGGGCGCGCGAGTGCTGCCGGAGTCGGGTGAGCAGTTGTTGCAGGAGCAGCACCATGAGCGGGACGCATGCCAGCGTCAGCAGCGTCAGCCGGAGCGAAAGCTGGCTCAGCACCACGAGCGTGGTGGCCACGATCACGAGGTTCTGGAACAGCGACAGCAGCGAGGCGGTGATGACCGTCTTGGTCTGATCCACCTCCGTGATGATCCCCGAGATGAGCTGTCCGGCGCGGGTGCGCTGGAAGTAGCCGAGATCGAGCGTCAGCAGATGGTCGAAGATGCGGGTGCGGAGATCGCGCACCAGCCCCTCCTGCACACCCACCGAGATCTGCCCCGACGCGTAGCTGAGCACGTTCTTGAGCAGCAGGCCGATCACGAGGACCGCCACCAGCCGCCCGGCCGCCTGCCCGGGCGAAAGGCCGGCGACGAACGGCTCCGTGAGCC
>JBBQDU010000247.1:0-3418 GCA_038320055.1 Gemmatimonadales bacterium | reverse complement strand
CCACGCGAACCGCGCTCCAGATCAGCGACCGCCTCGCCGACCTCGGCGCCACCCTCGGCGCGGGGTCGCGACTCGACGTGTCGAGCGTTTCGCTCGAGGCGCTCCGGGAACGGCTCGACCCCTCGCTCGACCTCTACGCGGACATCATTCTCCACCCGAGCTTCCGCCAGGCGGATTTCGAGCGGCTCCGGCAGCAGCGGCTGGTGCAGATCCAGCGTGAGAAGGCCGATCCCTTCGGCATGGCGCTCAGGGTGTTCCCCCGCGTCGTCTTCGGGGAGGGTCATGCGTACGCCAACCCGTGGAGCGGGTCCGGCACCGAGGCGAGTACGGCGAAGATCACGCGCGCGGATCTCGTCGAGTTCCACCGGACGTGGTTCAAGCCCAACCACGCGACGCTCGTGGTGGTGGGGGCCACGACCATGGCCGAGATCCGCCCCAAGCTCGAGCGACTGTTCGCGGGCTGGCGGCCGGGCGACGTGCCCGCGAAGAACATCGGCGCCGTGGCCGCGCGGACGAAGCCCGAGGTGTACCTGCTGGACCGGCCCGGCGCGCTCCAGACCACGCTCATCGCCGGTAACGTGGCCCCGCCCAAGTCGAATCCCGCCGAGCCGGCCATCGAAACGATGAGCGCGGTGCTCGGCAGCGACTTCGGCTCCCGCCTCAACATGAACCTCCGCGAGGACAAGCACTGGTCGTACGGCGCGTTCAGCTTCATCCGCGACGCGCGGGGCCCGCGTCCGTTCCTCGCGATCGCGCCGGTCCAGACCGACAAGACGAAGGAGGCGATCGTCGAGCTACAGAAGGAATTGCGGGGCATCGTGGGCGAACGGCCCGTGCAGGGGGACGAGCTGGAGCGAGCCAAGGCGTCGCTCACACTCACGCTGCCGGGCTCGTGGGAGACGATGGGCGCGGTGGCGCAGTCGATCACCGAGCTGGTGGCGTTCGGGCTCGACGACCGGTACTTCGACACGTACGCCGACAAGGTGCGGGCCCAGACGCCAGCGACGGTCACGGCCGCCGCCGCGAGCACCGTCCAGCCCGGCCACCTCGTCTGGGTCATCGTCGGCGATCGCACGCGGATCGAGCCGGCGATCCGCGCACTGGATCTCGGTGAGATTCATCTCGTGGACGCCGACGGCAACCCCGTCGCCACGAAATAGACGCGCGGCTTGCTTGGAGTTCCTCCGACCCCGGGTTATCGTCCACGATCTTCGCCCGGGGATCCGACGCTTGCCACGCCTCGCTCGTCACGCCGCCTTCGCCCTGCTCGCGCTGGTGCTGCTCGCCCCTCGGGACGCGAGCGCACAGGCAAGGCGGGGCGGCGGCTTCCTGGCCGGCCCCATCACCCTCGGGCCGCGCGTGGGACGCGATTTCGAGAATCACGCCTGGAGTCTGGGCGGGCAGGTGACCCTGCCGGTGGGGCGGAACCTCGAACTCCGGCCCAGCGGCGACCTGTTTTTTCCCCGCGACGGCACCACCGGCTGGCAGGTGAACGGCGATGCCGCCGTTCGCCTCGGCCAGGGCGGCGGTCTCTACGCCGGGGGCGGCGTCGCCTTCGCGCATCCCGGCAACGGCGAGACCAAGACGGGGTACAACCTGTTCTTCGGCCTCGGCACCTCACCGCCAAGCGAGCGGCTCAAGCCGTTCGCCGAGTTTCGCTGGACCTTCGTCAACGACACCAGCCCGTTTCGCCTGGCACTCGGCTTTAATTACCGGCTGTCCAGGTAACCGGGCTCAACCACAGGAGATCCCCGTGACAACCAGCACCGCCAGCGCCGTCTGGGAAGGCGGCCTTCGCGGCGGCCGCGGCCATTTCGATTCCGGCTCCGGCGCCATCAAGGGCGACTATTCGTTCGCGACGCGGTTCGAGAGCGCCAAGGGCACCAACCCCGAAGAGCTGATCGCTGCCGCGCACGCATCCTGTCTCAGCATGGCGCTGTCCGCCGGGCTCGAGGCCGCCAAGACCCCCGCCACCAGCATCACGACCAAGGCCGCGTGCACCGTCGAGAAGGCGGGCGACGGCTTCAAGATCACCAAGATGCGGCTGGAGGTCCGGGGAGTGGTGCCGGGTGTCGACCAGGCGGGCTTCCAGAAGGCCGCCGAGCAGGCCAAGGAGGGATGCCCGGTGTCGCAGGCGCTGAAGGGCAACCTCGCGGTGGAGCTCGACGCGAGGCTGGCATAGATCCAGTCTGTCACACCCTGGTCGGCGCCGCGCTGGCGCGGAGCGGTCTCGGCAGGCGTACCGGCCTCGGGACCGCGACCCTCGTCATCGGCGCCAACCTTCCCGACATCGATGTCCTGGCCTACCTCGACGGGCCCGCCGCGGATCTGGCGTTCCGTCGAGGATGGACCCACGGCGTCCCGGCGCTCGTGGTGCTGCCGTTCGTGCTCACCGCGGCCATAGTGCTGTTCGACCGCGTCGTCCGGCGAGTCGGGCGCTCCGGGCTGCCGTCGGGCGTAGAGCCGCGCGCGGTGCTGCTCCTTTCCACCGTTGCCATCCTCACCCATCCCGTCCTCGACACCCTCAACACCTACGGCGTCCGCTGGCTGATGCCGCTCCGGGGCGACTGGTTCTACGGTGACACGCTGTTCATCGTGGATCCCTGGCTGTGGCTGATGCTGGGACTGGGCGTCGTGGCGGCCGGCCGCGGCAGGCGTGCCGAGGGGAAGGCCGGGTCCGCGGCCACGCGCCAGGCGCGCGCGGCACTGGCGGCGGCCGCGTTCTATGTGCTGGCGATGGCGGGGGCGAGCCTGGCCGCGCGCGGGATCGCCCGGCGCGAGCTGAGCGCGCTCGGCGGGCCGCCGGTGGAGCGGATCATGGTGGGCCCCCGCCCGCTCACGCCTTTCGCGCGACAGGTAGTCGCCGAGCGGGGCGACAGCTTTCTCGTCGGCACGTTTCGATGGTTCGAGAGGCCCCACATCGAGATCGGCTCGCTTCGCGCGGTTCGTCGCCCGCGACCGGACGACCCGGCGCTGCTGGCCGCCCGCGCTGATCCGACCGGCGGCTGGTTCCTGGGCTGGGCGCGCTTCCCCGTCGTCGAGGTGGAGCCCGGCCCCGACGGCGGCTCACTCGTTCACTTGATCGATCTCCGTTATGCCTACCATCCCGACGCCGGTTTCGGCACGCTCACGGTGGCCCTCCTCACGCCGCCACGAGCTTCTCCGCCATCGTCAGGTAACCCTTTACCATCGACTCCAACCGGTCCCGGCGCACCTGGTCGGTGAGCCGGCCGTCGGCGCCGAACGCCTTGTCGGCACCGGGCAGCGTGTACATGTCGGGGTGGAGCATCACGCCGAGGCCCTCGAGCGGAATGCGAAGCTGCCAGAGCCCGCGGATGCCGCCCACCTGTCCGGGCGACGCGGCCAGGAGGAAGCCGGTCTTGTGGCGGAGCGGAACGGGCCGGATGCGGGAGACCCA
>JBBQDU010000246.1:0-3431 GCA_038320055.1 Gemmatimonadales bacterium | reverse complement strand
GAGTTTTCAACATGTGGAAACCGCCGTCCTGGTGGCGCCTTCTGTCGAGACGGAGGGTGACGCCCTCGCGGGACGGTTTCCTGCGAGCGCGCCGCGTACTCGCGCTCGAGGCCGGAGTCGAAGGGGACGGGATCTGGTGGCAGGACGGGCGCATTCGAGCCGTTGGTGCCGCCGACGAGGTCGCCAGGGGCATACCGCGCGGCACGCCCGTCTTCGACCTTCCCGACACCCTGGTCACGCCGGGCTTCGTGGACGGCCATACCCACTTCGCCAGGTGGGCGCTGGGCCGCCGCCGCGTCCAGTTGACGGGGGCCGCCACCCGGGACGAGGCCGTCCGTCGCGTGGCCGCGGCCACCCCGCACCGGGGCTGGGTCCTCGGCCATGGGTGGGACGCCAACGAGTGGAGGCAGAGCCCCGATCGCGCGGCGCTGGACGCCGTGCAGGCGGCGCCGGTCCATCTCGACTCGCTCGACGTTCACGCCGCATGGGCCAACAGCGCGGCCCTGGGCCTCGCGGGGATCACCCGCGACACCCCTGACCCCTTCGGTGGACGCATCGTTCGCGACGCGGCCGGGGAGCCCACGGGCCTGCTGCTGGAGCGCGCCGTGGAGTTGATGCTCCCGCACCTGCCGGTGCCTCCGCCCGCGCTCCTCGACGACGCGCTCCGGGAAGCCCAGGCGGAGGCCCACCGACTCGGCGTCACCGGTATCCACGACATGGAAGGCGACGACGACCTCGCCGGGTTCGAGCGGCTGGCGGCAAGGGACGAGCTGCGTCTCCGGGTGCTCTTCCATCCGCCCGTCGCGTCGCTGCCGTCGCTCCTCCGGCGCGGGGCCCGGAGCGGGGCGGGCTCGGACTGGCTGCGGCTGGGCGGGGTCAAGCTGTTTCTCGACGGCAGCCTCGGGAGCCGCACGGCCTGGATGCTCGAGCCGTACGCGGGCAGCCGGGATCGCGGCATGGCCATTACGTCGGCGGAGGAAGCCGGCGAGGCGATGCGGGCGGCCGCCGCGGGTGGACTCGCCTCGACCGTGCACGCCATCGGGGACGCGGCGGTCCGGCGCGCGCTCGACCTGATGACTCCGCTGCCGCGCGTGGCGCTGCCGCACCGGATCGAGCATTTCCAATGCGTGAGCGACGCCGATCTCGGCCGGGCCGCGGCGGCCGGGCTCATCGTGTCCATGCAGCCGGCGCACCTGCTGACCGACATTCCGCTGGTCGATCGACATTGGGGCGCGCGCGGCGAGGGCGCGTACGCGTTCGCGTCGCTTGGCCGCATGGGGACCCAGATCGTGTTCGGGAGCGACGCGCCGGTGGCCTCGCTCGATCCGCGCGAAGGCTTGTTCGCGGCCCTCGAGCGGCGCGGCGACGGGGACGCCCCGGCGGGCGCCTGGGGTCCGGAGGAGCGACTGTCGTTCCGCCAGGCGGTCGGGGCCTACACCATCGGCGCGGCGGTCGCCGGCGGCGTGTCCGACCGCGCGGGCACTCTGGCACCCGGGAGGGACGCCGATCTGGTGGCCTGGTCGTTCGATCCCGCCGCCGAGCGCGGGGACGGCGCGGCGGTGCGTGCCGGGCGGGCTCGGCTGACCGTCGTGGGCGGCGAGGCGCTGATGCAGCAGTGACGGCCCGGCATTAGACTCCCCCCATGTCTCGCACCCCGGTTCGCCGGACCAAGATCGTCGCCACGCTCGGTCCCGCGTGGGACGATTCGACCAAGATGGCCGCACTCCTTGATGCCGGCGTGGACGTCGTCCGCATCAACGCCTCGCACGGCACCCCCGAGACCCGGGCCCGCTGGATCGCGCAGTTGCGCGCCATCACGAGCGCGCGGCGCGAAGCCGTCGCGGTGCTCTTCGACCTCCAGGGACCCCGGATCCGCATCGGTGCGTTGAGCGAGCCTCGGAACCTGACGATCGGGGAAACGGTCACCTTCGCCCCCGAGGCCGACGCCGCCGGGAGCGAGATTCCCACCACCTACGACGCGCTCGCGGCGGATGTGCGCGTCGGCGCGCGGATCCTGCTCGACGACGGGCTCCTGTCGCTCGAGGTGGCCGCCGTCCGCGGCGAGCGGGTGGACGCCGTGGTGCACTACGGCGGCCTGCTCAAGTCGAACAAGGGCATGAATCTGCCCGGGATCGAAGTGAGCGCGCCGGCGCTGACCGAGAAGGACCTGGAGGACGTGGCTCAGGCGGCGGCCGTCGGCGTCGACTATGTCGCCCTCTCGTTCGTGCGCCGACCCGAGGACATCGAGCAGCTCCGGACGCTGGTGCCGCGCTCGACCAAGCTGGTGGCGAAGATCGAGAAGGACACCGCGCTCCGGAATCTCTGCGGGATCCTGGATGCCTCCGACGCCATCATGGTGGCCCGCGGGGATCTTGGCGTCGAGCTGCCGTTCGAGGAAGTGCCGCTCATGCAGAAGCAGATCATCCGCGAAGCGGGGCTCCACGGCAAGCCGGTCATCACCGCCACCCAGATGCTCGAATCCATGGTGCACGCCCCGCGCCCGACGCGCGCCGAAGCTTCCGACGTGGCCAACGCCATCCTGGACGGGACGGATGCCGTCATGCTGTCGGCCGAGACGGCGGTGGGCGCGTTTCCCCTGGAGGCGGTGCGGGCCATGGACCGGATCGCCCGGGAGATGGAGCGGCAGCGCCAGGGCCGCGGCGTGATCATCGACGCCGCGCTGGGACGGCGCGTGAGCGAGGGCGTGGCGCTGCCGCAGCACCGGATGGCGCAGAGCGCGCCGATCCGCACGGAGGATGCCATCGCGGTGGCGGTGTGTGCCGCGGCGGAGATGCTGAGCGCGCCGCTGATCGTGTGCTTCACGAGCAGCGGCTTCACGGCCCGCAAGGTCGCCACTTGCCGGCCGACGGTGCCGATCTTCGCGTGCACCCCCGAGCCTGACACCTTCCGCCAGCTTTCGATGGTGTGGGGCGTCACGCCCGCGCTCACCGAGCACTCGACGGATTACGACGTCATGCTCTCGGTCGCGCGGCAGCAGATTCTCGAGCGTGGCCTCGCGCAGCCGGGCGAGCGGCTGGTCGTCACCGCGGGTGTCCCCTTCGACATGCCGGGCACTACCAACCTCCTCAAGATCGAAGCAGTATAGGAGGATGAGGCTCACCTTCCTGGGGACGGGCACGTCGTTCGGCGTGCCCCAGATCGGCTGCGAGTGCGCGGTCTGCCGGTCCACCGATCCCCGCGATCAGCGTACCCGGTCGGCCGCGCTGGTCGAGGTGGACGGGTCCACCATCCTGATCGACACGCCGCCGGAGCTTCGGCTGCAGCTCATCGCCGGCGGGATCGCGCAGGTGGACGCGGTGCTCTACACCCACGAGCACGCCGATCACACCAACGGCATCGACGATCTCCGCATGTTCTCGGTGCGCCGGCGTCGCCCGCTGCCGATCTACGGTCCTCCGGAAACGCTCGAT
>JBBQDU010000245.1:0-3493 GCA_038320055.1 Gemmatimonadales bacterium | reverse complement strand
AGGAACGGATCCCGGGTGACGGCGAAGATCGCGGGGATGCTGTCGATGGCGAAGACCAGGTCCGACCATTCGACCACGATCAGCACGAGCAGCAGCGGCGTCGCCAGCCACTTCCCGGTGGCCGCATTCCGGGAGAAGAAGCTGGTCCCATCGTAGGATTTCGAGAGCGGCAGGAGCCGACGGGCCAGCCGCACCACCGGGTTCCGCTCGAGCTCCATCCGCTCGTCCTTCTGCGTCAACATCCTGATGCCCGTCAGGATGAGAATTCCGCCGAAGACGTAGATGATCCACTCGAACCGCGCCAGCAGCAGGGCGCCGAGTCCGATCATGATGAAGCGCATCACGATCGCGCCGAGAATGCCCCATTTGAGCACCTTCGGCTGCGCCTCGGACGGCACCCGGAAATAGTTGAAAATGAGGATGAAGACGAACAGATTGTCGACGCTGAGCGACAGCTCGATCAGGTAGCCGGTGTAGTACTCGAGGGCGTGCTGGGACCCCTCGCGCCACCAGAGAAAGCCGCCGAACAGGAGCGCCATGGCGATGAGCCCGGCGCTCCAGCTCGTCGCTTCCTTGAACGACAGCACGTGCGACCGCCGGTTGAGCACCCCCAGGTCGAGCACCAGGAGAGCGATGACCAGCCCCGTGAAGCCCAGCCAGACGACGGGGCCGTGTGGGCCCACCTAGCGGCCCGCGGCCAGTGCTTCCAGCCGTGCCACCCGCTCTTCGGTCGGCGGATGCGTGCTGAACAGTTTCATCACGCCGCCGCCGCGCGCGGCCAGAGGATTGACCTGCGCCAGGGGCGCGGCGGCCGGCGCCACCCGCATCGGGATCTTGTGCGCCAGGGCGTCGAGCCGGCGAAGGGCGTTGGCCAGCGGCATCGGCCGCCCGAGGATCTCGGCGCCGACCCGGTCCGCCTCGAACTCGCGCTGCCGCGAGACGGCGAACTGAATCAGCATCGCCCCGATGGGCGCGAGCAGCAGCAGCCCGAGCTGCGCCAGCGGATGGCCGTCGTCGTCGCCCCGGCCCGCGCCGAACATGATCAGGTAGGGCAGATTGCTGATCGCGCCCGCGATGCCGGCCGCCACGGTCGTAATCAGCATGTCGCGGTTCTTGACGTGCGCGAGCTCGTGCGCGATGACGCCTTCCAGTTCTTCCTGCGGCATGTACTTCATGATCCCCGTCGTCACTGCGACCACCGCGTGCTCGGGGTTCCGCCCCGTGGCGAACGCGTTGGGTTGCTCGTGCGGCGCGATGGCCACCACGGGCATGGGGAGACCCGCGCGCTGGCGGAGCCGATCCACTATCGCGTACAGCTCGGGCGCCTGCTCCTCAGTGACGACTTTTGCGCCGTACATGCGGAGCACGATGCGGTCCGAGAAGAAGTACATGATGAAGTTGAAGGCGCTCCCCAGGACCAGCGCGAACACGAGGCCCTGCGATCCTCCGAGCAGCTGGCCGGCGAGCAGGAACAGCCCCATCAGCCCGGCCATCAGTACCAGCGTCTTGACGTTGTTCATGCGATCCTCGTCTCTCCTGCCGTGTGAGGGGTCAAACAAAAAAGAGCGAGACCCCGTCCGCTCCGCTTTCGCGTGGACGAAGGTCTCGCTCTGATGCGCGGGAGACACCGTCTCCCCGACCCCGGCTGGACCGTGCTCGAGTGGAGTCGAGCAGTCTTGACGATCCAGTCGTCCGCCTGTCGGCGGATGAGCTACTCCCCTTCTTGAAGCTGAAAATCTAGCGGGGTGCGGGGCGAGGGTCAAATCAGCCGGCGCCCCGCTCAGGCGAGGGGTTGCCAGCCGGCGCCGGTGGACTGGAGGTAGACCTTGTCCCGCCCGGGCGGGACCCCGAGGGTGCGGGAGCCGCCGATCCGGTCGTCGTTCGCGGCGCGGACGATCACGGGATGACCGGCCGCCCCCCGGCGCTCGATCACGAGGACACGCCACCGGCTGGGGCCGGCCGGCGGGAGCGTCACGAAGACGGCCCCTCGCGCGGCGTCGCAGCGGAGGGCCAGGTCGGTGCGGGCGGCGCGATGCGATCCGGCCGCGATCGTGCGCGCGTCGCCCTCGCGCACCAGCAGGTTGTCGCTCGTGTGGGGCGGAGGTCCCGACGACCGGTGGAGCGAGGAGGCCGGCGCGGCGCCCCGGATCGCCTGCATCACGTTGCCGGCGATACGCGCCGGCGCGGCGCGGGGGCCGTCCAGCTCGAGCACGTGGTAGTCGACCGCCGGTCCGTCGAGGAGGATGACGTTCCCTCGCACCAGGTCGCCGCCCGCGACGTCCGCGCCCACCCAGCGAATGGCCGCGCCTCCGCCCGACGTGACGTGGATGAAGTTCTCCTGGATCCTGTTCCCGCCGCCCCCGGTGATCTGCACCGCGTCGCGCCCCGGCGGCGCGTCCAGGAGCGTGTTGCCGGCGATGAGATTGCGCGACCCGCTCCCGACGAGGAGCAGCCGGTCGCCCGTGGCGCGCACGACGTTTCCGGTGACGGCGTTGTCGTGCGCACCGTCCCGGAGCACCACGCCGAGCCCGCGCCCGCCCGCGACGAGATTGTCGCGCACCGTGTAGTGCGACGCCCCGGCCACGGAGATGCCGTGAGGCAGCAAGGTCGCATCGGGCACATCGCCGGCGCCGGCGATCCGGTTTCCCGTACAGGCGCCTCCGCCGCACCCCGACACGTAGATCCCGTGCTCGCCGGTCCGCTCGATGCGATTGCCCCGGACCACGTTGCCGTCGCCGTCGTCCACGATGCCGGTGCCGGGGGCGTCCCGCACTTCGGTATTCTCGACCGTGCAGTCCGTGCTGCCCTCGTCGAGGTGGATGGCGCCGCGGCCGCCCACGTGCTGGACGCCGACGCCCTGCACCCGGACGCCCGCGATCCGGAGGCGCGAGCGTCCGTCGGAATCGAGGATGCGTGGGAGGAGGTCGCCGGCGAGAATGGTGGGGTGCCCGACGCCGAGCAGCTCGCAGCCGTCGGCGCGGAAACTGAGCGTCTCGCGGACGCGATAGACGCCGGGCGACAGGAGAATCACGCCGTCCCCCTGCTCGGCCGCGCGGTCGAAGGCGGCCTGGAGCGCCGCGGTGTCGTCGTGCGTCCCGTCGCCCCGCGCGCCGAAGTCGTGCACCCGGCAGGTGCCGCCCCGGGTCAGAACGGTGGGTGCTCCTGGTGATTCGGGTCGTCCAGCAGCAGGGCTTGGAGGGTGTCGCCCGCGGGCGTCTCGAAGTGGCCTTCGGGCACGACGATCAGCGCGTTTGCCAGCACCATCGAAGTCAGAATGCCGGAGCCCTGCGGCCCGGTGAGGCGCGCCTCCGGGCCGGCCGGACCCGGACGCACGATGCCGCGGAGGAAATGCTGGAGCTTGGGCTTCAGCGTCACCGCCTCCGCCATCCGCACCGGCACCGCGCGCCGAAACGGCAGTGCGTGGCCGCACATCCGGCGGATGGCCGGGCGCACGAACAGCTCGAAGGTGACCATCGTGCTCACCGGATTGCCG
>JBBQDU010000244.1:0-3495 GCA_038320055.1 Gemmatimonadales bacterium | reverse complement strand
GAGCCAATGGGATTGAAACGCAAAGTAGATCCCGGTCCACCCGACCACGACCGCGAGGGCGGAGAGTGCGGCGGGACCGACCTTTCCCGTCATCCGTCCATATCCTCGTAGAGCAGTTGATGGAATTCGGTGTCGCCGGTGGCCAGCATGCGGCGGAGGTACGGGCGGCAGAGCCCGCAGGCGGCGCCGCAGCCGGTCGCGGCCATCAGCTCGTCCAGTCCCCATCCCCCGGCACGCGCGAGCGGCAGGAGGCGCGCGAACGGCGTGCGCCGACAGACGCACATGGTGACGACGACGGAGGCCACGACTACGGCGTCGTGGGGCGAATGTCCAGCTCGCTCACGAGCGCGCGTCCCGGGAGCTGGACCGCGTGCAGGATGGTGTCGGCGACGTCCTCCGGGCGGAGGATGCGCTCAGGATCGGACTTGAGCATCGGCTGTTCCCGAAGCATGCTCGTATCCACCGAGCCAGGACAGATCGTGATGACCCGGATTCCTTCCTTCCGTACCTCCAGCATCAGCGAGCGGCCGAAGCCGAGCACGGCGTGCTTCGATGCGGCGTAGGCGGTGCCGCCGGCGAATCCGTTCCTGCCTGCCAGGCTTGCGACGTTCACGATGGCCCCTTCCCGGCGCCGCCGCATGGCGGGCAGCACCGCGCGGGTGACGAGGTAGAGGCTCCGGAGGTTGGTCCCCATCGTGAGGTCCCAGTCCTCGAGGGTCAGCTCCTCGAACGGCCGGGCCACCAGCACACCGGCGTTGTTGACCAGGACCTCGATGTCGCCCAGGGAGGCGGTCAACTCGGCCACCGCGCGGGCCACCTGCGTGGCGTCGCCGACGTCCGCCGCGGCGCCGGCGGCCTCGATGCCCTCGGCCTGGAGCTCGGCCACCAAGGCCTCCACCTTGGCGCCGGTGCGCGCGCACACCCCTACCCGATGGCCGGCGCGCCCCAGCGCGAATGCGGTGGCGCGTCCAATGCCCTGTGTGGCGCCCGTAACGAGCGCCGTCGTAATGGTCGGCATCGCGGGAATCTAACGGACTAGCGGCGGAGCGCGGCCACTTCAGCGCCGAGGGCATCGAGCCGTCCGAGCAGCTCGGCATGGCGCGCGGCGTCGCTGTCGGGGTCGCGGCCCCGGAAGTAGATGGTGCCGTTCGGATAGAGCGTGGCACTCTCCACGTCGTCGAGGAAGTCGAACCCGCGCTCGTGGGCCTTGGCGGTGAGCTCGCCGGCGTTGATGTGGAGTCGGCGCATCTCCGCCTCGTTGAGGCGGCCGCCCTCGATGAGGCAGATGTCGCGGTCGGCGGCAGACAGGTGCCGCATGGACGGCCCGCGATAATAGATGCGGACCAACACCCCGTTGATGCCGAGCAGTGCCGCTGCGCCTACCACGCCGCCCAGCAGCGACGTGTCGTTCCCGATGATGGCGTTCTGCACCGTGTTCGACAGCGTCAGCAGCACGACGAGGTCGAACGGATTGAGCTGCGCCAGCACCCGTTTGCCCACGGTGCGCAGCGCCACGACCAGGAGCAGATAGACCACCACGGGCCGCACCACCTTCTCGAGCAGCGAGACGGGGTGGGTGGCGCTGTCGAACGCGCCGAAGTGGACCAGGTTGGCCCACAGCGAGGGCCAGTCTACGTGGGGCATCGGAGCCTCTCCGGCGATTAGCTTTCATCCCATGACGTTGCCGCTCGAGCATCCGATAGTACGGCCCAACCGCGGGGGCCGAAAGCCCGCGGACCCGCGCCCCGGCTGGCGCGAGCGCCTGCAGGCGCTGAAGCACGTGCCGCGGCTGCTCCGGCTCGTGTGGCGGACGGAGCCGCGGTACGTGACGGGCATTCTGGCGCTCCGGGTGGCGCGGTCGGTCGTCCCGCTCGCGGTGCTCTGGATCGGCAAGCTGATCGTGGATGAGGTCGTGCGGGCGGTCGGGGTGGCGGGAGGCGGAGCCGCGGTCGACTGGGTGCGTCTGGCGGAGCTGCTCGCGCTCGAGCTGGCCATCGCTCTGGTGGGCGAAGGGCTGGCGCGGATCTCGGCTCTGCTCGAGAGCCTGCTGGGCGATCTGTTCGCCAACCAGACGAGCGTCGAGCTGATGCGGCACGCCGCCACGCTCGACCTGGAGCAGTTCGAGAACAGCGAGCTCTACGACAAGCTGGAGCGCGCCCGGCGGCAGACGGTGGGACGCATCGGTCTCTTCACGCTGCTGCTGTCGTCGGTGCAGGACGCCATCACGCTCGCCACCCTGGCGGCGGCACTCGCGGTCTACGTGCCGTGGCTCCTGGTGCTCCTCGCCGTCGCCGTGCTGCCCTCCCTGCTCGGCGAGACCCACTTCGCGTCGCTGGGCTATTCGCTGCTCTACTCCTGGACCCCCGAGCGGCGCCAGCTCGACTACCTCCGCTACATCGGGGCGAGCGACGTCTCCGCCAAGGAGCTCAAGCTGTTCGGGCTGTCGGCCTTCCTGGTGGACCGCTACGACCGGCTGAGCCGGGAGTTCTACGAGGCCAACAAGCGGCTGGCCGTGCGGCGGAGTCTGGTGTCGACGCTGCTCGCGGCCCTGGGCACATTCGGCTACTACGGGGCGTACGCGGTCATCATCTATCTGACGGTCACCGGCTACCGCTCGCCGGCGGGGCTCTTCACGATCGGCGTGCTGACCTTCCTGGCCGGCTCGTTCCGCCAGAGCCGGGACCTGATCCAGCGGGTGCTGCTGTCGCTGTCCCAGGTGTACGAGCAGAGCCTCTACCTCGATGACCTGTTCTCGTTCCTGGCTCTGGAGCCCCGGATCCGGCACGAGCCCGGCGGCCGCCAGGTGGCGGTGCCGATCCGGAGCGGGTTCGTCTTCGAGAACGTCGGGTTCCGATATCCCGGCTCCGAGCGATGGGCCGTCCGCGGGCTCACGTTCGCGCTCGCGCCGGGCGAACGGATCGCGCTGGTCGGCGAAAACGGGGCGGGCAAGACCACGCTGGTCAAGCTGCTCGCCCGGCTCTACGACCCCTCCGAGGGGCGGATTCTCCTCGACGGCGTCGACCTCCGCGACTACGACGTGGAGAGCCTGCGGCGGAACGTCGGCGTCATCTTCCAGGACTTCGTGCGCTACGATTTCCTGCTGCGGGAAAACATCGCGGTCGGCAATATCGGGGCGCTCGACGACGAGCCGCGGATCGAGGCGGCCGCCCAGCGGAGTCTCGCCGACTCGGTGGCCGCGCGCCTGGTCGGACGCTACGACCAGATGCTCGGCCGGCGGTTCGAGCAGGGGGTCGAGCTGTCGGGCGGCGAGTGGCAGAAGGTGGCGCTGGCGCGCGCGTACATGCGGGACGCCCAGCTGCTCATCCTCGACGAGCCGACCGCCGCCCTGGACGCCCGGGCCGAGTACGAGGTGTTCCTCCGGTTCTCGGAGCTCACCGCGGGGCGGATGGCGGTGTTGATCTCCCATCGGTTCAGCACCGTGCGAATGGCCAACCGGATCCTGGTGCTTCGCGGCGGGGAGCTGGTGGAGCAGGG
>JBBQDU010000243.1:0-3518 GCA_038320055.1 Gemmatimonadales bacterium | reverse complement strand
CATCATCCGCTTCGTGGACGGGTTTCTCCTGGCCCGTCCCGGGGCTCCGGCTTGGCCACTCTGGCTCGTCGGCTGGTACCTCGCCACCGCGCCCGTGCTCTTCGGAGGCCGGCACAGCCCCGGCGCGGCCGCCCGGGACGCAACGGACACCGCATTCGCCTTCGCGCTGCCGGTCGCCGGCTTCGGCTTCTGGGTCTTCGTGCTCTGGCGAGCGGTGCTCGAGTGGGGATGGGGATGGTTACCGGCGCTCCGGGTGTGAAGCCCGGATCCGAGGCGTTCGGTCCAACCTTGACGCAACAAGATTTGTTGATATATTGCTCCCATGGCCACCGGCATCCACCCCGACACCGACCGAGCGGCGCAGTTGTTCCACGCCCTCTCCGACGGTACGCGTCTGTCCATTCTCCGCCGTCTCAGGCTGGGCGAGCAGTGCGTCTGCAACCTCAGCGACGCGCTCGACGCCGCCCAGTCCCGCTTGTCGTTTCACCTGAAAGTGCTGAAGGATGCCGGCCTGGTCAGCGATCGACGTGAGAGTCGCTGGATGTATTACACCATGAACGCCGATGCCCTGGCTGAGGCGGCCGAGCTGATCGACCTCCTCGCCACGGCGCCCACGCCGGCGGAGCGGCGGTCCGGATGCTGCTGATCGCCCGTTTTTTTCACCGATACATCAATAATTCTTGATCATGGAGGTACCGATGAGCACGCCCGACGTGAAGGACACGGTGAGGGAGCGGTACGGTGAGGTCGCGCGCCGCGTTGCGGACGGCACCACGGCGTCCTGTTGCGGCGGCAGTTGCGGGGGCGCGGGAGGCGATCCGATCACGTCGAACCTCTACTCCGATGCCCAGACCGCCGTGCTCCCGCGCGAGGCGGTGCTCGCATCCCTCGGCTGCGGCAATCCCACCGCGCTGGCCGAGCTCCGCGAAGGCGAGGTCGTGCTGGATCTGGGCTCGGGTGGCGGCATCGACGTCCTGCTCTCCGCGCGCCGCGTCGGGCCCACGGGCAAGGCCTACGGACTGGACATGACCGACGACATGCTCTCGCTGGCTCGCGACAACCAACGGAAGGCCGGCGTGGAGAACGTCGAGTTCCTCAAGGGAGAGATCGAGGCGATCCCCCTGCCCGACGCGTCGGTGGACGTGATCATCTCCAACTGCGTCGTGAACCTGTCGGGCGACAAGCGCCGTGTACTGGCCGAAGCGTTCCGGGTCCTCAAGCCGGGCGGCCGGTTCGCGGTCTCGGACGTCGTCGTGCGTGGGGAGGTCCCGACCGAGGTCCGGCAGAGCATGGAGCTTTGGGTGGGCTGCGTGGCGGGAGCCCTGACCGAGCAGGAGTTTCACGCGATCCTGTCCGAATCCGGCTTCGAGGGGATCGGCATCGAGCCGACCCGCATCTACGAGTTCGAGGACGCGCGCGCGTTCCTGACAGGGAGCGGGCTGGATACCGAAGTGCTGGCGCGAGAGATCGGCGGCCGGGTCATGGGGGCGTTCATCCGCGCCCGGAAGCCAGCCCGAGCGGCATGAGCTCCGACGGGGCCGCGCCGGCGCCAGCGAGGGTACGCCAGGCCGTGCCTGGTGATTTCGCCGCAGTGCTGGGGCTGCTGCAGGCCGCGGCGCTCCCGACGGTCGGGGTGCCGCGATCGCTCGGCCACTTTCTCGTCGCCGAGGAAGCTGGCCGTCTCGTCGGTGTCGTCGGCCTCCAGGTGTATCCGAAGGGGGCTCTGCTTCGCTCGGCCGCCATCCACCATGGCGTCCGCGGAACGGGCGTAGGAACGGCGCTGGTCCGCGCTGCCCTCGAGCATGCGCGCGCCTCGGGTGTTACGGAGATATATCTGCTCACCACGACGGCGGACGGCTGGTTCCCACGTTTCGGGTTCGAGCGCATCAGCCGGGCGGAAGCCGCCGATGCCATAGGCAATTCCGTTGAGTTCCTCGAGGCCTGCCCTGGCTCTGCCGTGGTGATGCGCCTGGCGGTATCGCCGCGCTGACCTCAAGGGCCCCCGAAGGCCTACCCACATTTCCCCGCCGCGAGCAAGAGATGAGATACGCGTTGATCTCGGACCTTCACGCCAACCTTCCGGCCTTTCAGGCGGTGCACGCCGACATCACGCGACGGGCGGTCGGAACCGTGTATCACCTCGGCGACCTGGTGGGCTATGCGCCCTGGCCGAACGAGACGGTGGAGCTCATCGCCTCGCGCGGCATTGCGGGCGTCGGGGGCAACTACGACTCCACCGTCGCGACGGACTACAAGCACTGCGGGTGCCGCTACGAGGACCCGCGCCAGGAAGCGCTGTCACACCTCAGCTACGGCTGGACCCGGCGGACCATTTCCGCCGACACCAGGGCCTACCTTGCGGGGTTGCCGTTCCGCATCGACCTCCTGCCGGGCGGCGGACACCGCGCGGGCCCGAGGGTCGTGCTGGTCCACGGCACGCCGACGCTCAACACGGTCTACTGGACCGAGGATCGATCGGACGACTTCTGCCTGCAGATGGCCGCCCGTGCGGGCGTGAAGCCGGGCGACGTGATCGCATTCGGCCACACCCACAAGCCCTGGCACCGCGAGATAGGCGGCCTCCACTTCCTGAACGTCGGCAGCGTCGGCCGGCCGAAGGACGGCGACGGGCGTGCCGGCTACGTGGTCCTGGACGTCGGAGATGGTGGGGTCGAGGTGCAGTTCGTGCGGGCGGAGTACGACGTGGACGAGGCCATTCGAGCGATCCAGGCCAGCGACCTGCCAAATGATTTCGCCGAGCAGTTGCGGACCGGAGGCGCGTCTGCCGATTCCACCTGACGTCATCAGCTCTCGATCAGTGGGCGGACCCCAACGCGAGACCCGCGCCGTCAGCGCGCGACGGTGCCTTGCCGAGGGGGTGGGCACGTTCTTCCTGGTGTTCATCGGACCGGGCGCGGCGATGGTGGACGCCTACAGCGGTGGGACCGTAGGCCATGTCGGCATCGCGCTTGCCTTCGCCTTCGTGGTGGTGGCCATGGTCTACGCGCTGGGCCATCTCTCCGGTGCCCACATCAACCCGGCGGTCACCCTTGCGTTCTGGTCGACGGGACGATTCCCGTCGGCCGAGGTCGTTCCCTATGTGCTGGCCCAATGCAGCGGCGCGACGGTCGCGTCGTTCTCGCTTCGCGCGGCGCTCGGACCCGTCGGCAACCTGGGGGCGACCGTTCCGATCCTGCCCGTGCCGGAGGCGTTCGTAGTCGAGTGGCTTCTCTCGTTCGTGCTGATGTTCGTAATCATGGCCGTGGCCACGGACGAGCGGGTTGCCGACGGGTTCGCCGCCTTGGCGGTGGGGTTGACCGTGGGCTTCTGTGCGCTCATGGGTGGGCCACTCACCGGCGCCAGCATGAACCCGGCGAGGTCACTCGGTCCGGTCGTGGCGGGAGCTGCCTGGCATTCGCATTGGGTCTACTGGCTGGCGCCCATCACCGCCATGATGGTGGCCGCCCGGGCGTACGACATGCTACGCGATACCCACTCGCCCGGAACCCGTCCGCTCA
>JBBQDU010000242.1:0-3543 GCA_038320055.1 Gemmatimonadales bacterium | reverse complement strand
AGCGCGGCTGGGCCCGGCTCCCGTGGCGGGAGCGGCTGGCCGTCCTCCGCGGGGCGGCGGCGATCATCCGCGATCGCAAATACGACCTCGCCGCCCTCATGAGCCTCGAGGTGGGCAAGAGCCGGCTGGAGGCGATGGGCGACGCCGAGGAGTCGGCCGACCTGATCGACTACTACTGCGCCCAGGTCGAGGATGCCGACGGCTTCGTCCGGGCCATGGGCCGGATCACGCCGGTCGAGCGGAACACCGACGTGCTCCGCCCGTACGGGGTCTTCGCCTGCATCGCGCCGTTCAACTTTCCGCTGGCGCTCTCGGCCGGAATGTCGTCGGCCGCGCTCGCGGCGGGGAACGCCGTGGTCTACAAGCCGGCCGAGGACACGCCGCTCACCGGACTCCGGCTGTACGAGGCGTACCGCGACGCCGGCCTCCCGCCCGGCGTCTTCAACCTCCTCGTCGGCCACCGCGACACCATCGGCGACCCGCTCTGGCGGCATCCCGGGGTGGACGGCGTCGTGTTCACCGGCTCGCGCGAGGTCGGGCTCCGGATCCACGCGGGCCTGGCCGCGGGGTTCATCAAGCCGTGTCTCCTCGAGCTGGGCGGCAAGAACGCGGCGCTCGTCATGCCGAGCGCGGATCTCGATGCCGCGGCCGAAGGCGTCATGCGCTCGGCGTTCAGCCTGCAGAACCAGAAGTGCAGCGCCACCAGCCGCGTGTACGTGCACCGCGACGTGGCCGCCCCGTTCGTCGAGCGGCTGCTCGAGCGCGTCCGCGCCATCCGGATGGGCGACCCGAGCGAGCGCGACGTGTTCTTCGGGCCGGTGATCAACGAGCGGGCGGTGGAGCGGTTCGAGCGGGCGGTGGGCGTGGCGCGCGCGGACGGCGTCGTCCTCCACGGCGGCGCCCGCCTGGCGGGCGAGGGCTTCGAGCACGGGCATTTCGTGGCGCCGACGGTGGCGCTCCTGCCGCTCTCGAGCCGCCTGTTCCGGGACGAGCTGTTCGTGCCGCTCCTGGCCGTGGGCGAGGTCGAGAGCTTCGACGCCGCCCTGGCGGAGGCGAACGCGGCGGAGTACGGTCTCACGGCCGGCATCTTCTCGGGCGACCCCGCCGAGGTGGCGCGGTTCTTCGACGAGATCGAGGCCGGCGTCTGCTACGCCAACAAGCGCACCGGTGCGACGACCGGCGCGTGGCCCGGGGCGCAGCCGTTCTGCGGGTGGAAGGGCTCGGGGTCCACCGGCAAGGGGGGCTGCGGGCCGTACTACGTCGCCCAGTTCACGCGGGAACAGAGCCGGACGGTCATCGAGGAGCCCGCGCCAACCTGAAGCATCCACGGAGTCCGAGTGCCTGACTATCCGAAGATCCTCGTCCCGCCGCCCGGGCCCAAGGCGCGCGCCATCGTCGAGCGCGACGAGGCCTGGACCTCCACCTGCTACATCAAGGAGTACCCGCTCGTCGTCGAGCGCGGGCAGGGCGTCATGGTGGAGGACGTGGACGGCAACCGGTTTCTCGACTTCATGGCCGGCATCGCCGTCTCGTCCACCGGCTACGGCCATCCCAAGGTGGTGGCCGCCGTCAAGGACGCCGCCGACCGGTTCCTGCACATCTGCGGCTCGGATTTCTACTACGAGGGAATGGCGGCGCTCTGCGAGCGGCTGGCGCGCATCGCGCCCGGCCCGAGCCGGAAGCGCGTGTTCCTGACCAACTCGGGCACCGAGGCCGTCGAGGGCGCCATCAAGCTCGCCCGCTACGCCACCCGGCGGACGGCCATCATCGCGTTCCGCGGCGCGTTTCACGGCCGAACCACCGGCGCCGTGAGCCTCACCAGCAGCAAGGCGCGGCAGCATGCCGGCTTCGGGCCGCTCTTGCCCGACGTGCATCACGTCCCCTACGCCTACCGCTACCGCTGCCAGTGGTGCGCGGAGAAGCCCGAGTGCACCCGAGGCTGCCTCGACAACATCGAGACCGAGCTGTTCGGCCGCCACCTCGACCCGCACGACGTCGCCGCGATCTTCGTCGAGCCGATCCAGGGCGAGGGCGGCTACATCGTCCCGCCCACGGGCTGGCTGCGCGACCTGCGCGCCCTGTGCGACCGATACGGCATCCTCCTCGTCGCCGACGAGGTGCAGTCGGGCGTCGGCCGGACGGGCAGGATGTGGGCATGCGATCACGAGGACGTCGAGCCCGACATCCTGCTCACCGCCAAGGGGCTCGGCTCGGGGATGCCGATCGGCGCCATCATCGCGAAGGACTCGATCACTACCTGGGAGAGCGGCTCGCACGGCTCCACGTTCGGCGGCAACCCCGTCTGCTGCGCGGCGGCGCTCGCGACGCTCGACTTGGTCGAGGGCGGGCTCATGGCCAATGCCGTCGTCATGGGCGAGCGCCTGCAGGCGGGGATGCGCTCGCTCGCGGAGCGGCACGAGTGCATCGGCGACGTGCGCGGGCGCGGCCTGATGATCGGGGTCGAGTTCGTGAAGGACCGCGCGACCCGGGAGCCCGCGCCCGACATCGTGCACCAACTGGTGCAGCGCGCGTTCGCGCACGGACTCCTGCTCCTCGGCGCAGGGAAGAGCACGCTCCGGCTGGCGCCGCCCCTGGTGGTGAACGCGGACGACATCGACACCGCCCTGCTGCTGATCGGCGCCCGGCTGAGCGAGATCGCTTGAGCGCCGTCGCGTCCAAGGTCACCTCCATGCGGGACGCCGTCGCCCGGCTGGTGCAGGACGGCGACACGGTGGTGATCGAGGGTTTCACCCACCTCATCTGCTTCGCCGCGGGGCACGAGATCATCCGGCAGCGGCGCCGCGACCTGACGCTCTGCCGGCTCACGCCGGATCTCATCTACGACCAGATGATCGCGGCCGGCTGCGCCCGGAAGCTGGTGTTCTCGTGGGCCGGTAACCCGGGGGCGGGCTCGCTGCATGCGTTCCGCCGCGCGGTGGAGGGGAAGGGCGGGGCGCCGCTCGAGATCGAGGAGTACTCGCACTTCGGGATGGTGGGCCGGCTGTGCGCCGGCGCTGCCCGGCTCCCGTTCTGGCCGATGCGGAACTACATGGGCACCGACCTGCCCGCCGCCAACCCGCGGATCAGCACGGTGGAGTGCCCCTACACCGGCGAGCGGCTCGCCACGGTCCCCGCGCTCAACCCCGACGTCACCATCGTGCACGCCCAGCGCGCCGACGACCAGGGCAACACCCAGATCTGGGGGCTCCTCGGCGTGCAGAAGGAGGCGGCGTTCGCGTCGGGACGGGTGATCGTCGTGGTGGAAGAGCTGGTGGAGGAGCGCGTGATCCGCGCTGACCCCAACCGCACCGCGATTCCGGGGCTCGCGGTGGACGCGGTGGTGGTGGAGCCGTGGGGTGCGCATCCCTCCTACGCGCAGGGCTACTACGACCGCGACAACGCGTTCTACGTCGGGTGGGAGAAGATCTCCCGCGATCCGGTGGCGCTGCAGGCGTACCTGGAGGAGTTCGTGTACGGCTTGCGGGATCGAGCGGAGTACGTGGCGCGGTGCGGTGGGCTGGAGCGTCTCCGGGCCGATGCGCG
>JBBQDU010000241.1:0-3557 GCA_038320055.1 Gemmatimonadales bacterium | reverse complement strand
ATCAGGTCCCGGCGTCCGAGATCGCCGGCTGGCTGAGCGTCAGCTCGAAAACGGCCGCCAAACGCCTTGAGCGCCTGCGTGAGCGGCTTCAGCGCGCGGCCCTTAGCCATATCGAAGCCACCCAGGGCGACGAACGGCGGGAGCTACTCGCCTTTCTCGATCGCGCCGCGCTCGCCCCCGGTCCTGCGGCCCGCCTGTCGGCGCTTCAGGAGACCGGGGCAACCGGCGCCGGGGAGCGTCCCACACCATGAGCGACCGACACGAGTGGCAGCGAGACGCCGCCGTCTGGCTGGCCGGCAGGTCGATCGAGGCCGGGCTGCCCGCGGCTCTGCCGGCGGCCGAGTCCCGGCTCTCCCGCGCCATGGCCGCGTTCCGCGGCTGGCAGGCCGCTCAACGGCACGAGACCGATGCCGCGCGTTTCGCGGCCTCTGTGCGCGGCCGGGTGGAGGCGCTCGGAGGCGGGGTTCGGCGGGTCGATCGGGCGCCCGACATCGTGAGCCCGCCCGCCGCCGGCCCGCTCGCGCTGATGGTCGTCGCGCGCGAAGCTCGCGCGGCGCCGCTCGTGGAGCTCGGCGTGGCCGCCGGTAGCGGGCGCGAGCTGCTCGACGAGCCTTGCGATGCCTGGGTCGCGCTGCCCGCCGACCTGCCGACGAGTCGCTACGTCGCCCTCCGGGTCGTGGGCGACAGCATGGTGCCACTGCTGCACTCGGGGGACGTCGTGCTGGTCGCGCTCGACCTGGCGGTGCGGCCGGGTGCCGTCGCGGTGGCGCGTCATCCCGCCCACGGGTACGTGGTGAAGCGGGTCGCCCGGGCGGGGGCCGGCCGGCCGGGCCTGTCCCTGGCGTCGCTCAACCCGGCCTACCCGCCGCTCGAGCTCGACCTCCGCACCGGCGCGCTGCTCGGCCCGGTGGTGCTCCGCTGGTGCGCCCACGGGCCGGCGAAACCGAGACTTGCCCCCCGTCCGTAGTCAAGGCATCATCCGCGCCCGGGCAATCGGCCCAGCGGACACCCTGACTGGAGCCTTCATGGCACGTCTCGTCCTCGTCATCCTGCTGCTGTCTGCCTGCTCCGGCGGCCGCTCCGCCCCGCGCGCCACCGCTCCCGCCACCGGCCGGGGCAGCGACGGCGTGCCCGCCGCTCGGGCCATGACGGTGCCGATCTCCGCAGGCTACGAACTGGCACTCAACCGCGGCACCCGGAGCCGGAACGGTGCCCCCGGACCTCGCTACTGGCAGCAGTGGGCGGACTACAAGATCGAGGCGGAGCTCAACCCGGTCTCCAAGCGTCTGACCGGCAAGAGCAGCGTCACGTACTGGAACCGGTCTCCCGACACCCTCAAGACCGTCTACATCCAGTTGCTGCACAACATTTTCGCCCCTGGTTCGCGCCACAACACCAACGTGCCGTGGGCCGTCGAGGGCGTGGCACTGGACCGCGTGGCCGCGCAGGGCACCGACCTCGCGTCCGCCTCCGGCGACGCGCCGGGCTACGATGTGAACGGCACGATCATGCGGCTCCGGTTGCCGAAGCCGCTGGCGCCGGGCGGAAACCTCGATCTCGCCTTTGCCTGGAGGCTCCGCGTGCCGCCGGACGGCGCGCCGCGCGGCGGTCAGGACGGCCAGGTGTACTTCATCAATTACTGGTACCCGCAGATGGCCGTGTACGACGACGTCAACGGGTGGCAGATCGACCAGTATCTCGGCACGGCCGAGTTCTACATGGGCTACGGCAACTACGACGTGAGTCTGACCCTGCCGGCCGGGTGGCTGGTCACGTCCACCGGCACGCTGCGGAATCCCGGGGACGTGCTGAGCGCGCAGTCGCGCGCGCGGCTCGACTCCGCCCGGACCGCCACCGGGATCGTGCACGTCGTCACCGACCTGGACCGCGAGGCCGGCCGCTCGACCACCACCGGTACCGGCGGCAAGCTGACCTGGCGATTCCGGGCGGAAAACGTGCGCGACGTGTCGTGGGCCGCCTCGTCGCGCTACCTCTGGGACGCCACCAACGCCGCGGTGGGAGACGCCAACGGCGACGGCAAGCCGGACACCTCGCTGGTGGAATCGTTCTGGCGGCCCGAGCAGCGCTCGAGCCATTGGGACGAGAGCGCCCGCTATGCCCGCCACTCGGTGGAGTTCTTCTCCCGTTACCTGTGGCCCTATCCCTATCCCCACATGACGGTGGTGGACGGCCCCGTTTCCTGCGGCGGAATGGAGTATCCGATGATGACCTGCATCGGCGGCCAGTGGGATACGCTGGGGATGTACGAGGTGGTGAACCACGAGATCGGGCACATGTGGTTCCCCATGATCGTCGGCTCCGACGAGAAGCGCTTCGCCTGGATGGACGAGGGCCTCACCCAGTTCGACCAGTCGCAGGCGATGGCCGACTTCTTCAAGGGGTTCGACGACGAGGCGCGGAACCGGCAGCCGTATCTCGACCTGGCCGCGGCCGGCGCCGAGGTCGAGCTGATGCGCTTCGGCGACCGGTACCCCAACTACCAGAGCTACGGCGTCGCCAGCTACTCCAAGCCGGCGACCGCCCTGGTCGCCCTCCGGGGCGTCCTGGGCCGGGACCTGTTCCAGAAGGCGTTCCGGGAATACGGCCGCCGATGGCAATACAAGCATCCGACGCCCTACGACTTCTTTGCCACGTTCGAGGACGTGTCGGGCCGGGATCTATCGTGGTTCTGGCGGACCTGGTTCTTCGAGACCTGGCGTCTCGACCAGTCGATCGACACCGTCAGCACGGTCGGCGATTCCCTCGAGGTCGTGATCGGAAACCTCGGCCGGGCACCGATGCCGGTCCACCTCGCGGTGACTCGGGCCAACGGGCAGGCGGACAGCCTGACCGTGCCGGTCGACGTGTGGCTCGGCGGGGCCAAGCGGACCACCGTCCGGGTGGCCAGGGAACCGGCGGTGCGGACCATCGAGATCGATCCGGCGCAGGAGTTTCCGGACGGCGACCGGGGCAACCAGCGGTGGCCCCGGTAAGGGGGGCGCGGGCCGGGCCGCGCCGGGCCCTGCCGCCCCCCTAAACCGTTACCTTTCCCCGATGTCCCGCCTCCTGATCGTCGCCAACCGGCTGCCCATCACCGTCGTCGCCACCGACACGGACATCGAGGTGCAGCGGAGTGCCGGGGGGCTGGCGACGGGGCTGATGCGGCCGCACGAGCAATCGGACGGACTCTGGATCGGCTGGTCGGGGGCCCCGGACAACCTCGCGCCCGAGCGACAGGCCCGGCTGGACCATGACCTCGCCGCCATGCGGCTGGTGGGGGTGCCCCTCTCCAGCGACCTGGTGACCCGGTTCTACGAGGGGTTCTCGAACGGCGTCCTGTGGCCGCTGTTCCACTACCTGGTGGACCAGATTCCGCTGCAGGTCAGCGACTGGGACGGGTACGTGGAGGCCAACGAGGCGTTCGCCGACGTCGTCGCGGCCCACTACCGGCCGGGCGACATGATCTGGGTGCACGACTACCAGCTCTTCCTGCTCCCCGGCCTCCTGCGCGACCGGCTGCCCGGCGCCCGGATCGGTTTCTTCCTCCACATCCCGTT
>JBBQDU010000240.1:0-3559 GCA_038320055.1 Gemmatimonadales bacterium | reverse complement strand
GCCGGTGAACACCTCCAGCAGCAGCGCGTCGGGCGCGCGGCCGTCGATGATGTGCGTCCGCTCCACGCCGCCGGTGGCCGCGCGGATGCAGGCCTCCACCTTGGGGCGCATCCCGCCCGCGAGCACACCGCTGGCCATGAGTCCCGCCAGATCGTCCGGGTCCGCGAAGGTGACGAGCGTCGAGGGGTCGGTCCGGTCGCGGAGGACGCCCGGCGCGCCGGTCAGGAAGATCAGCTTCTGCGCCCGGAGCGCCACGGCCAGCGATTCGGCGACGGTATCGGCGTTCACGTTGAAGACCTCGCCGTCCTCGCCGCCGGCGAGGCTCGCGATGACCGGCACGAACCGCGCATCCATCAGCGTGACGAGCACGCGCGGGTCCACCCGGTCGATGTCGCCCACGTGGCCGTAGTCCACCCTCGTGGTGGCGCCGGCGTCGTCCACCACCTGGACCGGCGGGCGCCGGTGCGCCGTGATGAGATCGGCATCGACCCCGCTCACGCCCACGGCCTGCACCCGGTGGCCGCGGAGCGCGGCGAGCAGATCGACGTTGAGCTGCCCGGCATACACCATCTTGGCGACCTCGAGCGCCGCATCGTCGGTGACACGGCGGCCGGCGACCATCTTCGGTTCGGCGCCGAGCCGCCGGCTCAGGGCCGACGCCTGCGGCCCCCCGCCGTGCACCACCACCAGGCGGATGCTGAGCGAGGAGAGCAGCGCGAGCTGCGCGGTGACGTGGTCGAGCCGCTCGGGCTCGCCGACGACATCGCCGCCGAGCTTCACGACGAAGACCTGATCTCGGTAAGCTCGCACGTAGCGCAGCGCGCCCTTGAGCCCGGCGATGCCCTTGCTGGTGTCGATCGTCACTGGTCGCATCTCTCCCTTGGTTGGCTCGGCCTAGCCCGGGTTCCCGATCAGCTCCAGCAGCAGTGCCCGCTGCGCGTGCAGCCGGTTTTCGGCCTGGTCCACGACGACCGAGTTCGGCCCGTCGAGCACCGCGTCGTCGATCTCCACGTTCCGGCGCACCGGGAGGCAGTGCATGACGATGCCCTTCCCGCCGCGGGTGGAGCGGAGGCGGTTCGGGGTCAGGCGCCAGTCGCGGAGCCCCGCCCGCATGGCCGCCTCTTCCTCCGGGTGGCCGTAATGCTTCACCGAGCCCCAGGACTTGACGTACACGGCGTCGGCGCCGACGAGCGCGTCGTCCGGGTCGTCGATGATGTGGACGAACTCGCCGCCCCGCGCCTGCGCGAGGCGCCGGATCAGGGCCGTGTCCTCGGGATCGAGCTCGTACTCGGGCGGGCGCGCGATCACGATCTCCATGCCGAGCTCCGCCGCGGCGAGCGCGGCGCTGGCCGGCACCGCGGTCGGGAGCGCTTTCGGATGCCACGCCCACGTGAGGACGAAGCGCTTGCCCTCGGTCTCGCCGAGCTTCTCACGCAAGGTCATCGCGTCGGCGAGCGCCTGGCAGGGATGCCGGCGCGCGCTCTCGAAGTTGATGACGGGCTTCTCGCAGTGGGCGGCGAAGCTCCGGACTATCGCGTCCTCGCGCGCCACCGCCCAGTCCCGACCCCGCGGAAAGCTCCGGACGCCGAGCGCGTCGGCGTAGCGGCCGAGCACGCGCGCGGCGTCGATGATGTGCTCGACCGTATCGCCGTCCATCACCGCGCCGGGCTCGGTCTCGAGCGGCCAGCTCCCCTTCCCCGGCTCGAGCACGATGCCGTGCCCGCCGTGGAGGAACATCGCGGTCTCGAAGCTGGTGCGGGTGCGAAGGCTCGGATCCATGAACACCATCGCCAGCACCTTCCGCTCGAGGCCGCCGGTGATCTCGCCCCGCTTCACCCGCGCCGCCAGCCGGAGCAGCTCGTCCACCGCCTCCGGGCCCCAGTCCTCGAGCGCCAGGAAATCCCGTTTGGTCACGCCAGCACCTCCTCGAGGCCCGCGAGGAGCAGGTCGGCCTCGCGATGGGAGAACGACAGCGGCGGCAGGAGCCGGAGCACCTGCGGGTCGGTGGCGGTGCCGGTGAGCATCCGGCGCTCGAACAGAGCGCGCTGCACGTCGGCGGCCGGCCGTCCAAGGTGCAGGCCGAGGAGCAGCCCTCGACCCGACACGGCGCGGACCCCGAGCGCCTTCGCGCCCTGCGTCAGGTGCGCGCCGACGGCGACGGCGTTGGCGATGAGCCCGTCGCGCTCGATGACCTCGATGTTCGCCAGCGCCGCGGCGCATGGCACCGGCCCGCCCCCGAAGGTGCTGCCGAGGTCGCCGAGGGCCAGCGAGTCGGTGAGCGGCGGGCTCGCCACCACGGCACCGATCGGCAGCCCGCCCGCCAGGCCCTTGGCGAAGGTGAGCGCATCGGGGATCACACCCACCGCCTCCGCCGCACTGAAGGCACCGCAGCGGCCGACCCCGCACTGGACTTCGTCGAACAGCAGCACCGCGCCGCGCTCGTCCGTGAGCCGGCGGGCGGCCGCGAGAAATTCCGGGGCGCAGTCGCGCGCGCCCGCGAAGCCCTGCACCGGCTCGACCAGCACCGCGGCCACGGTGTCGTCCACCGCCGCATCGAGCGCGGCCACGTCGTCGAACGGCACCTTCCGGCTCAGCGGGATCCCCGACCGCCGCGCGGCCTCCTCGTAGCGGGGGCCGTCGGTGCAGGCGAGCGTCGCGGCCGTGCGCCCATGCCAGCCGCCGCGCACCGTCACGATCGTCTGCCGCCCGGTGTGCCGACGGGCCAGATGGAGGGCGTTCTCGTTCGCCTCCGCGCCGGAGTTGCAGAGAAACACCCGCCCCAGCGGATCGGGGCAGAGCTCCGCCAGCTTTTCGGCCAGCGCCTCGCGCTGGGGAAGCGGCACGGCGGTCGAGTAGAAGAGGAGGGCCGCCGCCTGCTCGGCGACGGCGCGCACCACGTCGGGATGGCTGTGGCCGGTCGAGGCGACGGCGTGGCCGCCGTACGCGTCCAGCCACTCGGTGCCGTCTTCCTCCACCAGCCAGGAGCCGTGGCCGCGCACCGGTCGCACCGGCATCGAGGCGTATACGGGGAGGAGGGCGGGGACGTCGGTCTTCAGCACGGATAGATCCCCGCGGCCATGAGGCCGGCGCGTTCGTCGCCGCCGAGGGCGAGGTTCATCGCCTGGATGGCCTGGCCGCCCGCGCCCTTGACCAGATTGTCGATCGCGACCGACACCTGGATCTCGTCCCCGCCTCGACTCTCGGCGGCGTGGATGAGGGCGTAGTTGGTGCCTACCGCGTGGGTGAGCTCGGGCGGAGCGTCGAGCAGGCGGACGAACGGACGGTCCGCGTAGGCCTCGCGGAACCAGCGCGCGACGGTGGCGCCGGGCTCCCCGCCGCCGATCCGCAGGGACTCGGGCACGAAGGCGTGCAGCGTGAGATAGATACCGCGCACGAAGGGCCCCGAATGGGTCATGAGGCGCGCCGCCGCGTCGGGCCGCCCGACCCATTCCCGCCAGGCCTGCAGCACTTCGGCCTCGTGCCGGTGGCCGAGCACCGAGTAGGCGAAGACGTTGTGGGCTCGCATCGGATGGTGCGTCGTGGGGCGCGGCTGGACGCC
>JBBQDU010000239.1:0-3579 GCA_038320055.1 Gemmatimonadales bacterium | reverse complement strand
GGCCGCCTGCCAGGCGAGCCGCGCACCGCCGGAGGTCTCGGCCAGCGTGCCACCGGCGAGGTCGGCCGCATCGGGGTACCCGAGCGGGCCGCGGAAGGCGAGCCCCAGACATGCGATGATGTAGATCGGGAGACCGAGCGGTTGGCGGATCACGTTCCACACGTCCGCCTGCGACGCGACGATCGCCGAGAAGTTGAGCGACTGGGCCGGCAGCGCCGCGCCGATCAGCACCAGGGCCAGCGGCATCTCGTAGGACAGCGCCAGGGCGACGAACCGGTAGCCGCCGACGAGCGGAAAGACCGAGTTCGGCGCCCACCCGTGCAGGTAGACCGCCACCATGACGAGCGCCGCGGCGGCGCCGAAGAGCACGATGCCCGCGTCCGCGTCGGCCACGACGGTCGAGGGGCCGACCGGTACCAGGGCCACGCTCACCGCCGCGATGGCGCCGAGCAGGGTTGGCGCGATGAGCCACGCGGCGGCATCCGGGCGCTCGGTCGCGGTGCGCTGCTGGAGCAGGAGGAGCGCCGCCTGCCGGAGCGGTGTCGCCATCGCCCGACGCACCGAAACGGCCTCGCGGGCGACCAGCCGGCCCATGACGCCGTCGAGCACGGCGGTGACGTACGCGCCGAGGCCCAGTACGGTCGTCGCGAGAACTGCTTCCCACACGAGGTGGAGACCGCCGCTCACGCGGCCGCCTCGATGCGCGCCGACGCTTCCAGGTCCAGATCCAGGCTGACGACCGTGGTCACCGCGTCTCCCCACTCCATGCCGGCCAGAAGCGACGGGAGCTCGGCCACCAGCGCCAAGGACGGCGACGCCTCGTGCGACAAGGCACCGCGGGGGGACTCGACTGCTTGCCCCGGCGTGGAGGTCCGCCCGCCGGCTCGGTGGGCCAGCTCCACGCTCTGGGCCGCCTCGGCCAGACGCTGGCGCCAGCGCGCCCGGGCATCATTGCCCTCGTGGACCACCGGCTCGAAACCCAGCGCCATGTAGGCGGGGTCGGTAGAGCGCGCATCGGCGGGAATCTCCGCCGCGCGAGTGATCGGCCCGCGCGGAAGCTGCTGCAGTGCATCGCCGCCGATCACGCCAACCGCCGCGGTGGCCCACCCCAGCGCGCGGGTGCGCTCGAGCAGACGGCCGAGCGCCCGCACGTCCTCGGCGCCGAGCGCCGCCACGCCGGCCGCGAGTCGGCGCGCGCGTCGGCCCAGGGCGCCGAGTCCGTGGACGTGGAGCGCGAGGGCGAGCCAGCGCAGATGGTGATCGGCGCGCGCCAGCTCGAGCGTGGCGATGGAAACGGGCTCATCCAGCGCCCGTCGGAAAGCGCTCTCGACACCGGAATGTCCAGATTGCTCGGCGCGCGACGGCTCGAACGGGTTGTCGCCGACGGTGAGGGACTGGATCACGTCGCCCTGGAGCCGGACGTCGAGAACGAGGCCGGGAGGAAACGCGGGAAAGAACGGTCCGACCCGGACGGGTAACTGGTCGAGCTCGAGGCCGTCGCGGTCGGGCGCGCGCTCGGCGAGCGGCCGCCCGAACGGCACGCCGCCGGTCATGCCCTTCCCGCCCTGGCCGTAGGGACCCACGCCGCGCCACGGCGCGGGATCCTCATCGGGCAGGAGGTCGGGCTCCGAATCCCGGCGCCCGAGCACGAGGTCCTGATGGGCCTGCACCATCGCCCGGATCACCGCTTCGGCTCCGCCGCTCACCGCGGTGCCGCCCAGCCCGGTGCCGCCGTCGTCCGCCTCTGAGCCCGGGCTCCAGCGGATCGTCGCTCGCGGGTGCGCCATGGCGTCATGGATCGCGCGGGCTGGAGCGCGCAGCGCCTCCGGCAAGTGTCCGGCGACGAGCAGCACGGTGGCCGAGCGGGGCGAATCGACGAAGTGGAGGCGGTCGTCGTCGCGCAGCGCATCGACCGGCATGCGCGCATCCCGGCCGATGATGGGAAACACCCGGGCAGGAGCGTCCTTCGCCCAGGCGGCGAGCACACCGCTCAGGCCCATTCGAGGGCCCGTTCCCGCCACGCGTAGAGGATGCCGAGGAGGAGGATCGCGATGAACATCAGCATTTCTACCAGGGCGGTGGTGCCTTCCTGGACGAACACCACCGCCCAGGGATACATGAACACCATCTCCATGTCGAACGCCAGAAAGAGAAGGGCCATGGCGTTGTATCGCGCAGGGAAGCGACTCCAGGCGTGCACCGCCGGCGAAAGACCCCCGGCAAAGGGAACGCGCTGGGGGGCGGTCGAGTCGGACCCGGCGAGCCCGTCACCGACCCAGCGGAGGACCAGCCACGCGCCCACCCCGGCCAGGAACACGGTGAGCGCCGCGGCGGTTTCCGCCATCAGGCCTTGGCGTCCGCATAGTCGTCGGGGTTGGCGTCGAATTCCGTCTTGCAGTCGGTGCTGCAGAAATAGTAGGTCTTACCCTTGTAGTCGGCGGTGGCGACGGCATCCGCCGTCTCGATCACCATCCCGCAGACCGGATCTTTCGCTGACACCGGGTACCTCCTTCGGTCGAAGCAATGGTCGGGGCCAGCACCTTAGCATCAGGGCCCACACCCCAATATAGAGGTACCCGGTGCGGGGTCGCGGGCTGGCGCGCCGCCGCGAACGCGCATACCGGTCTGGCAATGTCCGCCCTCCGCCCGCGGTCTCGGCACTCGGCCTGCTGCCGGCGGCGGTCTCCACCGGCGTGGGGTCCGACTCCCAGCGGCCGTTCGCCCTGGTCATCGTGGGGGGACTCTTCTCCCGGCTGCTCATCAGCGTCTTCCTGATGCCCGTGCTGTATGCCTATGTCGCCAGGGAGGGCGACCGGCTGGAGGTGTGACGCGGCAGGGAACGCGGAGCGGAATGGAACAGCGGCGGCGCGGATGGGTGCAAGCCCCAGCGGGCCGGGCGTCTCTTCTGTGCCATGCGCGATCAACACCGACCCAAACAGGATCTCATCAACGAGGTCATCGGCCTGCGGAAGCAGATCGTCGACCTCCGCGAGGCCATGACCGCCCGGCGCCGGGTGGAAGACGCCCTGCGCCGGTCCGAGGACCAACTCCGCACGCTGGTCAACGCGGCGCCGGTCGGGCTCTGCCTGTTGCTCCCCGACGGAACGCCGCTGGCCGCCAACCGCCCCTTCGCCCAGCTGCTAGGCTACGACACGACCGCCGAACTGATCCGCGTCGGCCAGTCCCTCGGCGTCTTCGGCAGCCGCGAGGAGCAAGGTCGCGTCCTGTCGCTCGTCGAGCGTGGGCTCGAGCGCGTGGCGGGCGTCGTCTTTCGCCGGAAGGACGGTACCCGACAGGCGTTCGGCGTCATCGGCTCGGTGTCCGCCGATCCGCCCGCCGTGGTCCTCGTGGTGCTGGAGCGGCAGCCCGAGCCGTGGCGCTCGGCGCCGCTGTCGGCGCTCAGTCCCGCCTGGTCGGCGTGCGAGGCGCCATCGTGAACGTGCTGTGGGAGCAGAAGCCCGACGCGAAGGGGTGACGGCAAAGGGGGCATGCACGGATGCATGCCCCCTTCGTTGCGCTCGAGAACAGTCGAGCGTGCGGCGCCGATGGCCTACTCCGCGAGCTTGATCCGCTCCACCC
>JBBQDU010000238.1:0-3588 GCA_038320055.1 Gemmatimonadales bacterium | reverse complement strand
CCGTCTGGGCGCCGACCGAGAGGGCTGGAACGTGACGACCCTGCGCGGCACGCAGCGGCTCTGGCACACCGGGGCAGGGTGGCAGGTGCGGACCATCGCCTCGGCCGTCCGTCCGCCGGCCAACGCGATCGTCATCGGCCGCCGGCAGTACCGCGGCACCCGCTGTGGCCTCCGGCCGGTCACGGACACGCTGCCGTGTCTTCGGGGGAGCGGGCCCGGCGCCGCCGCCCCGATGGCACCGCTGACGGCCTGGCTCCGACGGCCGATCGCGCGGGGGGACAATGCCTTCATCGATCAGACCTACCGGTACGGCTCGACGATGGGCGGGAACTTCCAGCAGCACCAGGGCGTCGAGTTCAACAATCCCGACGGGACGCCCGTGATGGCCGCGCTGGGCGGACGCGTGGTGTACGCCGGCCCGGCGGAGGCCGGGGCCCTGACGGTCGCCATCCGGCACGACACCACCGTCACGGCTGAGGGCCGGACCGTTCGGCTGTACTCCATCTATTATCACAATTCGTCGCTGGACGTGTCGGTCGGCGAGCGGGTGGCGACCGGCCAGGTGATCGCGCGGGTGGGCAACACGGGGCGCGCGACGAACGACCATCTGCACTTCGAGCTGGCCGCCTCGCCGACCGATTCCGTCGTCGCCATCGTCGACTCGCTGCAGCGGTTTCCGCCGTACACGGTCAATCCCGAGCTCTGGCTGCAGCCGCTCCCCGGGACAGGAATCGTCGCGGGGCAGGTGTTCGACGCGAGCGGCGCGCCGGTGCCGCAGGCGCGAATCTACGGCCTCGCCAAGCGGGACCCCGTCGAGACGCCCTATTCCTTCGCCGAGACGTACGGCGACAAGGCCCACGGCCACCCGCTCTATCACGAGCACTTCGCGGTGAGCGACGTGCCGGCGGGCACCTACGTCGTCGGCACCGAGATCGGCGGCCGGAAGCTCTACCGCCGCGTGACCGTCGAGGCGGGGAAGCTCACCTGGGTGGTGTTCAGGCCCTGATGTTCATCGAACTGACCGATCACCTCCGCTGTCCCGCGGATCACGACGAATCCTACCTGGTACTGCTCCCCGATCAGCTCGACGGCCGGCGGGTGCGTTCCGGGACGCTCGGCTGCCCGGTGTGCGACCGGCGCTTCGTCTTGCGCGACGGCGTGCTCGATACCTGCGACGCCCCGACCGCCGCGGAGGGAACGCCCGATCCCCTCACGCCCGAAGCGCTGGGCCCGCTGGTGGGGCTCGGCGGGCCCGGCGGCTACCTTGTCCTGGTCGGGCCGCCCGCCGCCGGGTGGCGTGAGCTCGCCGCGGTGCTACCGGGTGTCGGACTGGTCGCGGTCAACCCTCCTCCGGGGGTGGACGACGAGGCGGGAATCAGCGTGCTCCGGGCCGGCCGGCTGCCGCTCAAGACCAGCTCGATGCGCGGCGTGGTGCTCGGCCGCCCTTACGGCGGCGACGCGGACTGGGTAGCGGAAGCTGCGCGGGTGGTGCTGCCGGGACAGCGGGTGGTGGGCGAGGGGCCCGATCCAGCCCCGGCCCTGATCGACCTGATGGCAAGCGCAGGCGGCGTGTGGGTGGGGACCCCCCTGCGCTGACCGGGCCCCTCAGCCGGGGTGCGGCTCCGCGTAGAGCGCCTCGATCGCGGCCCGGTGCCGCTCCTCGACGATGCGGCGGCGGACCTTGAGCGTCGGCGTGAGCTCCCCGCCCTCGACGGTGAAGTCCCGGGACAGCAGCAGAAACTTCTTGGGCATCTCGAACTGGGCCAGGTCGCGAAGTGTCTTCCGCACCTCGCGCTCGAGCTTTGTGCGCGCGTCGGGCAGGGCGACGAGCCGTTCGACATCGTCGGTCGGGAGCCCGTTCCGCTCGGCCCAGATCCGCAGCGGCTCGGGGTTCGGGACGACGAGCATGATCGGATAGGGACGGCGGTCGCCCAGCATGACGGCGTTCGACACGTACTTGCTGCGCTTGGCGAGGTTCTCGATCGGCTGCGGCGCGATGTTCTTCCCGCCCGCGGTGACGATCAGATCCTTCTTGCGGTCGGTGATCCGCAGGTAGCCCTCCGCGTCGATCACCCCGATGTCGCCCGTATGGAACCAGCCCTCGTCGTCGATGGCGTCGGCCGTGGCCTCCGGCTTTCCATAGTACCCTCGCATGACGTTGGGCCCCCGGGTAATGATCTCGCCGTCGCTGGCGATGCGGATCTCGACGCCCGGGATTGGTCGACCCACCGTGCCGAACTTGACCCCCTCGAACGTGTTCACGGCCATGACCGGCGACGTTTCGGTGAGGCCGTACCCCTCGAGAATCGGCATGCCCGCCGCATAGAAAAACTTGGCGATCTCGGCGGCGAGCGGCGCGCCCCCGGAGATGAAAAAGCGGATTCGGCCGCCCGTCCGGGCGCGCAGCTTGGAGAACACCAGGTGGTCCGCGAGCCGGCGCTGGAGGGCCAGCGTCGGCGGGATCGGCGCGTGAGCCATCGTACGGTCCACCCAGTCCTCGCCCACCCGGCGGGCCCAGGCGAAGATGCGGCGGCGCGCTGGAGGACTCGCGCGGACGCTGTCCAGCACCCGCGAGTAGATCTTCTCGTAGAGCCTCGGGACCGACGCCATCATCATGGGCCTGAGTTCCTGCATGTCGGCCGGGACGGTTTCGATCCCGCCGGCGTAGTTGATGAGCACGCCGGCGTAGAACATCGAATAGTGCCCGAACATCCGCTCGAAGATGTGCGACAGCGGCAGGAAGGAGAGGCACTCGTCGCCCGCGACGAACCGGAACAGGCCGACGCACGTCGTCACGTTCGACGCGATGTTGCCGTGCGTCAGCATCACGCCCTTGGGATCGCCGGTCGTGCCGGAGGTGTAGATCAGCGTGGCCAGGTCGTCCGGCGTGGCCTCCAGTGCGTGCGCGCGCCAGTCGGGATGGCGCGCCAGCGCCGCGCGACCGGCGGCGACGAGCTCGGCGAACCCGACCAGTCCCGGTGCCTTCACCACGGCGTCGAGGACGACGACATGGCGCAGCGCGGGCAACCGGTCGCGGATCGAACGGATCTTCTCCAGTTGGGCGGTGGAGGACACCACGACGACCACGGCGCCCGAGTCGCGCAGGATGTATTCGGCCTGGCGGGCGGGCAACGTGGGATAGATCGGCACGTTGGTGCAGCGTGCCGCGAGGCAGGCATAGTCCGTGATGGCCCACTCGGGGCAATTCTCGGACAGGATGGCCACCCGGTCGCCGTCCTGGACACCCAGCTCCCGGAGCCCGATGCTCGCGCCCTGGACCTGCTCGGCGAACTCCCGGTAGCTGAGCTCCGTCCAGCGGCCGTCGCGCTTGATGCGCGTCGCCACCCGCCGGTCAGTGAAGGCCTGGACCGTGGCGAAGTACAGCTCCGTCAGCGTGCTGGGCGTGGGACCTCCTACGGGAGGAACCGAACGATGAAACGCGCACCAGAGCCGGGCACGACGGCCCCCCGCGTGCGCTCCGCCCGGACCTGGACCACGACGCTGTCGGGGGCGGTGGCACCCGCGAGGACGATGAGCCGCGCGGTGGCCGTGCCGTCGGTGGTGGTGGCGATGGTGTCGGCCGCGACG
>JBBQDU010000237.1:0-3596 GCA_038320055.1 Gemmatimonadales bacterium | reverse complement strand
GTTGCCCACTCCGGGCCCGGCCACGTCGCTCCCGCTCACCAACTTGAAGTTATAGATGCCGCCGCCCGCGATCAGGTAGGGGCGAAACTTGCTGTCCTCCGAGGTCTTGAACTTGTAGATGAGGTTCCCGGTGCCCATGATGATCTGGTTGCTGCGATTCCCGAACGCCGCCTCCTGCTTCAGGCGGTGATACTGGCCGTCGATCTGGATGCCGAGCGGGAATGACGACGGCGCGAATGAGATACCGACGAGCCCGTGGTACCCGGTCTTGAAGGCGTCGCCGTAGTCGCTGAGGGGAACGGTAGCCCCGCCACCCAGCGAGAACTCAGCGCCCTGCGCATGCCCCACGCGGGCGAACGCCAAGACACCCATGAGACCCATCGCAACTCCTGCTGCTACCCTCCGCATACCGACTCCTTGGTTCCAGTTCAGAGTGGAGCGCGGGGCCTCCGCCCCTTTCACCCGGTCACCTGCCGAGGTACGCCGCATTGGGGAAGCTAGTCGGCATCGGTTCTGGAGGGTGTGAGCGGGGTCACAGGAGGCGCTTTGAGGACGTGCATCCGCGCTCCCGGCGACATGGGAGGGGCATCCTGAAGGCGCAGATCAGCGGCCGACGCCCGTCCCACCCGGGACAGCACCCGCCGGCGAGCCACGGCGGCCCCTGCCGCCGAGTCGAAGCCCGGCCGTTACCGCCAGGACCCGGAAATCCGAGCTCGGCACCGAGACGCTGCTGAAGCGGCTCTCGATGAACAGGCTGGTGCCCAGCCCCTGGAACTCCACGCCGCCGCCGATATCCAGGCCGAACTTGGTCTGGGGCGGCGGCACCTCGAAATCGGAGTTCGCCTTGAATCGGTAAACGCCCACACCGCCGAACAGGTACGGCCGCAACTTGGGCGCCGACGCCGACTCGAAATGGTAGGCCACGTTCGCCGTTACATCCGCGATCTGGGTGTTGCCCCCGCCGCCTTCGAAACCGAGCTGCTGGAGCGCGGCATCGACTCGAATGCCGACGCGGCTCGACCAGGGTCGCACTTCGGCCAGCGCGAGCGCATGCCAGCCGGTGTTGAGGCCCTGGCTGGTCGCGCCGAGCGGAATGCTCGCTCCCGCGCCCAGGCCCACTTCCACCGGGGATTGCGCGGCCAGTGTGGCGACGCCGAGACCCACACTGGCGGCCGCGACCAATCCGGCCGCGCGGAATCCCCTCATCGCTCACCCTCCTCTTGAACAGATCCGTTCGGTGCGGATGTGGATCGGGCGGCACCGTCCAAGGCTTCGGGGTGCCGACGTTGCCGCCAGCGGGCCGCGAGGGCAGCCAGCAGCAGCACGATCGCGGCCCAGCCCAGCTCCGCGCTGTCCGCCGCCACCGCGAGCAGGGCCAGGGCGAACCCCGTCAGCGCGATCAGTCGACGGAGCAGGCGCCAGCGCGCGTCGGTCACCGGCGGAGGAACTGCGTGAGGGCGGCGCGAAAATCCGGCGTCTCCCGCGCCAGCGCGTTGACGCGAGCACCAAGCGCCAAACCATCCTCGAACCCGCACCCGTCGAGCTGGTAGAAGAGCCGCTTGGTCAGGGCCAGTGCCGACGGGCTGGCGGCGACGAGCGCGGCGACGACGGCCGCCGCCTCCCGCTCGAGGATGTCGTCCGGCACCACCCGAGCGATCAGCCCCACCGCGTGCGCCTCCGCCGCCCCCAGCCCTCGGCCGGTGAGTACCAGATCGAGCGCCCGCTTCTCGCCGAGGGCCCGGCGCAGGAGCGTCATGACCATGGCGGGCACGAACCCTCGCTGAATTTCCGGGTAGCCCAGTTCCGCGCTCTCGCCCGCGATGGTCAGATCGCAGGCGGTGGCCAGGCCCGCCCCGCCCGCGAGCGCCCGACCGTGCACGACGGCCACCACCGGCTTGGGCAGGGTTCTGATCCGCGCGAACACTCGGCCCAGGCGCAGCGCGGCCGCCTCGTTGTCCGCGAGCGTGAGGTCGGCGGATGCGAGCAGCTCGGCCAGATCGGCGCCGGCGCAGAAATCGCGGCCCGCGCCGCGGAGCACGACGACGCGAACGTCCGCGTCGAGATCGGCACGCTCGAGCGCGGCATGCAGCGCGTCCACCAGCGCCAGGCTCAATGCGTTTCGCTTGTCGGGCCGATCGAGCGTCAGCGTGAGGACGCCGCCGTCGAGCTCGACCCTGAGCGGTGCCGCCTCGGTCGTCATCCGCGCGCGAGCCGCCGCGCGAGGGCCACCGGCACCGGCACCTCCATCCGAAGCAGTGCGGTCGAATAGACCTTGCCCTGTGCGTCGGTCTTGAGGGAGATGGTGCCGCCGCCGTCCAGCGCGTCGTGGAGGAGAAAGTTGAGGGCCTGGAGGTTCGGCAGCTCGAAGCGGTCCACGCCGCTCACCATCCCCTTGAAATGGCGGGCGACGCGCGCGACCGTCACCTCGCGCACCAGGATCGGATAGTACGCCGGGTCGAGCGCGATGAGGCCCACGTTGGCCGTGTTCCCCTTGTCGCCCGAGCGGGCATGGGCCAGCCACCGGAGCTGCACCGGCCGGGTCGCCGGCCGGCGGGGCTTGGTCACGCGCTTGGCGCTCATGCCTCCAGAATCTCCACCTGCACGTGCGGCTCGATCTCGCGCCGGTCGATCAGGGCGGGCCAGTAGGCGACCACCTCCTCGACGGCCGGCCGGCCGCCGGCGAAGCCGGTCACGCTGGGCGGCCCCGTGAGCACGAGGGGGGCGATCTCCCGCGTGAAGCGCTCGACCGGCGCGCGCTCCTTGGCCCGCACGCCGACCCGGAGCTGGACCTCGGGCAGGTCGGGATGTGGCGCGCCACTCAGGCGTCCGTGCGTGGCGTCGACGCCCACGTATTCCGTGAGGATCTGGTCGAACTCCAGCCCCAGGTCGGCCAGCCGGCGACGCAGGATCCGGTCGGCCGCCCGGGCCTTGTCGTACGCTTCCGGCCAGGCATAGACCAGCGTGCCGACCGCCTTGTAGCCCCAGAAGTAGGCGATCGAGACCTTGAGCATGGGCGTGCGCGCCGTGCCGCGGATGTCGCTCACGCGGACCCGGTCGCGCCCCGCCTGCTTGAGGCGGATCGAGGTGAAGTCGGCGACGCCATCGGGCGTGATGTAGCTCCGGGGATCGCCCATCTCGTAGACCAGCTGCTCGGTAACGGACGCGACCGACACGACGCCGCCGGTCCCGGCGTGCTTGGTCACCACGAAGCTCCCGTCGGGCGACGCCTCGACGATGGGGAAGCCGGGGTCGGCCAGCCCCTTCACCGCTCGCCAGCCGCGGAGCAGGTTCCCACCCGACGCCTGCGCGCCGCATTCGATGATGTGCCCCGCCACCGTCCCGGCGGCCACCTTGTCCCAGTCCTCCGGCGACCAGCCGAACTCGTGGAAGATCGGGCCGAGGGTGAGCCCGGTGTCGGTGACCCGCCCCGTGATCGCCACGTCGGCGCCGCCGCGGAGCGCCTCGACGATCGGCGCCATGCCCAGGTAGGCGTTGGCCGACAGGACGCGGTCGCGGATGTCCGAGAGGGGGCGACCGGTCTCCATGTCGCTCAGGTCGTGGCCACGCGCGATCAGGTCGTCGAGACGGTCCAGAAT
>JBBQDU010000236.1:0-3614 GCA_038320055.1 Gemmatimonadales bacterium | reverse complement strand
CCCGAGGCGCCGGCGACCGCCGTCCACGTGCCCTGAAAGCTGGTCACGGGCTTCTTGTCCTGGCCCACGGTCGTCGTCACCTGGCCGCTCCACTTGAACGACACCTTGTCCCCGCCCTTCGACATGGTCAGGACTCCGTGATGCATCCCGTTGCCGTTTATCAGGCTCACGGTATCGGCTGAGACCACATCGGCCCCGTCCATGAACTCCGATTTGCCGGAACTTTGGTTGCTGCCTTTCGATTCGCCGATGAAGACCAGGGCGCCGCCGGGGCCCTTCCCGGGGTGGTCGTTCGGCTTGCCGACAAGGGAGATCGTGCCGGCGGCCTGCGCCGCGGCGACCGATGGAAGGTAGGCCGTGGCGCAAACCAGGAGCGCGAGCGGCAGGATCGAGAACAGGGAGCGTGACTGCGCAGTGCGAGGCATGGGAGCTCCGATCGATGAGTTGGTAAGCCCGGGTATCCGCGCCGTGGTGCTTGACCAGATTGGTCAACAGAACCAGATTCCGGCCATGTCCCCCAAGCGACTGGTCCGCGAGACCGTGAGCCTCTACGAGGCCAAGACCCAGCTCTCCCGCCTGGTCGACCGCGCCGCGGCGGGCGAGGAGATCGTGATCGCCAAGTCCGGGCGCCCGCGTGCGCGGCTGGTGCCCCTCGAGGAGACCCGCCCCCTCCGGATCCCGGGCAAGGGCAAAGGCCAGTGGCGCCTGGGCCGGAATTTCGACGCGCCGCTGCCCGGCGATGCCCTGGACGGGTTCGAGAGCGGGCAGTGAACCTGCTGCTCGACACCCATGTCCTGATCTGGTGGGACGAGGGTCGGCGCATCGCGGCCGAGGCGCGGCGCGCGATCGAGGAGGCGAACACGGTGTACGTCAGCGCCGCGTCCGCCTGGGAGGTCGCGATCAAGACCGCGCTCGGCCGGCTCCGCCCGACCCGCACAGTGGAGCAGGCGGCGTCGGAATCGGGGTTTCTGGAGCTGCCCATCACGTTCGGGCATGCCGAGCAGGTCACGGCCCTGCCGCCGCATCACCGCGATTCGTTCGACCGAATGCTGGTGGCCCAGGCCGCAGTCGAAGGGCTGACCCTGGTCACGCGCGATCCGGTCTTCGCGCGGTACGGCGTCGTCCTGATCGCGGCCTGACTCCCCGCGCGTTGGGCGAAGGAGTTTGTTCCGACGGCCACATACCAATGTATCTCCGCGGCTCGGATCTCCGGTATCCTCACCGTTCTGCGTGCCCCACCTTCGAGGGACAACCGAACGTTCGGCCCAGGGTCTCGAACCGCCTCCTCAGCTCCGAGCGCACGCCGCACGCGCGATGTTCCGCAGCATCCCCGCGAACACCACCTGGTGAATTCCCCACAGCGCATACCAGTAGAAGAGGCCGAAGAGGCCCACCGGATCGAAGAGCGCCGTCTGGCGGATGAGACTCCCGCCGTTCTGCGGCGTCACCTCGAACTGGAGCCACGCTCGACCCGGCACCCGCATCTCGGCGGCGAGGCGCAGCAGGTGCCCGGGCTCGATCGCCTCGACCCGCCAGAAATCCAGCGCGTCACCGACTGCGATCGATGCCGGCTGCCGCCGGCCGCGGCGGAGACCGGGTCCTCCCACCGAGAGGTCGAGCAGCCCGCGCAGCCGCCAGAGCCAGTTGCCGTAGTACCAGCCGGTCTCGCCGCCGATCCGGGCGATCGGCCGGAACGCCACGTCCGGCGCGCAGCGCACCCACGCCGCGCGCGAATCCACCTGCCGGGATCCGAACGTCACGCCGCCCCAGTCGCGCGACGGTCGGTGCGCGGAGAGCGCGTCCGACCAGCGCGTGGCGGCGAACTCCAGGTCCTCGTTCGCCAGTGCGCGCGCGAGCACGTCGCGGATGCCGCGCGGCCGAACGGCAAAGTCGCGGAGCGCCCGGTCGTCATGCACCACGGTCGCGTTCCGTACCCCGTCGATCAGCTCCCGTCCCACATCCGCGTACACCGGCGACACCAGCGCCAGCCACAGGCTCGAGAGCCGCGGCGTGAGCACCGGCACGCGCACCATCATCCGCCGGAGGCCGCGGAGCCGGGCGTACTCCCGCATGAGGTCGCCGTAGGAGACCCGGTCCGGGCCGCCGATCTCGTAGATGACGCTCTCGCCCGACGGCAGATCGAGCGCCGCCGTCAGGTAGGCCACGAGATCCTCGATCCCGATCGGCTGCGTCGGCGTGTCCACCCATTTGGGTGTCACCATCGCCGGCAGCTTCTCGACCAGCGCGCGGACCAGCTCGAAGGAGAGGCTGCCCGAGCCGATGACGATCGAGGCGCGGAACTCCACCGTTGGAACACCCGACTCGCGCAGGATCCGGCCGACCTCCTGCCGGCTCGCGAGGTGCCGCGAGAGCTGTTCGCCCTGACCCAGCCCGCCCAAATAGACGATCCGCTGCACCCCGGCGTCCCGCGCCGCCTTGGCGAACGACTCGGCGCCCCGGCGGTCATTCTCCGCGTAGTCGCTGGAGGTGGCCATCGAATGGATGAGGTAGTACGCGGTGTGAACGCCGCGGAGCGCGACGTCGAGCGAGGGCGGATCCAGCACGTCGCCCGCCACCACCTCGGTGGCCGCCGCGACACGGGCCCGGAGCTGCTCCGGCCGCCGGGCCATGCAGCGGAGCGGCCATCCCCCGGCTTCGAGTGCGCGCATCAGCCGGCCGCCGACGTAGCCGCTGGCGCCGGTGAGGAGGACCAGTCCGCCGCTCACGCCGCGTCCTCCTCGCCCATCTGCCGCAGCAGCGCGCGGAGCTCAGCCAGCGAGTCCATCACCACGATGCCGGCGGCATCACGCGGGAGCGGAATCGTGGCGGCCGCCGCACCGCCGAAGAGCAGCGGCACGCGCGCGGGAAGTCCGGCGCGCGCCTCCCGCAGGGTGGCGGCGACGTCGCGGTCGTCGGGCGCGTACACGACGCTGATGGCCACGGCGCGCGCCTCCGTCTGCGCGGCCGCGCTCACCAGGTCGGCCACCGGCAGGTCGGTCCCCAGGTAGGTCACCGCCCACCCCTCGGCCGCGGCGCTCACCGCCACCATCAACGCTCCGAGCTCGTGCACCTGGCCCGGCGGCGTCGCGACGACGAGCCGCGGGGCCTCGCCCTTCACCTCGTACACGCCGAGCAGCCAGCCGAGCACTCGTCGGATGACGGCGGTCGCCAGGTGCTCCTGCGCGATCGACACCGAACGCTCCCGCCAGCCCCGGCCGATGCCCTCGAGCACCGGCACCACCACGCCGTCGACAAACGCCGGCACGCCGGCCGTGACCGCGGCCCGCTCGAGAATCGCCTGCAGCTCCACGGCATCGAGGCCTCGGGTCGCGCGGAGTGCGGCCGCCGCGATCTCGCGGACGTACTCCGCGGACGGTGGGGCCGCCTTGCCGAGGGGCGGCGCGTCAGCCACCGTCTCGGCGGCGCTCTCCTCGTCCAACCTCGCCAGCTCGCCGAGGTCGAGGGAGGCGAGGTGGCCGATCGCATGCCCACGGTCGGTGAGCCGGCGAAGGCGCGTCAGCCGCTCGACGTCCTGCTGCGAGTAGAGCCGCTGGCCGCCGTCGCTGCGCGTCGGGGTCACCACGCCGTAGCGGCGCTCCCACGCCCGGAGCACG
>JBBQDU010000235.1:0-3622 GCA_038320055.1 Gemmatimonadales bacterium | reverse complement strand
GGCGGCCCACCCGCCCCGCGACAGCCAGAGGAAGCGCACCTCGGTGTCGCCGACCGGCTTGAACCCGATCCGGGCCACGTCCTCGGTGTAGACGCCGTTCTCCGCGTAGTAGGTCTCCTCCGCCACGACCAGCCGCCGGAGGCCGCGCCGGATCTGGTCGAACCGTTGATCGTCCAGTGCGGGATCGACCTTGGCGGTCAGCTTGGGGGTGCGGTTGGCCTTGGGGGTGGGCGTTGGCTGGGTGTCGACCGGCGCGCTCGCCGCGGAACGCGCGGGCGGAGCGGGCATGCGGAGTCCGTCGCAGGCAGCGCCCGTCAGCAGAAGCAGCGAGCCCACGAGGGCAAGCGGGGAGGCTCGACGCAGCATGCTTTCGCTCAAGACCATCGGACAACGCCTCGGGGGTCGACGTGAAGAAAGACTCGTGAGATCCTATCGCCGCGCTGCGGGACGCGCCAGTCGGCACCCGCGGCGGCTCATCGACTGATGCCGCCGATTCTCCAACTCCACCGCGCCCGGGCACCGTCCACCCGCACGTCCGACGACCACGAATTCCGGCGTCGGATCTTCCGGGTGGCGCTCCTGCTGGGCGCCGCCATCGTGCTCGGCACCGCCGGCTACACAACGCTCGAGGGCTGGCCGGTACTCGACGCGCTCTACATGACGGTGATCACCCTTTCGACCGTCGGCTTTACGGAGGTGCATCCGCTCTCCGATGCCGGCCATCTCTTCACCATCGCCCTCATCGCGATCGGCGTGAGCACCGCTGCCTACGCGGTGGGCACGGCGGGCGAATACGTCATCGGCGGGCGGCTCAGCGCGGCGCTCCGGAGGCAACGCATGCAGCACGACATCGACCGGCTCCAGGGACACCACATCATCTGCGGCTATGGCCGGGTCGGCCGCCAGGTCGTGGAGGAGCTCGAAGCGCGCGCCGCACGCGCCGTGGTCATCGAGCCCAGCGACGAGCCCTTCCCCTCGGACCACCCGGAGGTGCTCCGGATTCGCGGGGACGCGACCGACGACCGAGCGCTCCGCGCCGCCGGCATCGAGCGCGCCGCCGGATTGGTGGCTGCGGCCGGGGACGATGCGACCAACATCGTCGTGACGCTCAGCGCCCGCGCGCTCAACGCGGACCTGCTCATCGTCGCCCGCGCGATCCAGCCGGAGGCGGAGGACAAGCTCCGCCGCGCCGGGGCCACGCACGTCATCTCGCCTTACCGGATCGGCGGGCAACGGATCGTGACCCAGCTCCTGCACCCGCGGCTCACCGATTTCCTCGACATCGTCATGCACCGCGACACCTTCGAGCTCTGGCTCGAGGAGATCACCGTCGCGTCCGATGGCCCCGCCAACGGCCGCGCCCTCGGCGAGACCGCCATCTGGGGACCAGGCGGCGTCAACGTGCTCGCGGTCGGCCGCGCGGACGGCGAGCTGGTGACCAGTCCCGGCGCCGACCATCGGCTCGCCACCGGCGATGTGCTCATCGCCCTGGGCACGCTGGACCAGCTCGAGGCCGCGCGGCGCGAGGCGGGCGACCTGGGGCTCACGACCCCCGCAACCGCAGGCGGTGCGAGCCGGTCGCGAACCCGCCGAGCACGGTAGCGGGCGGCGATTCGCGGGCGGCGATTCGCGTCCAGCGCCCACCACTCACACGGCGGCCGGCGCCTCCTCCTCGGTTGACGCGGCACGCGTGGGCTCGGTGTCTCCGGCCATCTCGACCAGCGCGGCGGTGAGCCGGTTAACCGTGTCGGTCTCCGCGCCGCGCTGCGCCGAGGCGGCGGCGAGATCGAGCCAGGCAAGCGCCTCGCCGTAGCCGTGCCGTCGGCGCGCCTCCTCCGAGGCGAGTAGTGCCTGCCGGTAGGCCAGCGGGAGATCACCACCCAGATCGGCGTGCCGCGCGATCGCGGCCGCCATCACGAGCGCATCCGCCGGAGGCGTCGCCAACTCCATGGCCTCGGCGAGCACCCGGTGCAGCTCCCGCCGGCGGCTCTCGGTGAGCCGGTCTCGCACCCCCTGCTCGATGATGCGATGGGCGCACCGATACACCCCGCCCTGCTCGACCACCATCCGCCGGTCCACCAGCGCGTCGCCAAGCGAGGCCCCGTACAGGCGCGAGATTCCATGGACGTGCGAGAGCACGCTCGCCTGGCAACCCCGCCCCGACATCGCGATGGTGAACAGCACGTCCCGAAGCCGCTCCGGCAGGCGGTCCACCCGTTCGGCAACCACGTCCTGCATGTTCTGCGAGATCGGCAGCTCGAAGCCGTCGCTCTGCAACGCGGGCGCAGCCAGCCAGGCCCTGGTCTCGGCGTCCGTCCTGAGCAGCCCTTGTGCGAACAGCGTCTTCAGCAGCTCGAGGACGTAGCAGGGATTCCCTGACGTGGCGTCGTGCACCTGCTCGCCGAGCCGCCGGGCGAGTCCCGGCTCGCTCGCGGGGCTCATCTCCTCGATCATTCTCGTGACCTCTGCGGCGGTCAGCGGGGCGAGGTTCAGCGTCGGCACGGCGGGTCTGGCGCGAAGCACGCGCAGCAGCCGGGCCGACGGCGCCTCCCGCTCGAGCTCGCCCGGTGTCACGGTCACCACCCACAACACCGGGGCGGCTTCGAGGTGGCGAATGAGATAGCGAAGCAGATTGCAGCTCTCCGCGTCGAACCACTGGAGGTTGTCCAGCAGGACGAGAATCGGATTCTCGGCGGACAGGCTGAGCAGCACCTGCGCGACGCCTTCCGTCAGGCGCGACCCCTCGGTCTCGTCCGTCGCCGGCTCGGGGAGTGCCGGGAAACGTTGACGCAGCTCCGGCAAGAGCCGGCCGGCCTCGGCCAGCCACTCGGGGGCCGCCCCCGCCAAGCCGGGCGCGGCGAGCATGTCCCGCAGCACCTCCACCGCGGACGCGAACGGAAAGCCGGGTCGGGAATCTCCGCCCCGGCCGCGCAGCGTCACGCCGCCGTCGGCCACGACCCAGCGCAGGAAGTCCTCGGCGAGCCGTGACTTGCCCATCCCGGGATCGCCCTCGACGATCACCACGCTCCCAGCGCCCCGCCGAACGCCGGTCCAGGCCCGGGAGAGCACGGCCCACTCCGGCTCCCGGCCGAACAGGCTCGCATCGAACGTGGGTGCGTTCACCGGCCATTCGTCGGTGATCACGGGTCTCGCGGCCGAGACGGATGTGTCGGACTCGACTCGCTGGATCAGACCGATCAGCGGCCGGCTGGGCTCGCATCCCGCTTCTCGTTGCAGGGTCGCGCTGTACTCGCGGAATCGGGCGATCGCAGCACCCCGGTCGCCCGACAGATAGCGGGCCTCGATGGTCAGGCGCGCGGCCTCGTCGGACAGCGGGTCGGACGCCAGCCATCGGTCGCCGAGGTCGATGGCTTCGCGCGAGTGGCCGTGGGCGAGCGCGCGACGCGCGAGCTCCCCCAGCAACTGTGCGTATTCGCGAAGCAAGGCGCGGCGCGTCTCCGCGACCCACTCTTCGAATCTGGGGGCGTGCCGTACCGAGAACCCCGTGAAGAACCTGGGAACATCGAAGGCGGCGGCGCGGCGCGGATCCGCATGAATCGCGGACCGGAACCGCTGCACATCGCAGTCGATCGGTCCGGCGAGATCGATGCGCGTTCGGCCT
>JBBQDU010000234.1:0-3709 GCA_038320055.1 Gemmatimonadales bacterium | reverse complement strand
CGGGTCCGCGCTGGTGGCCGGGCTCGTGGTGGCTCGGCTCCACGACCGGGCCGGCCGTGCCGACGCCGCGGCGCTATCGCGCCGGGAGGCCGAGGCGCTGGCCCGCCGGTTCGCCGTCCTGGAGCAGGCGTCGCTGATCCTGGGCTCCCCGCGCGACTTCGAGACGATGTTTCGGGACCTCGCCCGGCTGCTCGTCCCCACCCTAGCCGACTGGTGCACCATTCACCTCGCGAGCGACGACGGCACCTTGCGCTTCGTCGCGGGGGCGCATCGGGACCCGGCGCGCGATCTCGTGGTGCGGGCCCTCGCCGACTATGGTGAGCGCGCCCTGCCGTTCGAGTCCGAGCCGTTGGCGCCGGCCGTCGTGCCCATGATCGATGGCCGCCTCCGCGAAATCGCCGCCGCCGCCGAGGAGCTGAATCTGTACCGCGCGCTGGCGCCGACCGCCGTGCTGCGCCAGCCGCTCCACGCGCGGGAGCGGCTGGTCGGCTTCGTCACCCTGGTGATGGCCAACGACTCGGGCCGGCGCTTTCCGCCTGCCGACGTGGAGCTGGCCGAAGAGCTGGCTCGGAACTCCGCCGTCGCGGCGGACAATGCGCGCCTGCTGCAGGAGGCACGCGAGGCGGAGCGCCGGACGCACCTGATGTTCGAGGCACACCCGCAGCCGATGTGGGTGTTCGACCGGGACACTCTGGCGTTCCTGGTGGTCAACGACGCGGCCGTGCTCCACTACGGCTGGAGCCGCGATGAGTTCCTCGGCATGACCATTCTCGACCTGCTCGCGCCGGACGACGCGGCTCCGCTTCCCGCCCTGGTTGAGCGGAACGCTCCCCGCGGCGAAACCGCGTTTGCTCGCCACCGGCGACGGGACGGGACGCTGATCGACATGGAGATCGTAAGCCACGAAATGGAGGTCGAGGGCCGCCGCGCGCGCCTCGTCCTGGCGACCGATACCACCGAGCGGGCTCGCACGCGCGCGGCGCTGCATCAGAGCGAGGGACAGCTGCATCAGGCCCAGCGGGGCGAGGCGCTCGGACGAATCGCCAGCGCGGTGGCGCACGACTTCAACAACCTGCTCACCACGATCCGCGGGTTCGGCGAGATGCTGCTCCTCGATATGGTGCCGGACGACGGTCATCGGCACGACGTGCAGCGCATCTGCCAGGCCGCCGACCGCGGCGCCTTGCTCACCCGGCAGCTCCTGTCGTTCGGACGGAACCCGGTACCGATTCCCCGGGCGCTCGATCTCAACGAGGTCGTACGGGGGCTGGAGCCGCTGGCGCGACGGCTGGTCGACGCCGACGTGCGCCTCGATCTACGGCTCGCGGATGGGCTGGGTCAGGTGCGGATCGACCCGGCGCAACTCGAACACGTGGTGGTGAACCTGATCCTCGCGGCCCGTGATGCGATGCCCGCCGAGGGACGTCTCACGATCGAGACCTCGGAGCGCCGGATCAGCAGTGTGAGCCGGGGGCGGCCCGTCCGGCCCGGCCGGTACGTCGTCCTGGCCGTGACGGATACCGGCAGCGGCCTGGAGGAGGAGCTCGCCGCCCCGCCCGGCGACGGCATGCCGATGCCGCGCTCCGGTCTGGGCCACGCGGTCGTCTTCGGCATCGTGCGCCAGTACGGCGGCGTGGTCAGGGTGTCGAGCGAGGTGGGAGAGGGGACGACCGTGAAGATCTACCTGCCGCGCCTCGAGCCCGAGGACGATGAGCCCCTGCTCGAGCACGACACCGACGGACTGCGAGGCAGCGAGACAGTGCTCGTGGCGGAGGACGAGGACGGAGTGCGAGAAATGATCCGGAAAGCGCTCACGGAATTCGGCTATACGGCGCTGACGGCCCGCCACGGCCGCGACGCACTGACGCTCGCCGGGGAGCGCGCCGGTGGGATCGACCTGCTGCTCACCGATGTCGTCATGCCCGAAATGAACGGCCACGAGCTGGCCGAGACGTTGCGGGACCGCCTGCCGGCCCTCAAGGTGCTGTTCATGTCGGGCTATACGGATGACGAAGTGCGGGGGCGCGGATTCGCGGGGCAGGACGTCCAGTTCGTGCGGAAGCCGTTCACCACCGAGGAACTGGTGCGGCGTGTGCGCACCCTCCTCGACGGCGAGTCCATCTAGCGGACGCGCGTCCGGTAGGTCCGGAGAATGTCGCCGCTCGCCTCGCCGTTGAGCCACATGGCGGTGTCGCCGATGGGCCAGGAGAGCGAGCCCGCATTGGGCGCCGGCTGCCCCGTCCTCACACGCTGCTGGTCGAGCAGGATGAGGCGTCCCTGCGAATCCTGGTACACCACCCGCACGACGGGCCGCGTCGCGTCCGCCCCCGCCACCGTGGTGCCGCGCGCCAGTCCCATGAACAGCGGACTCAGACCTTCGATCACGTGCACCGGTCCGCCGAGTTGCCGGGACGCCTCGTCGAGGCCGATCCGGAGGTACACCTGCGCCCGCTGCTCCACCGTGGGCGGGGCCGGGGCAGGCACCGGGGATGCGGTCGCGGGCGCCGGGGCCGGGGCGGCGGCCGCGCGCCGCCGGCGCTCCGCGTCGAGCGAGGCGGTGGCCGCGGCCGCCTGATTGCGGCGGCGCTCGCGATCGAGCTCGGCCAGCGCTTCGGAGGCGCGTGTCCGCACCGAGGCAATGTCTCCCGCGGCGGCCGCGTCCGCCTCTGTCGGGTCAGCCGCGGTCTCGGCCGCCGAATCGATGGTCTGCTCATCGAGCGCCTTGTCCTCCGCCGTCGATGCCGCGGGCTGAGGCGCACCGCCGGCTCGGCCGGCGAGCTGCTTCTGGCCCTCGGCCCGGTCGGCGGTCCGCTCGGCTGGCGGGGCGGGTGGGGTGGCGGCCGGCTTCGACTTGGCCGCGGCTGCCTCCGCGCGCCCGGGTGCCGGCGACTCGGCACGCGGCGTCGGTGTATCCGCCCTCGAGGCCTCCTCCGGACTGACCACCGCGTCCGATTCCGCGGCGATGCTTCGAGCCAGGGTTCCTGGTGCGGCAGGTGACGGCCGGAGCTTCACGCCCAGAAACCCGGCGCCGACCATGCCGACGGCTAGCGCCGCCCAACCGGCCCGCAACAGCCGGCGCCGGCGACGATCGCCCGCGGATTCGTTGTCCGGGATAAACAGCATGGGCGGCGGTTCGTTCCACGGTTCGCGCGGAGCTGCGGCGGCGGCAGGGGTGGCGGCCGCGGGGCGGGGACGGGCCGGCGGCTCGGCCTGGGCCGGAGCCTCGGGCCGGGGGGACGCTTCAGGCCGGGCCGGGGCCTCGGGGCGGGCGACCGGCTGCGGACGCACCGCGTGCTCGGTCTGCACGGGGACGGGTGCGACACCGACCGACGTGGCGCCCAGCGAGACGGAGGCGATCAGCCGGTCGGCTTCGGCGAAGAAATCCTTCACCTCGCGGAGCCTCAGCCCGCACGCCGAGCAGGAGCCGAGATGGGCCTGGATCTCGGCCACCTCGGTCGTGTCGAGCTCACCATCGAGCAGTGCGTGCAGCGTGCCTTCGTCAAGATGCGACATGCGTTCCCCGCTCCTTGTTCTTCGCGCGTTCCTGCGTTCGATATGCCTCGACGAGGCGGCGGCGGGCGCGGGCCAGCGTCGTTCCGATCGCGCCCTTGGCGAGACCCAGGGTGGCGGCGATCTCCTCGTAGTCGAACCCTTCCGCCCGCAGCAGCAGCGCCTCGCGGTCCCGCTCGTTCAGGGTGGCCAGGGCCTC
>JBBQDU010000233.1:0-3712 GCA_038320055.1 Gemmatimonadales bacterium | reverse complement strand
CGCGATCTCATTATCTTGGTCACACCCCGGATCACCGACGACGGCGCCTCGGATCAGTAGCCGCCTCACGCGGACCGTCCGAGCACCCCGACGGGAACGAGCCCGGCAGAGGCCGGGCTCGTTCATTTCCTCTACCCCCGGGCGTGAGGTCGGACGCGTGCACCTGAAATTCTCCACCGCGGGGGAATCGCACGGCAAGGCGCTCGTCGCGCTGGTCGAAGGGCTGCCCGCCGGCCTGCCCGTCAGCGCCGAGTGGGTGAATCGCGACCTGGTCCGCCGGATGCAGGGCTACGGCCGGGGCGCGCGCATGAAGATCGAGCGCGACCACGTCGAGTGGCTGAGCGGCGTGCGGGCCGGCGAAACACTCGGGTCGCCCGTCGCGATGCTCATCCCCAACCGCGACTGGGCCAATTGGGAGGACGTGATGGCGCACGAGGCCGCCGAGCCGGGCGAGCTCCGCCGCCGGCGCGTCACCCGCCCGCGGCCCGGCCATGCCGACCTGGTCGGCGTCCTCAAGTACGATCGGCTCGACGCCCGCGACATCCTCGAGCGCGCCAGCGCCCGCGAGACCACGGCGCGCGTGGCCGCCGGCGCGCTCGCGCGGCGGCTGCTGGATGAGTTCGGCGTCGAGATCGGGAGCCACGTCGTGTCGCTCGGCGGCGTCGTGGCCACGCCCCCGGCCGAGCTGCCCGTTCCGCTCAACGATGCCGCGGACCGCTCCGAGGTGCGCGTGCTCGACCCCGCCGTCGAGGCGGAGATCGTGCGCCGGATCGATGCGGCCAAGCGGGCGGGCGACACGCTCGGCGGCGAGGTGGAGGTGGTGGCGCGCGGCGTGGTCGTCGGGCTCGGCAGCCACGTGAGCTGGGACCGGAAGCTCGACGGCCGGCTGGCCGGCATCCTGATGTCGATTCCCGCCGTCAAGGCGGTCGAGATCGGGCTCGGCGTCGAGTCGGCGCGGCGCCCCGGGTCGGCGGTGCACGATCCGATCGACCCGTCGCCCGACGGTGCCGACGCCGTCCCGCCGCGCTCGCCCGAGGCGCCGCCCCACGCCGGCGACCGGCGCGCCGGCTTCCGCCGCCGCACCAACCACGCCGGCGGCCTCGAGGGCGGCATCACTACGGGGGAGCCGCTGGTCATCCGGGTGGCGATGAAGCCGATCTCGACGCTCATGTCGCCACTCCCCACGGTCGACCTCGCCAGCGGTCGGACGGCCAATGCCCAGAGCGAGCGATCGGACGTGACCGCCGTGCCTGCCATGGGCGTCATCGCCGAGGCGCTGACCGCGTTCGTGCTGGCCGATGCGATGGTCGAGAAATTCGGCGGCGATTCGCTCGGCGAGATGCGGCGGAACTTCGACGGGTACGTCGCCTCCCTCGGCGCACGCTGGGGCGCGCTCCGCGGCGCCATCGAGGAGTGAAATGAAGCGCCACGTCCTGCTGGTGGGCCTCCCGGGCGCCGGGAAGAGCACCGTCGGTCAGCTCGTGGCGGAGGGCCTCGGTGCTCCCCTGCTGGACATCGACTCGATCCTGGTTCGCCAGATGGGGATGCCCATCGCCCAGATCTTCGGCATGGTGGGCGAGCCCCGCTTCCGCTCGATGGAACGGGACGCGGTGGCCACCGCGCAGGCCAGGGAGCCGGCGATCATCGTCCCCGGCGGCGGCTGGGCGGTCCAGCCCGGGCAGCTCGAGGGCGCCAAGCCCGCCTGCCTGACTATCTACCTCAAGTGCACCGCGGCGACCGCGGCGCGCCGCAGTGAGGCTGGCGAGGTTCGCCCGCTCCTGGTCGGCCCCGATCCGGTCGAGCGGATCCGGACGCTCCTCCAGGCCCGGGAACCGTTTTATCGGCTCGCTGATTATGAGGTCCCGACGGACGTGAAGACGCCGTCCGCCGTGGCCCAGGCCGTCGAGCAACTGGCGCGAACTCAAGGGGGCTGGTAGGGTACCGGTGGGGTCGCCGTGGCATGGCGACGCGGGGATGGGCGCCGCAACCACATATTCGACACACGGTTAGCAACTGCCTCCTTGCGCCACCTCGACGGCGCGGATTTCTTGCAGCCACCGAATTGACCCTTCGATGACCCCAGCGGGCATAGTGTACTCATGGCGACCAGATCCAAGCGATCGGTAAAATCCCCCACCAAGCCCGGCAAGACGGCCGCGGCTGCTCCGGCGCCCGCGGCGCCGAAGAAGGGGGGCGCCAAGGCCGCCAAGCCGCGTGCCCGGGCGGGCAAGGGGGGCGCGCTCGTGATCGTCGAGTCGCCGACCAAGGCCAAGACCATCGGGAAGTATCTTGGCGCCGGCTACGACGTGCGGGCCACGGTCGGCCATCTGCGCGACCTGCCCACCCGTGAGTTGGGCGTCGATGTCGAGCGGGACTTCGAGCCCAAGTACGTCACCATCAAGGGCAAGACCAAGACGCTCGCGGAGCTCAAGAAGGCGGCCAAGACCGCGAGCACGATCTACTTGGCCACCGACCCCGACCGCGAGGGCGAGGCGATCGCCTGGCACGTAGCCGATCAGCTCGGCGTGTCGGTGCCCACCCATCGGGTGCTCTTCCACGAGATCACCAAGGACGCCATCCACGAGGCCATGGAGCGGCCCGGTGTGATCGACGATCGGAAGGTCAACGCGCAACAGGCGCGCCGGATCCTCGACCGGCTCGTCGGCTACAAGGCCAGCCCCATCCTCTGGCGCAGCATCAAGACCGGGCTCTCGGCGGGCCGCGTCCAGACCGTGGCGCTCCGGCTCATCGTCGAGCGCGAGCGCGACATCCGCGCCTTCACGCCCCAGGAGTACTGGAGCATCGAGGCGCTGCTGGCGAAGGGTGGGCAGACCTTCGAGGCGGCGCTGGCCAAGGTCGACGGCCACAAGCCGCAGCTCCACTCGGCCGAGGACGCGCAGGCCGTGGTGGATGCGGTGCGACAGGCGCCGTTCGTGGTCAGCAAGGTCGAGAAGCGGAACCGGCGGAAGAATCCCTCGGCGCCCTTCACCACGAGCACGCTCCAGCAGGAGGCCGCCAAGAAGCTCGGCTTCAGCTCGCGGCGCACCATGCGGGCGGCGCAGGACCTCTACGAGGGCAAGGACGTCGGCGAGGACGGGCCGGTCGGCCTCATCACCTACATGCGGACCGACTCGGTCCGGGTGTCCGACGCGGCCATCGCCTCGGTCCGGGACTTCATCGGCTCCCGGTACGCCAAGCCGTATCTGCCCGCGTCGCCCAACGGCTACAGCTCGAAGAAGAATGCCCGCGTCCAGGACGCGCACGAGGCCGTCCGCCCGACCGACGTCCGCCGCCGCCCCGAGCAGGTCCAGAAGCACCTGGAGCCGGACCAGTTCCGGCTCTATCAGCTCATCTGGCAGCGGTTCGTCGCCTCGCAGATGACGCCGGCGGTCTACGACATGACGATCGTGGATTTCGACCTCGGCCGGTACCTCTTCCGCGCCACGGGCTCGGTGCTCGTCTTCGACGGGTTCCACGTGCTCTATATGGAAGGGCGCGAGAAGGAAGAGGGCAAGACGATGGACGATCTCCCGCCGATCCCGCCGCTGGCCCAGGGCGATCCGGTCGAGGTTCGGGAGATCACGCCGTCGCAGCACTTCACCGAGCCGCCGCCCCGCTTCTCCGAGGCCAGCCTGGTCAAGGAGCTGGAGCGGCTCGGCATCGGCCGGCCGTCCACCTACAGCGCCATCATCTCGACCCTGAGCGCGCGGGA
>JBBQDU010000232.1:0-3766 GCA_038320055.1 Gemmatimonadales bacterium | reverse complement strand
GGGCGGGGCGGTAGCTTTGTGAAATGTTTCACATAAAATCCGGGCATGCGTAAGGTCGCCGAGTCCACCGTGCGCCGGCTGTCGCTGTACCTCCGGTTTCTCGAAGAATTCGAGGGGCAGGGCGTAGAGACGGTCAGCTCGAGCGCGCTGGCGTCGCGCGGGAGCACGACGTCCGCGCAGGTGCGGAAGGACCTGTCTTTCTTCGGCTCGTTCGGCAAGCGGGGGCTCGGCTATCCCGTGCCGGAGCTGGCCAACCGGCTGCGCGAGATCCTCGGGCTCAAGCAGCGCTACCAGGTGGGGATGATCGGCGCGGGCAAGATCGGCAGCGCGCTGGTACAGTACCGCGGCTTCCGGCAGCGCGGGTTCGACATCATCGCCATCTTCGACAAGGATCCCGCCAAGATCGGTCGCCAGTGGAACGGGCTCACCATTCAGGACATCGACACGCTCGAGGCCGAGTTCGCCAAGCGACCGATGGACATGGCGGTGCTGGTGACGCCGGCGGAGTCGGCGCAGCCGGTGACGGACCGCCTGGTGCGGCTGGGAGTCAAGGCGGTGCTCAACTTCGCGCCCATGCAGCTGATCGTTCCGGACGACGTGGTGGTCAAGACGGTCAATCTGGCCCTGGAGCTGGAAACCCTTAGCTACGCGCTCGCCAATCGCTGAGCCGCCCCTAGCCCCACGCCGTCCGCCCCCGATAGTTTCGTCTATGCCCGTCGATGTGACCTCCGAAATCGCCCAGCTCGAGACCGTGCTGGTGCACACGCCCGGCCCCGAGCTCGAGGCCGTGACGCCCGGGAACCGGGAGCGCTACCTCTACGACGACATCATCGATCTGGAGATCGCGCAGCGCGAGCACCGGCAGTTCGTGTCGGTGCTGCGCCGCTTCGCGACGGTACTGCAGGTGCGCGACCTGCTGGCCGACATCCTGGCGCAGCCCGAGGCGCGCGAGTTTCTGATCAGCAAGACCATGGACGTGGTCGAATCCGACGAGCTGGGCCAGCGCCTGGGCACGCTGCCGCCCGCGCAGATCGTCGAGATGTTGATCGAGGGCACCCGGGAGGAGAGCGGGCCGCTCGCCGAGGCGCTCAACGAGGAAGGGTTCGCCTTCCCGCCGCTGCCCAACCTGTTCTTTCCGCGGGACATCGGCATGGTCATCGGACGCCGGGCGGTGGTCGGCGCGATGCGCTATGACGTGCGCTGGACCGAGGAGCTCCTCATCAAGGCGCTGTTCACCTTTCACCCCGAGCTGGCCAACGACGGGCTGCTGTACGACGGCTCCGAGGAGCGGCGCAACAACTACACGCTCGAGGGCGGCGACGTCCATTATCTGCGTCCCGACCTCCTGGTGCTCGGCTTCAGCGAGCGGACCTCGCCCTCCGCGCTCGACGAGCTGTGCGACACGGTCTTCGCCCAGGGCGACGTGACCGACGTGCTCGTGGTGGTCATGCCCAAGGCACCGACCGCCATTCATCTGGACATGATCTTCACCCAGGTGGACCGCGAGCTGTGCGTGATCTATCCGCCCTATTTCGTCGGCCCGGAGCGGCTGCCGGTGCTGCACCGGCGGAAAGGGCAGGCGGGCGTGCGCGAGATGCCCAATCTGTTCGAGGCCCTGCGCGAGGTGCGCCAGCCGATGGACGCCGTCTTCGCGGGCGGGCAGCATCGCACCAGCCAGGAGCGCGAGCAGTGGAGCTCGGCATGCAACTTCCTGGCGGTGCGCCCCGGCACGATCATCAGCTATCGCCGGAACGACGCGACGCTCTGCGAGCTGCAGGCGGCGGGCTTCCGCGTGGTGCCCGCCGTCAACTTCCTCGCCTTCGACGACTGGACGGACGCCAAGCATCGCACCGTGATCACGATCGAGGGGGCGGAGCTGGCCCGGGGCGGCGGCGGACCGCGCTGCATGTCGCTCCCGCTCCGCCGGGCGGCGCTGTGATGGGCCTGTCGGCGCATCCGGAGAGCACGCTCCTCGATCGGGTGCTGACCACCCTCCGCGAGGGTCCCCACCCGGCGATGATGCTCTGCCACCGGGTGCTCGGCCTGCCCGGCGCGCCCGAGATGGTGTGCGAGCGCATCGCCGTCGCGCTGCTCGGCGCCGATCCCCGGGTCCGGCAGCTGGCCGACGGGCGCTGGGGGCTGGTGCCGGAGGCGCAGGGGTCGCCGCTGCTGGACGAGTGCGCCTTCGCGGTCGTGGACGTGGAGACCACCGGGATGCGCGCCAGCGGCGACGACCGGATCACGGAGATCGCGGTCGTCGTCGTCCACGGCGGCCGCCGCGAGGTGGTAATCGACTCGCTCATCAATCCCGGCCGGCCCATTCCTCCCGCCATCTGCGCCCTCACCAACATCACCAACGCCATGGTGAGGAATGCGCCGGCTTTCGCCGACGTGGCCGATCGGGTGGTGGCCGCGCTGGCCGGGCGGGTGTTCGTTGCCCACAACGCGCGCTTCGACTGGGGCTTCGTGCGCGCCGAGCTCCGGCGCGCGCGCGAGCTGGCGCTCGACGGCCCCCAGCTCTGCACGGTGCGCCTGGCCCGCCGATTGGTGAAAGGGGTCCGCTCGTGCGGCCTCGACAACCTGACGCAGCACTTCGGCTTCGAGAACCCGGCCCGGCATCGCGCCGCCGGCGACGCGCTGGTGACGGCCGATCTGCTCGCGCGCCTGCTGCGGCTGGCGCGGGAGGAGGGTGCGGCCACGCTCCAAGACCTCTCGGCGATTGCGCTCCGCCGGACGGGCCGCCGCCGCCGTCCGCGCACGGCCGGCCCGACGGCGCCGCGGGAGGACAGCGTGGCCGAGGGACCGGCGTGACCCTCGCGCGCGCGTTTCGGGTCGGCGGGCTGACGTGCCACCTGCTGGAGGGCGGCCGACAGCGGCTCGACGGGGGCGCGATGTTCGGCGTCGTCCCGCGTCCGCTGTGGGAGAAGCGGATCGCGCCGGACGACCGGCACCGGATCCCGCTCGCCATGCGGTGTCTCCTCGTCGAGCATCCGGACGGTCTCGTGCTCGTGGACACCGCCCTGGGCAACAAGCAGGACCGGCGCTTTCTCGACATCTACGGCGTCGAGAACGAGGGCCTCGAGGGCGCCACACAGCTCGAGGATGCACTGGCCTCCGCCGGCTTCCTGCCGGGCGACGTGCGCTGGGTGATCAACACCCATCTCCACTTCGACCACGCCGGGGGCAACACGACGCTCGACCCGGAACTGGAGGACGATCCGCGCCGCCACGTTCGCCCCACCTTTCCTCAGGCGACCTACGTCGTCCAGAAGGGGGAGCTCGAGTTCGCGCGGCACGCCAACGAGCGCACCCGCGCCAGCTACCTGCCGCCCAACTTCGAGCCGATCGCCGCGGCCGACCGCTGGCGGCTGCTCGAAGGCGATGGCGAGGTGCTGCCGGGCATCTCGGTCCGGCTCACGCCGGGCCACGTTCCGTTCCATCAGGCGGTGCTGGTGCGGAGCGGCGGCGAGACCGCCGCGTTCATCGCCGACCTGATCCCGACCGCGGCCCACCTGCCGCTGCCGTGGATCATGGGGTACGATCTCGAGCCGCTCCGGACGCTGGAGAGCAAGCGGGCGCTGCTTCGCGACGCGGTGGAGGGGGGCTGGCGCCTGGTCTTCGAGCACGATCCGACGATCGCGTCGGGGGTGCCGGTGGCGGACGGCAAGGGCCTCGCGCTCACGGAGGTGGTCGAGATCGGCGCGCGTTGACACGGGTACCCGGCGCCGCTAGCTTGCGCCAGTCCTAGAAGCGGGGAGGAGACTCC
>JBBQDU010000231.1:0-3775 GCA_038320055.1 Gemmatimonadales bacterium | reverse complement strand
GTCGTCGTTGACGTGCAGATGATCCCGCCGCACGGGACACGACCAGGCGACCACCCCGAATTCGTTGGTCACGAACACATCCACCGCCGGCGCCCGAAACGCCTGCTCGGCCAGCTCGAGGCAGCGGTCGGTCACCTCCATGGCGGTACAGAAGACCGCGCGGGGCGGGGCGATCTGGGCGCCGGTTGCCAGCACGTGCTCGGCCAGCGCCTCGATGGCTCCCGCGTACCCGGTCAGGATCGGCGGGTGGAGCGCCTGAAACCGCTCGAGGACGTGGGCCGGGGGCGCATCCGACGCCATCCGCTCGATGCGCGGCAGCATGCCCATTCGGCGCAGGACCGTGATCGGCCCGGCCCGGTCCGGCTTGTCCACGATTGCCACGTTGATCTGCGGATCCCGCGCGCCGCAGCCGTAGGCTTGGTACACCCGCCACCACCGCGCCGAATAGTCCGCCTCCTCCAGCTTCGAGCGCAGGAAGTGGCCTGGCGTTCCGGTCGAGCCCGACGTCCTGACGGTGACGAGCCCCGAGGGATTGACCGTCAGGAACGCGTCGTGACCATGGTGCGCGATCACCTGACGGTCGAGCAGCGGCAGCCGCGCGAGATCGCGATCCTCGAACGTCCGCGGGTCGGTGACGCCCGCCTCGCGCAGCACCTGCCCGTAGTAGCGCGTCCTGGCCGCCCGTACGAGGACCTGACGGAGGCGGGTCCGCCGGCGCTCCGCCAGCTTCTCCGGCGACAGCCACTGCTCCCGCTCCAGCCGGTGCATGGACGCCATCAGGTTGCTGATCGCGCCGATCGGGCCGGCCGTGGTGAGGAACGGCATCGCGGCGATCATAGACCGTCCACCGGGAGCCCGCTCGGCACCTGCAGCGGAATCAACTTGTGCATATCGCGCGCGGCGGGATCGGTGAGCGCATTCAGGAACTCGGTGATGTCGTCCACGGTCTGGGGATCGAGCACGAGATCCTTGAGCCGCGAGTCGCGCGTCAGCAGGATGTCCGCCGCCGTCGGCAGCAGCGTGCTCTGGAGCAGGGGCTCGAGCTGACCCGGATTGTAGGTCTGGAGCTTGGTCCCCGACTGGCTGTAGTGGTCCACCCAGCCCCGGAGCGTCACGATCGCGCCGTCGTGCCCATAGGGAGCGGTCAGCTCCACGTTGCGGAGCGGCGCCGTCCGGAACGCGTACTTGTGCTTCACGTTCTGGGTCTGCCGCATCCGGCCGAAGTCGTCCCGCCCGTCCGGCCCGTTGCCGAAGCCCGGCCCCACCTGGGGCACCAAGACGTTGTGGAACTGTCCGTCGCTAAACACCGGCCCGGTGTGACACTGGGCGCACCTGGCGGTCCCGAGGAACGCCTCAGCGCCACGGAGCTGCTGCTCGGTCAGCGCGTCGTCATTCCCGGCCAGGAAGCGATCCCAGGGAGCATTGTTGAAGGCGAAGACCGCGGTGATCCAGCCGCCCATCGCGTTGCCGGCGTGCGCGAAGGTCATGTCGTCGAAGCGCTGTCCCGGATACGCGCTCTCGAACATCGTCCGGTATTCCGGGATGTCGCCGAGCCGGCGCATCAGGAACTTCCAGGTGCGCTGCGGGATGCTGTCAGGCACGCCGGCGAGCTCGTTGCCGGACTCGCCGCGCATCTCTGCCCGGGAGAGCACCGGAAACATCGGCAAGGCCGCCACAGTACCGAACTCGAGCACGGCCCGCTGCGATGCCCGAAGCGGCGCACCCGGCGTGCGGATGACCCCTTTCGGATCCTTGAACACGCGGCCGTCCCAGGTGAGCGGGACCATCGCATGGAGATTGAAGAGCGGCGGGGCGTTGCGATGCACGAACCTGCCCAGCGGATGCACCCGCGCGGTGCCGAGTCCGCTCGCCCCCTGGCCGATGGCCACACTGCGCGCGTCCACGGTCCCGACACGCGCCAGGTGGCAGGTCATGCAGGAGATATCGCGGTTTCCGCTCAGCACCTTGTCGAAGGCGAGCGCCTGACCAAGCAAGGAGAGCTCGCGCCGCACCGGTGCCGGCCGCTCCAGCGCCGTCACGCCGCTGCTGGCCGCCATGAGGCGGACCTGGGCGGCCAGAGCGGCGGTCGCGGCCGTGGCGGCCTGAATCTCGGGCCGCGGATCCGGTGCCGTGGTGTCATCGCTACAGCCGGTGAGCCACATCGTGGCGCAGATACTGAGCGCGCCTGCCAGATTCCTGCGTATCATCGCTCGCCCCTGTCGGATGAGTGCCCAGCTTCGCGCTTCCCCGACACCAATTGCGGTATCGGGCGGTGCTTACTCTTGCAGTCGGAATCGGGAGTCTGTGGTCAGGAGGGACACCTCCAGCCGGCGGCGCGCTGTTCGTTGCACCGGTGCGTTGGATGCGACCCTCTGCGGCAGGAGGAAAATGCGACTCTCGTGCCAGGCGGCGGACGCCTTCCCCCGGCCCGGCCTTCCGGGTTTACGTACGCGATGGCCGAGCCGAAGCCCGTGAAAAAGAAAGCCACGCGAAGGAAGAAGCGGCCCGAGGGCGCGCCCCGGAGCCGCGGGGTCGCCGCGGACGCCCTGGCAGCCGGCGCCCCGCCCGCGGCGGTCACCCGGCTGGGGAGCGCCATCGAGGCGGATGCGGGAACCGTGCTCGCCACCTACCGCGACCCGCTCGGCGGCCACTGGCAGATCTTCGCCGGCCTGCCTATCGAGCTGATCGAGCCGACCCCCTACCAGCGCGACCTGTCCGATCCCCACGTCGCCAAGCTGTGCTCCGCCATCGACCTGCTCGGCCGCTACCTCGATCCGATCGTGGTGGTGCGCTCCGACGACGGGCACTACTGGACGCCGAACGGAAACCACCGCCTGGCGGCAATGCGGACCCTCGGCGCCCGGGCCGCCGTCGCCATTGTGGTGCCGGAGCCGGAGGTGGCCCACCGGATCCTGCTGCTCAACACGGAGAAGGCGCACAACCTGCGCGAGCGCGCGATTGAAGTCGCCCGCCTGGCCCAGGCACTCGCCGAGCTCGACGACCGTCCCGAGCGCCAGTTCGAGATCGAGTTCGAGGAGGCGGCACTCGTGACCCTCGGTCTGTGCTATCTGGAGAACGGCCGCTTCGCCGGAAGCGCGTACCACCCGGTGCTCCGGCGAGTCGACGAGCTGCTGGGTGTCTCGCTGCCGAAGGCGCTGGACATCCGGCGCGCCCGCGCGGCGCGAGTGCTCGAGCTGGAAGCGGCGGTGGCCGAAGCGGTGGGGAAGCTGAAGGAACGGGGCTTCGAGAGCCCCTACCTCCGCGCCTTCGTCGTCGCGCGCATCAACCCGCTACGGTTTCAGCGCGGAGCGAAGGCGGAGTTCGACGAGACGATCGACAAGATGCTGGCGTCGGCGCGGCGGTTCGACCCGGCCAGGATCAAGGCGGATCAGGTCGCGCGGGCGTCGGGCGCCGCCGACGAGTCCTCGTCAGGCTGAGTCGAGGGTCGGGCAGGGAGGGAATCGCGGGACTGCCGTCCGGCGATCAGGTGCCTTCGGCGCGCTCGATGACCGTCTCCAGGTCCTCCGGAGCCAGGCGCCGGCACTCGCGCTTCAGGTCGTCGATGTCGTTGGCGAGGAACTCGCCGAGAAAGCCGTCGGTCGTGACCTCGAACGCGGGCAGGTCCTTCTTGGCGGTGGTGTTGGAGTAGAGCGCCACGATGGCGCGCTCGTCGAAGCGGTAGAACGAGAACGTCGGATAGCGGCCGAAGAGCCACAGCTCGGCGGGCTTCCCGTACTCCCGGGCCAGGCGCGCGAAGTACCGGTAGGCATCCACG
>JBBQDU010000230.1:0-3807 GCA_038320055.1 Gemmatimonadales bacterium | reverse complement strand
CGGTACTGATCCTTGATGAAATCCATCAATTGGCCGTTGGCCTCGAGCGCCGGGATCTTGTCGCCATCCGGAAGCACCAGCCCGTCGAACAGCACGGCGGGCGCCGTTTCCAGCGTCACCTCGATGCTGATCTCACCTCCCACCACCTGGACGACACCGAGCTTCGTGCCGACGAACCGCGGCGTCGCGCCCGCATCCGCCAGAGCGCGGTACGCCGCGAGCACCGACTTCCCGACGGCGCCGGCAGCCACCACGACGGCCACACGCCGCGTCCGGATGCTGCCGTCGCCGGGTCGGGCCATCAGTGACAGGGCCGGCGACACCTCGACTTCGGGGGCCATCGGCTTCTCGAGCGCTCGGGGCATGGCGTCCGGTACTTCCATGCCCAGCCCGTCGGCGAGGGCGGCCACCAGCCGGTCATCCACGTTCGCCAGCATCGAGAGCATGCGCGTGCGCACCGCGTTGGTCTGCACGCGGGTCAGCTCGAAGCGGAACGCCGCGATGATGTGCGCCTGCTCCACCGGCGACTGGCTGTTCCAGAAGAGCCTGGCCTGGGTGAAGTGGTCGGCGAACTTCTCCGGCTTACCCCTGAGCGTGTCCTCGCGCACGGGCGCCGGGAACGACATGAACCCCTGCGTACCCGCCTGGAACGGACAGCCGCCTCCGAGCGAATTCGGCTCGTAGGCGACCCGCCCGCGCGGGATCGCCTGCCGATGGATCCCGTCGCGCTGGTTGTTGTGCACCGGGGCGAGAGACGCGTTGATCGGGATCTCGTGGAAATTGGGGCCGCCCAGCCGCGAGAGCTGGGTGTCGTGATAGGAGAAATTGCGGCCCTGCAGCAGCGGATCGTTGCTGAAGTCGATGCCGGGCACCACGTGCTGGGTGCAGAACGCCACCTGCTCGGTCTCGGCGAAGAAGTTGTCCGGGTTCCGGTTGAGCACCATGCGGCCGACGGGCCGGAGGGGGACCAGCTCTTCGGGAATGATCTTCGTGGCATCGAGCACGTCGAAGCTGAAGCCCTCCGCCTGCTCCTCGGTGAAGATCTGCAGCTGCAGTTCCCATTCGGGGTAGGCGCCGGCCTCGATCGCCTCCCACAGATCGCGGCGGTGGAAATCGGCATCCGCGCCGCTCAGCTTGACCGCCTCGTCCCACACCAGCGAATGCGTGCCGGCGACGGGCTGCCAGTGGAACTTGACGAAGACGGATTCGCCCTCGGCGTTGACCAGGCGGAAGGTGTGGACGCCGAAGCCCTGCATCATCCGGTAGCTGCGCGGGATCGCGCGGTCGGACATGACCCACATCAGCATGTGGGTGATCTCCGGCATCAGCGACGCGAAGTCCCAGAAGGTGTCGTGCGCGCTGGCGGCCTGCGGCATCCCGTGGTGCGGCTCGGGTTTGACCGCGTGGATGAGGTCTGGAAACTTCATCGCGTCCTGGATGAAGAACACCGGGATGTTGTTGCCCACCAGATCCCAGTTCCCCTCGTCCGTGTAGAACTTGACGGCGAAGCCGCGGACGTCCCGGGCCAGATCGGTCGAGCCGCGCTCGCCGGCCACGGTGGAGAAGCGGACGAACACGGGCGTGATCTTGCCCGCCTCCGCGAACGGTGCCGCTTGGGTGACGTCCGTCAGCGCGTCGTAGCACTCGAAGTACCCGTGCGCCGCCGAGCCGCGCGCGTGCACCACGCGCTCGGGAATGCGCTCGTGGTCGAAGTGCGTGATCTTGTCGCGCAGGATGAAATCTTCGAGCAGCGTCGGTCCGCGCAGCCCCGCCTTGAGCGAGTTCTGGTTGTCGGCGATCGCGACACCCTGGTTGGTCGTCAACCGCTGCCCGCCCGAATCGACCCGCACCCGGTCGAGCGGAGCGTTCGCCGGGTTGATCCCCTCGGGAGCTTGCCCCGTGCCGGTCTTGTCGGAGGGAGTCGTTTCGGTCACGGTACTGCCGGTCACGACCGGCGTGGCTGGCGTGGCGGTCGCACCCTCGGGCGGCGCGAGCGCGCCGTCGCGGCCGTGCTCGGCGGCCTTGTTGACGTTGTACTTCATGGCCCCCGACAGGTCCTCCGTCGCGGCCATCTTCTCGGCCAGCAGGGTCTCCCGCTCGGTGACGGGAGTCGCGGGGCCCCCCATGGTGTTCTTGGCGCGCGGCGAGGCCGTCGCGTCGCCCTTGCCCTGGGTGGGTTTCTTCGATCTAGGCATGCAATCCCTTTCGGGGTGGTTGGAAGCGTGAGTGTTCGCCGGTGGTTCGGTGGCCCGACAGACCGTCCCGTTCGCGCAATTGGTGACGTAACACAGGACAGACTGTGAGGCGAAGGATTCCGCAGGAAGGATCGTGCAGGTCCGAGCGGCCCGCGGCGTGCGACGTCTTACACAACATAGCCCGGCCGACAACGGAGCGGGACGCCCTCCCGACGCCCGCCCGTTGACGAATGAGTGAGCCGGAGAGACGTTCAGGCGAAGACCCGAATTCGACTGGCGTACGGAGGCACGGCATGGAGCTCGAGCGGACGGTGGGATTGAGATCGGATGGCGCCGTCTGGCTGCCGGAGCGAAGAGCGGCCGTCAGCTCCATCGTGCTCAAGCTCGCGGCGATGGGTGCCCGGATCCCGGCGGGGTCCGGCGAGGAGGACGTGCTGCAGCTGGCGGGCGATCTGTTCGCCCACTACCGCGAGCAGACCCGGCTGCTGTCGGAGCACCTGTGCCCCGCCGACCGGCGCATCCAGCACTACGTGGACGGGCTCCGGGCCGCCGGCTCATCGCCCGACGCCGTCCGGCTCCCGGCGGAGACGCTCATCCTCGACCGCTACGGGCTCGCGCGCGAGTTGTCGCTGCCGATCGACGAGGGCGTGTGGCACAACGAGCTGGTGTCCAGCTACCGGCTCGACAACGGTGTCCTCCACAATCCCGCCAACGACCGCCGCACCACCAAGGGCGTCTTTCATGTGGCCGAGGGCGGCCTGCCGATTCCCGCGGACAAGATGCGCGTCCCGCTGGCGACCTACCTCCGGCTGCTGGAGGCGGCACTCCGGCCCCCGCCGGAGCTCCTGCGCCTCCCGTTCACCGCCAACTGGCCGGAGCCGGTCGAGACCATTGTCTCCCTGCTCCTCAGGCCGCTGGTGTGCCCCGCCGTGCCGAAGGTGTCGCCCGAGAAGCGCCTCGAGGTGCGGTTCTTCGTCCCCGGCGGACTGGTCTCCAACCTCGATTTCGTGGAGAGCATCTTCGGCAACGCCGGCGACCCCTACCTCCCCGGCAACGACGCCGGGCTCGACGTGGACGGCTGGACCGGCCACACCGGCTGCGTAATCCTGGCGCCGCACCTGACCCGCCTGAGAAAAAAGGACCTCGGTCTGCCCCACGCCGGCAAGGCGACCGACGCGGAGCGCGCCGCGGGCATGTGCTGGGAGGACGAGAGCGAGCTCTACAACGGCGGCAACCCGTTCAAGATTACGTCACGCGGAATGGAAGGCGTGATGGTGACCATCCTGGCCGACAATTATTTCGGCTACTGCAAGAAGGAGGTCAAGACCCAGATCGGCTACAGCGCGAACCTGTTCGGCCTGGCCGAGGAGGAGCACGCGGGCGGCGCGCTGGCCTTCGCCACGACCAGCCTCGGCGAGCGCTTCGTGCCGGAGCAGGTGCGGATCGTGAGCGCCAACCACCGCTTCGCGGAGGTGCTGGCGCTGGTGGGGGAGCGCGCCAAGCTCCACCCCTCGGGATACGCCACCGACACGACCTATCCCGAGATCCACTACATGCCCGAGGACATGGAGATCGACGTCCATCGCCAGGACATCACGTGGGTCAGCCGGGG
>JBBQDU010000229.1:0-3816 GCA_038320055.1 Gemmatimonadales bacterium | reverse complement strand
GCTGTACGCCGTGGCAGTTCGTGCGACCGTCCGCCCAGGTCCCGGCACCCTCGAGGACCTCGGACTCGACGCCGCGGGCCAAGCGCCAGGCGGCAGCCGCCCGCACCGCGTCGGTCCTTCGCGTCGTCATCGCGCCCGACGGGCAGCAGGTGGACCCGGACGTGGGTGGGCGCTGCGCGACGTGGCAACGGCAGAATCCGGGGCGCCAGCTCTGGATCGAGGTCAATCAGGAGGCCGTTCCCGAGTGCACCGGCCCCAACGGGAAGCCGACGGTGGCCAAGTTCTGCGCGTTCGCGGTGCTGTCGGACGGCCAGCGGGTCAAGACGGAGAACTCGTCGAACGACGCCTATTGCGAGCGGCTGTTTCGCGCGTGGGTCCTGCAGCGCGTGACATGAACGGGGCCAGTACTCGGTACGGTAGCGTACTGTAACCGTATCTGGCCTAACGCGTTACGGCCACCGAGGGTACCTTTTCGAGCCTCGCCAGTTCCGCATCCTCCCTGAGGCGTGCTTCCGAAAGGTCTTGCTTGAAAGATCGCCCTCGCCTTGCCGGAGACGGGGATGACGCTCGTCGCTGAGGAGAAATTCACGTCGACTGCCCCTCTCCAGAGCCGAAATCATCTCCTCACGGTGCTCCCGCCGGAGGAGTTCGCCCAGTTGCGCCTGCATCTCACCCCCGTCCGGCTCGAGGCCAAAGGGCGGCTCGCCGAGCCGAACCGTCCGATCGACGCGGTGTATTTCCCGCTCGACGCGGTGATCTCGGTGACGGCCGTGAGCCACGACGACAACTCGGTCGAGGTCGGGAGCGTCGGCTGCGAAGGGATGGCGGGTCTGCCGGTCCTGTTCGGCGCCGTCCGATCCACCAGCCGCATTTTGGTGCAGATCGCCGGGGACGCGGAGCGCCTGGAGGCCTCGGCGCTCCACGCGGCGACGGAACGCCTGCCGGTGTTCCGCCGGCTACTCCTTCTGTATGCGCAGGGATTCATGACGCAGGTCTCGCAGAGCACGGCCTGCAATCGTCTCCATCCGGCCGAGCAGCGCCTCGCGCGGTGGCTGCTGATCTGCCGCGACCGCGTGGGGCGGGACGAGATCCCGATTACGCACGAGACGATGGCGGTCATGCTCGGAGTCCGCCGCGCCACGGTGACCGAGGCAGCCGGCTCGCTCCAGCGGGACGGGCTCATCCGCTACCGGCGCGGCGTTGTTGCCATCGCCGACCGCGACCGGCTGGAGGCGGCGGCCTGCGAGTGCTACGACATCGTCCGGGAAGAGTTCGACCGCCTGCTCGGCGTTCGCGTCGGATGAACGTCACCGGATGACCGCCACCTCCGGCACGGCGCTCGTGATCGACGACGAGGGGCTGGTGCGCCAGCTGGTGCGTCGCATGCTGGAGCCGGACATCGAGGTGCTCGATGCGCCCGACGGGGAGCGGGGACTTCGGCTGGTCGAGCAGCGGATGGACCACATCGATGTCGTGCTGACGGACCTCCTGATGCCGGGCATCGACGGGTACGACGTCCTCGACGTGCTGGCGACTCACTGCCCTGATCTTCCCGTGGCGTGCATGTCGGGGTTCGCCAGCCATACGTCGGTCGGGCGTGAGATCCTGGTCCCGTTTCTTCCCAAGCCGTTCAGCGAGGAGGGCCTTCGGGCCACGCTGGGTCCGTTGCTCGCCCGGAGCTGGGAGCGACACCGCGCGGCCCGGGCGGACGGCCAGCACGCCGGGGCGGAGCGCGCGACCAGCCAGGCGTTGCGGCGTCAGGCCGCCGCCGCGCACGAGACGGCGCTCGATCTCGTGGCGGCCGCCCACGAGCTTCAGCGCCGTCGGGCATCGGGCTCGCCCAAGCGTTAGATTTCCCGTTCGCGAGCGTGGCGGAACCGGCAGACGCGCAGGACTTAGGATCCTGTCCCGCAAGGGGTGCGGGTTCGACTCCCGCCGTTCGCATTCGCTCTCCCGTGCCCCCGTCGCCCTCAAATTGACCCTGGGGACGACGGGGGGCTAGATTGCCCCCATCATGACACAGATCACCGTCGAGAAAACCGCCGAAGATTCGGCGTCGAAGTCGCTCCGGGTCACCGTGCCCGTCGATCGCGTGCGTCAGGCCGAAGCCAAGGCGCTCAAGTATTACGTGCAGCGGGCGCGGCTGCCGGGATTTCGTCCCGGCAAGGCCCCCGAGGCCGTCGTCCGCAAGCGCTTCGGCGACGCCATCCGGCAGTCGGTGCTGGAGGAAGTGATCCGGGAGGGGTGGGAAACCGCCCAGACCACGGAGTCGCTGAAGCCGGTCACCGATCCGTCCATCCGCAATGTCAAGTTCGAAGCGGACAGCCCGATCGAGTTCGACCTCCTCGTCGAGGTGCGCCCGGAGCTCAAGCTCGAGCGCGCGGGCGGCTTCCGGGTCGAGCGTCGCGTCGCCGCGGTGGCCGATGCCGGGGTCGAGGAGCAGCTGGCGCGCCTGCAGGAGCAGAAGGCCACCTGGATCCCCATCGAGGGCGCCAAGCCCTCGCCGGGCCAGATGGTGCGGGTGGAGGTCGCCCCGCTCGAGGACGGCGGCCCCGGCGCCTCGCAGCCGTACGACCTCGTCCTCGGCCAGAACCAGGCGATTCCCGATCTCGAGGAGCGGATCATGACGCTCCTCCCGGGCGAGCAGACCGATGCGGAAGTGCGGTTTCCCGACGACCATCCGGACGAAGCCCGGCGAGGCCAGACCCGGCGGGTGCGAGTGACGCTGCACGACGTCAAGCACCAGGAGCTCCCGGCGCTCGACGACGCCTTCGCGCGCGAGGTGGGCGACTTCGAGGGGCTGGACGCGCTCCGGGCGGCCGTGCGCCAGGACATGGAGCGCGAGGCCGACCGAGAGGCCGACGCGCAGGTTCGCCAGGCGCTGGTCCAGCAGATCGTCGAGGCCAACGGCGTGCCGGCGCCGGAGTCGCTGGTGCACCGGCTGATGCACGGCTACGCCGAGATGTACCGGGTGCCGCCCGAGCAGCTCGAGCAGTTCGAGCAGCAGTTCCACGAGATCGCCGCGGCGCAGGTCCGGCGCGATCTGGTGCTGGACGCCGTGGTGGAAGCGAACAGCCTCAAGGACACCGAGGAGGAGCTGGACCAGCGGGTGGGTGAGATGGCCGCGGCGCGGGGCGTGCCGGCGGGGGAGCTCTACGGCAGCCTGCAGAAGGCCAACCGGCTTCCCGAGCTCGAGCGTGCCATCACCGAGGAGAAGGCCTTCCGGCACCTCCTCTCGCAGTCCACAATCGACGAGGTCACGTCCTGACGATGGCGCTCTATCCGCCGTACATCATCGAACGCTCCAGCCGCGGCGAGCGGACCTACGACATCTTCTCGCGCCTGCTCATGGACCGGATCGTGTTCCTGGGCGCCGGGATCAACGACGACGTCGCCAATATCATCATCGCCCAGCTGCTGTTTCTCGAGGCCGACAACCCCGAAAAAGACATCTACCTCTACATCAATTCGCCGGGCGGCGTGGTGTCGGCGGGGATGGCCATCTACGACACCATGCAGCATCTCCGCGCGCCGGTGAACACGATCTGCATGGGCATGGCCGCGTCGATGGGGTCGTTCCTGCTGGCCGCGGGCACCAAGGGCAAGCGGAGTGCCCTGCCCCATTCGCGGATCATGATTCACCAGCCGTCGGGCGGCACCCAGGGCACCGCCGCGGACATCGAGATCCAGGCGCGGGAGATCCTGTACCTGCGCAGCAAGATGAACGCGCTGTACGCCCAGCACACCGGCCAACCGATCGAATCGATCGAGCGGGACATGGACCGCGACCGGTTCATGAGCGCCGACGAGGCGAAG
>JBBQDU010000228.1:0-3825 GCA_038320055.1 Gemmatimonadales bacterium | reverse complement strand
GAGGAGTACACCGGCGGCACATTCTCGATCTCCAACCTCGGCATGCTGGACATCGACGAGTTCACGGCCGTGATCAATCCGCCCGAGGCGGGTATCCTGGCGGTGGGCCGCATCGCCGAGAAGGCGGTCGCGCACGAGGGGGCGCTCGCGGTCCGGCGGCGGCTCCGGCTCACGATGTCGTGCGACCATCGGGTCATCGACGGCGCCACCGGCGCGGCGTTCCTGCAGACCCTCACAACGATGCTGGAGAATCCCCTGGCGCTGGTGTGGTAGCGCCGGCGGCCCGCCAGTCACCCCAGGAGAGGATACCCGTGGCGACCCAGTTCGACGTCATCATCATCGGTGGAGGCCCGGCCGGCTATGTCTGCGCCATCCGCGCCGCCCAGCTCGGCCTCGCGACCGCGCTCGTCGAGCGCGACAAGCTCGGCGGGGTGTGCGTGAACATCGGCTGCATACCCACCAAGGCGCTGCTCCACAGCGCCTACGTGGCCAACCTCGTCGCCCACGACGCCAAGGACCTGGGCGTCGAGGTGAGCGGTGTGAAGGCCGACTACGGCGTGGCCATGCGGCGCTCGCGAAAGGTGTCCGAGCAGAACTCGAAGGGCGTCGAGTTCCTGATGAAGAAGCACAAGGTGACCGTCCTCAAGGGAACGGGCGTCCTCGGCAAGGAGCGGAAGGTCACGGTCGGGAAGGACGAGTATCAGGCGCGGAAGGCGGTGGTGATCGCCACCGGCTCCCGGGTGAAGGGCATCCCCCAGATCGGCCTCGACATCGACAAGGCCGCGGTCATCAGCTCGGACGAGGCCCTCTTCCTCGACAAGGTGCCGAAGACGATGGCCGTGATCGGCGCCGGGGCCGTGGGCTGCGAGTTCGCCGACATCTTCGACGCCTTCGGCACCCAGGTGACCCTCATCGAGGCGCTGCCGCGGATCCTGCCCCTCGAGGACGCCGAGTCGTCGGATGCGCTGGCCAAGAGCTACAAGAAGCGGGGCATCGTCGTCCACGCCGGGGTCAAGGTCACCAAGGCCACCGTGGCCGCCGACAAGGTGACTCTCGAGCTCGAGACCGGCGGCAAGACGCAGACGGTCGAGGTGGAGAAGGTGCTCATGGCGGCGGGGCGCGCGGTCAACACCGAGTCGATGGGCTTCGAGGAGGCGGGCGTCGAGCTGACCGACCGCGGCTTCGTCCGCGTGGATCCTGCCACGCTCGAGACGACCGCGCCCGGCGTCTACTGCATCGGCGACGTGGCCGGCCCGCCGATGCTGGCGCACAAGGGAAGCCGGGAAGGCGTGGTCGTGGCCGAGCGCCTCGCGGGCCAGCACCCGCACCCGATCAAGTACGACAACGTGCCCAGCGTCACCTACTGTCATCCCGAGGTCGCCAGCATCGGCATGACGGAAGAACAGGCGAAGGAGCGGAAGCTCGAGTACCGGGTCGGCCGCTTCCCGTTCAGTGCGAACGGCCGCGCCCGCACGGCCGGCGAGACGGAAGGGTTCGTCAAGATCATCCGGGACGCGAAATACGGCGAGATTCTCGGCGCGCACATCGTCGGGAGCCACGCCTCGGAGCTGATCCACGAGCTGACCGTCGCGCGCGAGAACGAGTACACGGTCGAGGAGGTCGATCTGGCCGTCCACGCCCACCCGACCCTGTCGGAGGCGATCGCCGAGGCGGCGCTCGACTCGATGGGGCGGGTCATCCACATCTGACCGTGGGCCCCGTCCGCCTCGCGGCGCTGGCGATGGGGTCCGCCGTGATGTTCGGCCTGGCCGTGGTGAGCGCGACGGTGCTCGGCGTGGATCTGCTTCGGGCCGCCGCACCGTCCGATGGCCCCCAGCTCGGCGCGCCGCTCTACCTGCTCTTCTTCGGCACGCTGGCCGGGCTCCTCCTGGCGGGCGTGGTCGCGTGGCGGCTCCTGTCGCCCATCCTCTCGACCTACCGGCGCGGCGGGCTCAGCGTCGTCAGCGGGCTCGCCACCACCCTCGCCATGCTGCTGTGCATCCCGGTTCACCAGCTCGCGGGTCGCGGCGGGCTCGTCGGTCTCGGCGCGGTCGCGCTGCTCGTGTCGTTCGTCCTGGCCCGCAGCGCCCACCACGCGGCCGTCGTTCGATGAGCGCGCGCCTGGGCCTCGTGGACCTCGGGCGCCGGCCCTACGCGGAAGTCCTCGAGCTTCAGCGCGCCCTCTGCCGGGAGCGGATGGCCGGCGAGCGGCGGCAGGATCTCCTGCTCCTCGTCGAGCACGACCCCGTGATCACACTCGGGCGCGGCACCAGGTCCTCCAGCCTGCCGCTCGCGCCGGCCGAGCTCGAGCGGCGCGGGGTCGAGGTCCTGGAGGTCGAGCGGGGCGGCGACGTCACCTATCACGGCCCGGGCCAGCTCGTGGGCTACCCGATCCTCCACCTGGGGGAGCACCGGGAGGACCTGCACTGGTATCTCCGCCAGCTCGAGGCGGCGCTCGTCACCGCGCTGGGAGCGGTCGGCGTCGCAGCCGGGCGGAACCCGGGTCTCACCGGGGTCTGGACCGGCGGGCGCAAGATCGCGAGCCTCGGCATTCACGTGAAACAGTGGGTGACGTTCCACGGCTTCGCATTGAACGTGACCACCGATCTGCGCGGGTTCGACCTGATCGTGCCCTGCGGCATCGCGGGGGTGCGGATGACGAGCGTCGCGGCCGAGCTGGGGCGGGCGGACGGCGGAGCGCTGTGGCGCGAGACGCACGGCGCGGTCGTGGAGGCGTTCGCGACGACCTTCGGCTACGACGCTGTCGAGGCCATGGAGCTCGCGCATGCCTGAGCCCCTCGACACCCGCGACCCTTCGCGCGAGCGGCTTCCGCCCGGTCAGATCGTCACGCAGAAATGGCCGGTGCTCCACTACGGTTCCGTGCCGTCGGTGAACCTCGCCGAGTGGCGGTTCGAGGTGACGGGAGCGGTGGAGCGCCCGCTGTCACTGAGCTGGACCGATCTGCTGGCGCTCCCGCGGCGCGAGGTCGAATGCGACATGCACTGCGTCACCCGGTGGAGCCGGTACGACAACGTGTTCGGGGGAGTGCCGGTGCAGGAGGTGCTCCAGCGGGCCGGCGTGAGCGCCGAGGCGGCGTCCGTTCTCGTGCACGCCGAGGAGGACTTCACCACCAATCTTCCGCTCGCCGATCTGGATCGGCCCTCCAACTTGTTGGCGCTGTCCCACCATGGTGAGCCCCTCACGTCGGAGCACGGCGGGCCGGTCCGACTCCTGGTGCCCCATCTCTATCTCTGGAAAAGCGCCAAGTGGGTGACGGGGTTCGAGGTGCGCCGGGAGGACACGCCGGGGTTCTGGGAGCGCAACGGATACCACCTGCGGGGGGATCCGTGGCGGGAGGAGCGGTATGGCCGGAGCGATCCCACGCGGATGCGGCGGGGCCCTCGATAAGCGCACGTCTTGCCTTTGGGACCCAATCCGGTTTCTCTGCCTATCATGTCAGAATCGCCACAACGACCAGCGCCCGAGGCACAGGCCGAACAGAGGATCAAGGACATCCTTCGCGCCGCGGACAGCTGGTCCAAGGAGGCTCCGCGGACCCTGACGCCGGCCATCCGGGCCGTATGCATCCGGCTGGCGGAAATGGTGGCCGACCAGCGCCATTACCTCTCCCCGCTGCCGGAGCCGCTGGAAAGTGAGCGGAGCACGATGCTCGGCCTGGTGGCCGACCGCCTCCGCTCGGCGCCCGTCACGGAGGGCCTCGACGAGCACCTGAAGGGATTGGAGGAGCTGGAGCTGCGTTCGACGGGCTCCTGGTCCACCGTGGCCACGGCGCAGACGGAATGGATCACGACCGCGATCCGCTA
>JBBQDU010000227.1:0-3828 GCA_038320055.1 Gemmatimonadales bacterium | reverse complement strand
CGAGCCCACTCTGGAATCCCGATCTCGCGCCCACCCCACCCGAGCGGCGCACCTGGTCCACCTACAACATCGCGGCACTCTGGATCGGGATGAGCGTCGTGATCACGACCTATACCCTGGCGTCCGGCCTGATGGCACAGGGGATGATCTGGTGGCAGGCGATGCTGACGATCCTGCTGGGCAACACGGTGGTGCTCGTACCGATGGTGCTCAACGCCCATGCCGGCACGAAGTACGGCATCTCGTTTCCGGTGCTGTGCCGTGCGAGCTTCGGTGTGCGCGGCGCGAACCTCCCCGCCCTGCTTCGGGCGCTGGTCGCCTGCGGCTGGTTCGGGATCCAGACCTGGATCGGCGCCCTCGCACTCGACGCGCTCGCGCGCGCGGCCTGGCCCGGGTGGGCGGCGGTGCCAGGCTCCACGGCCATCGCCTTCGGCGCGTTCTGGGCGATCGAGGTGGCCGTCATCCTCCGCGGCACGGAGGGCATCAAGCTGCTCGAGAGCTGGTCGGCGCCGCTCCTGCTCGGCGGGGGCGTGGCCCTGCTCGTCTGGGCGATCCGAAGCGGGGGCGGCCTGGGCCACCTGCTGGCCGAGTCCGAGCGGCTGCAGGGCGCCGAGCGCCCGTTCTGGACGCTTTTCCCCTCGGCGCTCACGGCCAGCGTCGGATACTGGGCCACGCTGAGCCTCAACATCCCCGACTTCACACGCTATGCCCGGAGCCAGCGGTCCCAGCTGCTCGGTCAAGCGCTGGGCCTGCCGACGACGATGACGGCGTTCGCGTTCATCGGGGTGGCGGTCACCAGCGCCACCATCGTGGTGTTCGGGGAGCCGATCTGGGACCCGGTGGCGCTCATCGGCCGGATCGGCGGGGTCCGGGTGATCGTATTCGCGTCGCTCGTCGTGCTCGTGGCGCAGCTCACCACCAACATGGCGGCCAACGTGGTGTCGCCGGCCAACGACTTCTCCAACCTGAGTCCGCGGCGGATCGGCTACGTGACCGGCGGGCTCATCACGGCCGTGATCGGGGTGGCGATGATGCCGTGGAAGCTGTACGCGGACGCGTCCGCCTACATCTTCACGTGGCTGATCGGGTATTCGAGCCTCATGGGAGCGGTGGGCGGGATCCTGATCGCCGACTACTGGCTGCTCCGGCGGCGCCGCCTCCGCGTGGCCGACCTGTACCGCCTGGAGGGCGCGTACACGTACTGGGGCGGGGTGAATCCCCGCGCCATCCTGGCGTTCGGGCTGGCCATCCTGCCGGTCGTCCCCGGGTTTCTGCGGGCGATCGTGACGCCGGGGGGCACGGTGGCCGATCCTAACGTCCTCGACCGACTCTACGCCTACGCCTGGTTCGTGACGTTCCTGCTGAGCGCGGCCTTCTACCTGCTGTTCATGCGCGGGCGCGCCGGCCCGCTTCCCCACGAGTGACGCCGAGGGAGTCTTCATGCCCCGAGTCGTAAAGTGCGGTCTTATCCAGGCCACCCACGCCTGCGCCACCACCGAGCCGCTCGAGACCATCCGCGAAGCGAATCTCGCGAAGCACGTGCCGCTCATCGAGCGCGCCGGCCGCGAGGGCGTCCAGATCCTCTGTATGCAGGAGATCTTTACCGGCCCCTACTTCTGCGCCGAGCAGAGTGCGCGCTGGTTCGACGCGGTCGAGGCGATCCCCGACGGCCCGACCACGCGCCTGATGCAGGAGCTGGCCCGGACGCACGAGATGGTCATCGTGGTGCCGCTGTACGAGGAGGACGGCACCGGGATCTACTACAACACGGCGGCCGTCATCGACGCCGACGGTCGCTACCTCGGCAAGTACCGCAAGAATCACATTCCGCACTGCGCGCCCGGATTCTGGGAGAAATTCTACTTCCGGCCCGGCAACCTCGGCTATCCGGTCTTCAAGACCCGATACGCCAGCGTGGGGGTCTACATCTGCTACGACCGCCATTTCCCCGAAGGTGCCCGCGAGCTCGGCCTCAACGGCGCGGAGATCGTCTTCAATCCCTCGGCCACCGTGGCGGGGCTGTCGGAGTATCTGTGGCGGCTCGAGCAGCCGGCGCACGCGGTGGCCAACGCGTTCTTCGTGGGAGCCATCAACCGGGTGGGACACGAGGATCCGTGGCGGATCGGCGAGTTCTACGGGCAGAGCTACTTCTGCGACCCGCGGGGCCGGCTCGTGGCCGAGGGCACGCGCGACCGCGACGAGCTGGTCATGGCGGAGGTGGACCTCGATCAGATCCGGGAGGTGCGAAACGTGTGGCAGTTCTACCGGGACCGGCGTCCGGAGACGTACGGAGGGCTGACCAGACTCTAACGCCGCGGGGCCGGCGGGCGCCGGACCCGACGCTCCGGCACGGCCGGAGCGGACCTCAGACCAGCGGACCGAGCCCCGTGAAGTGGACCTGGGTGGACTCCGGCATCCGGCTGTCGAATCGCGTCTCGTTGACTCGTGCCGTACCCTTCTCTCCGCTCTCGAGAATCAGCGACAGCCGCTCGTCGGGCAGAAAGCCGTCGGCGCTTCGAGAAGTGAACGCCCCGCTCCAGGACTGGTGTCCATTCCCGGCATCCCGGATGTCCAGCTCCACCTCGAGGTGGTCCAGCCCCTTCCGGTTCGAGCGCTCGATGCGTGCTTTGTGTGCGGTCATGCGGACGACCTTCCGTGTTGCCGCGAGGGAACCTGCGGCCGGGAGGAACGAAGGGAACGGATCCCGGCCCTGAATCATACCACGCCGGACGCCGGCCCGCCGGAGCGACCCCCTCCCCCTGACCGGCAACCCATCCTATGTTGCCTGATCGCCCCGTCCGCCGATCGGCGCGTTGCTGCTGGTTCCGCCGACCTCCCTGCCCGAGGCTCTCGCCATCACGTCGCTCCGGCCGCCCCGCATACTGACGAATCTGTTCCCCCGCCGCCGCCCGGCGCCCCTGAAGGACCTCCTGGCGGGTCCGATCCGAGGCGAGCTGCTCGGTGCCGAGCACCTGGGCGAGCGCGCCCAGGACCTGGCCTCGGGCCAACGCCTCGACACCCGGCGCCACCGGCGGCGCCGCACCCCGCTGCTCGCCCGCCTGTCCGAGACCCGGCGGGTGCTGGAGCAGGCGCATGCCCGGCTGGCCGCGGCCTCCGATGCGGGGGCCGACGTCGGTCCCGCCGGCGACTGGCTCCTCGACAACTATCACGTCGTGCAGGAGCACATCGGCGAGGTGCGCGAGAGCCTGCCGCGCGGGTACTACCGGGAGCTCCCCGAGCTGGCCGCGGGGCCGCTGGCCGGGTACCCGCGCGTGTACGAGATCGCGATCACGCTGATCTCGCACAGCGAGGGCCGGATCGACCTCGAGAACGTCAGCGGCTTCGTCGAGTCGTTCCAGGAGGTTGCGTCGCTGACGATCGGCGAGCTCTGGGCCGTGCCGGCGATGCTGCGCCTGGGTCTGATCGAGAACGTTCGGCGGATGACGCTCCGGACCGTGCAGCGGCTCGACGAGCTCGATCTGGCCGACGCGGCTGCGGCCCGCATCGCGCGCGCGGGCGAGGCCGGCAGCGAGTCGCTCGAGGCGGAACTCGACCGGTTCGCCGCCAAGCCACCCCCGCTCACGCCGACGTTCGTCGCCCGATTCCTCCTCCGGCTCCGCGTCGAGGGGGGCGCGCTGCCGGCCACCGTACGGCTCGAGCAGTGGATCGCGGAGGAAGCGCTGAGCGCGGACGACGCCACCGTTCGGTCCACGCAGCGACTGGCTCTGACGCAGGTGGTGATGGCGAACAGCATCACCAGCCTCCGGGCGATCGCCCGGATGGACTGGAAGACGTTCGTCGAGAACATGAGCCGGGTGGAGGCGGTCC
>JBBQDU010000226.1:0-3830 GCA_038320055.1 Gemmatimonadales bacterium | reverse complement strand
CGCCGCGCGCAGAAGGCCGGAGCGGCACGGGTCCGTCCGGGGTCCGGCCGGTGCGGCCCGCCCTCCGGCCTCGACCCCAGACGGTCACGGTGGTGCCCCAGCCTCCGTTCCAGCATCCTCGTCCCGACACCGGCAGCACTCCGCCGCCCCGGCCGGTCATCGGACGCATCGGCCCGGGCCTCGCCGACGGACGGCTCTGGGTGCGCCCGCTGCCGCTGCCGCCCCAGGAGCTGGCACGCCGGCTGACCAAGGGCCACGTGGAGCTGGTGGACAGCGCGGTGACCGCCATCGTGCAGGGCTACCTGGACTCGATCGCCGCCGACCCGGCGTCCCGGGCGACGGCACTGCCGAGCTGGACCACGGAAGTCGCGGGGAAGAAATTCGGGCTCGATTCCAAGAGCATCTACATCGCCGGCATCAAGATTCCGGCCGCCGTGCTGGCGCTGCTCCCCATCCCCGCCGGGAATGTGGATCAGAACCGTGCGTATTCTCACCTGATGGATCTGCGCGCCGACCTGCAGTACGCGGCGCAACGCGCGGAGAATCTCGAGGAGTTCAAGATCATGATCCGCGACATGCGTCTCCGGAGGGAGCGGGAGCGCGAATTCGAGCGAAACCAGCGTACCGCGCCGCAGCCCGCGGACTCGGCGTCGCCCTAGCAGCCGGAGGATCGTACCAATGAAGCTCGTGGATACCGAGGAGACCATCGTGCTGGTGACCGGCTCCTCTCTCACCGCCGAGGAGCGAGACCGGCCGCTCGCGTACCTGCTCAAGGGCGAGATCGACCGGCGCGGTGCGGGCCACGCCTACCGCCGCGCAGTCGTGGTCGGCGATGCCTGGTATCTGGAGAACCGGCTGTTTCACCTGAACCCCACGATCGCCATCGGCGGGCCGGGGGCCAACGGTGTGGCACAGGAGTTCGGAACGTTCCTCCCGACGGTCTTCAGCCGGAACGAGGAGGTGTTCGTGCAGGCGGATTTCGAGGGAGAGCTGAAGCGGGCGACGCTCTGGGGAGTCAATGCCGCGTGCACCGCGGCGGCCGTCGAGGTGTTCAGCACGCAGGGGCACCTGGACGATCTGCTGGGCCGGGTCTGGCGCTTCCGGGTGGGGACGTTCGTCTAGCGATCAGCGTCCAATCGGCGGCCTACAGACCCAGCAGGTCCGACAAGGCCCGGTCCACCACCTCCGACGTCTCGCCATCGATGATCTTCCGGAGGACGTCCACCGCCTCCAAGGGCACGCTTTCTGGGTGGACGCGGTCGCGATCGAAGCGCACCACGTTGCCCAGCGGAATCGGTGCCACGGCCAGATCGTCCTCGTCTTCCCCTTCGTCACCTTCGCCGATCGTGGACTCGTACGACGAGCCGGGTACGCTCGCGCTCCATGGCTCGTCGTCGGCCTCTTCCTCCACCTCGGGCAGCGGTACCATCGCGTAGAGCTGGCACTGCAGGCCGGGCGGCGCCGCGCGTGCCACCAGCACGATCTGCACCGGCTCGGCGAAGATGCCGTACTCCTCGATCTGTCCCCACGCCTCGGGATTGAGCACCGCGCGCGCAATCAACCGGCCGTTCCGGTAGCTGCCCATGCAGACCATCCCCTCGGGGACGCGCTCGTCGTCGACCAGACCGACGGTGATCTGGATGGGCTGTTCGGTGGCCGCGATGGCCGCGGGGCCGGGAGCTTCGCCGTTCCCGGCGTCGGGTTGCTGATCGGTCATGGGGAATCGATAGGCGGGAATCGGGGCCGTGGCAAGCTCAGCGCGGCAGCTCGATCAGGCCGTCGGGTGCGATCCGCGCTCCGCCCGCGCCGAAATCCTCGCTGGAGAGTCGCGCGACCAGGTCGAGCGCCGTGCGCTCCGGGTCGGGAGCCGGACCCTCGCGCGGGCGCTGCACCATCGGGACGAGCCGGGCGCGTCTGAGCCGCCGGTCGGGTGCGAACTCGAGCTGGAGCACGCCTGTGACCCCGAGCGGTCCCTCGAGATTGAACCCCCGGTAGGTGACGAAGTTGCCGAGCGAGTAGACCACCGGTCGTCCACGGTAGGACTCGATCCCGCGGAGCACGTGCGGCCCGTGACCGATGACGGCGTCGGCCCCGGCGTCGATCACGGCACGCGCCCAGCGACGGAGATCCCCGCGCGGCTCCCGGCCAAGGGATTCTGCGGTTTCTCTCACATGGAGCGCCCGAACGCCCTCCGCACCCCCGTGAAACGTGACGACGAGCAGATCCACGAGCGGCCGGACGGAGTCCACCACGGCCGCGCTTCGCTCGATGTCGAGGAGATCGTAGGCGAAGGGGTACGTCGAGAAACCCACCAGCCCCACGACGGTGACGCTGTCGCCGCGCCGCACGGTGTCGATGGCGATCTGACCGAGCGGCCCGTAGCGGCCGAGCCCGAGACTGTCGAGGATGCGTTCGGTGGTCTCGCGGCCGGCCGCGCCGAAGTCGTTCGCGTGATTGTTGGCGAGGTTCAGATGAGTGAAGCCCGCCTCGCCGAGCCGCGGGGCGAGCGCGGTCGGCGTGCGGAAGACGTAGCAGCCGGCGGGGGTCGCGGAGGTATCCGCCGGTTGGCGCGGGCGCGGACGCCGGCGTCGGGGCGGTTGACGGGCCTCGGCCTCACGGCGCATGCGCTCGCACTTCTCCGAGGTGCCGGTATCCGCCAGCACGCCCTCGAAGTTCCCTACGACCAAGTCGCCCACGAGAGCCGGACGGGCGGCGTCGAGGAGGCCGCGTCCGCTGTCGGGCGGGACGCCGTCGGGGAACGTCGTCGTCCCGAGGTTGACGTCGCCGACGAAGGCGAGGCGAACCGCCGCCGGGTGTCGTGGCGGCGGCGCGGGCGAAGGGATCGGTCGCGCGGGCGGGGCGGGGAGCCGTGCGACGGCCGTATCGAGGCTGGGGCCGGGTGGCGGCGTCGGCGCGGGAGGGGGCGGCGGATTAGTGGCACAAGCCGCGAGCGCCGCGAGTGCCGCGACGGCCGCCGGACGGAGGGCCCGGCGAATCACCCCTTGGCGACCCGCGCGTCGCCGCCCTGGTGCGTGCGCGCGGTCTCGCGCAGGCGGGCCAGCGCCAGGTCGCGATCGACCACCGCGAGCAGCTCGTTGACCGGCTCGGAGACCGTCGAGCCCGTCAGCGCCACCCGCACCGGCTGCATCGCGTCGCCCAGCTCGAGGCCGTGCGCCTCCGCCACCTGCTTGAGACAGTCGAGGATCCGCCCGGCGGTCCACGCCCCGGCGGGGAGTTGCTCGAGCGCGTCGGCAGCCCGCTCGAGGTTGGCGGAAAAGGCCGGTCCCAGTTTCCGGATCAGTGCCTCGCCCTTGGCGTCGAGCACCGAGCGCGACGGATCCAGCCGAACCGACAACTGCTCGGCCACCTGCAGGATGGTGCGGGAGCGGGTCTTCACCGCGTCGATCAGCGGCGCGAGGTCGCGCCCGCCGGGCGCGATACCCAGCCGCTCGAGCTCACGGCGCACCGCCGGCTCCAGCTCAGCCGCGGGAAGCGCGGACAGGTACTGCCCGTTCATCCACTCGAGCTTCGTCGTGTCGAAGACGGCGGCCTTCTTCTGGATCCCGTCGAGCGAGAATCGCTCGATCAGCTCCGCCTCCGGCATGATCTCCCGGTCGCCACCCGGCGACCAGCCCAGGAGCGCCAGGAAATTGCGCATGGCGGCGGGGAAGATGCCCCGGTCCTGATAGTCGCCGACCGCCGTGGCGCCGTGCCGCTTCGACAGTTTCTTGCCGTCCGCGCCGAGGATCATCGGCACGTGCGCGAAGATGGGCATCGCGGCGCCCAGTGCCCGATAGAGCGCGATCTGCTTCGGCGTGTTCGAGATATGG
>JBBQDU010000225.1:0-3848 GCA_038320055.1 Gemmatimonadales bacterium | reverse complement strand
CGGGCCGGATCCTGACCTCCGGGCACTTCCGGAACGAGTTCGATGCGCTGCGGCCCGCCCTGCCGCTCGCGCTCCAGGCGGCGGGAGCAAGCCCCGTGCTAGTGCGGGCGCGCACCGCGGACACCTCGGTGGTCGTGCTGGCCCGGCTGGATTCCGTACGCGTGGGCGGTGCACGGCTCACGGTCGCCGGCGGCGCCGTGTTCGAGCGAGGCCTTCGTCGCCAGCTCGCGCGTGATCGCGACCTGTCGCTCGAGGTGGACTATCCCGGCGCCGCACCGGCGGCGGAGGGCGACCGCACCATCGTCGCGGCGCTTCCGCTCCCGTTCATCGACCTGGCGGCGGCGCCCGCTCCGGCGGCGACGGCCCGCCTGACCGTCACCCGCTCCGCCGGCACGCTGGCCGAGCTCAGGCGGAGCATCGACCGCTGGTTCGTCGCGGCGCTGGCCGCCACCGTCGCGCTCGCCCTGCTGGCGGCCGGTTGGCTGGCCGCGCGGATCAGCCGGCCGCTGACCGCCCTCGCGGAGCAGACCGCGCGCATCGACCTCGACCGCCTCGACCAGCACTTCGCGAGCGATCGCGACGACGAGATCGGCGCGCTCGCGGGCGTCCTCGGCGCGCTGACCGATCGGCTCCGCTCGAGCGCAGTGCGGCTGCGCGAGGCCGAACGCCGCCTCGCGACCGGCGACCTGGCGCGTCAGGTCAATCACGACGTGAAGAACGGCCTGGTGCCGATCCGGAACGTGGTGCGCCACCTCGCGCAGGTGGCGCGCGAGGAGCCCGAATCGCTGGCGCGCATCTTCGAGGAGCGGCGCGGGACGCTGGAGTCGAGCCTCGACTACCTCGACACGCTCGCGCGCAACTACGCCCGGCTCTCGCCGGCGGCGCAGCATGCCCACTGCGATGTGAACGCGGTGGTCGCGGAGGTCGTGCGCGGCACGTCGAGCCCGCACGCCACCCTGCGCGCCGCGCCCGACCCCGCCGGTCCGAGTGTGTCCGCCGATCCGCTTGTGCTGCGCCGAATCCTGGAGAACCTCGTGGGCAACGCCGTGGACAGCCTGGCCGGCACGCGCGAAGGTGAGGTGACCGTTGGCACCGAGCGGGTGGAAAGCGGAAACGGTGGGGTCGTCCGTCTCACCGTGGCGGACACGGGCCCGGGCATGAGCCGGGCGGAGCTCGACCGCGCCTTCGACGACTTCCACACCACCAAGGAGGGCGGCACCGGCCTGGGGCTCTCCATCGTGCGCCGGCTGGTCATCGACCTCGGCGGCGCGCTCCGGATCGAGACGGCGCCCGGGGCCGGCACCCGCGCCATCGTCGAGCTGCCGGCGGGCGCCGGGCCGGCCGTCACGGAAGGAGGCCGGGGATGACCCTGGTGCTCGTGGTGGACGATGTGCCCGCGATGGCCGAGCAGTACGCCTACGACCTGGCCAGACTGGGCGGCTACGAGGTGCAGGTCGCCCGGGACGGGCGGCAGGCGCTCGAACTGCTCGGCGGCGAGGCGGTGGACTGCGTGATCCTCGACCTCGAGATGCCGGGGATGGACGGCTTCGAGGTCCTGCGCGTGCTCGAGCGGCGCGGCTCCGAGGTGCCGGTCATCGTCTACACCGGCACCGGCAACTACGATCGCTGCACCCAGGCGATCCGGCTCGGCGCCTACGGCTTCATCGACAAGGCGGAGCCGATCGAGCGCATCGTGCGGGAGATCGAGCTCGCGATCGAGCGGCGCCGGCTCAACGCGGAGGTGCGCGTGCTCCGCCGCCGGCTGGACGGGGAGAGCTCCCTGGTCGGGAACAGCAGGGCGATGATCGAGCTCCGGAAGCGGATCGCTCGCGTGGCTCCGGTGCCGAGCACGGTACTGGTCCAGGGTGAGAGCGGCACCGGCAAGGAGCTCGTCGCGCGGGAGCTGCACCGGCTGGGGCCGAGCCCCGCGGCGCCGTTCATCGCCCTCAACTGCGCCGCCCTGCCCGAGACCCTGGTCGAGAGCGAGCTGTTCGGCCACGAGCGCGGCGCCTTCACCGGCGCGAGCGTCACGCGGAAGGGCGCGTTCGAGGCGGCGGAGCGCGGGACCCTGTTTCTCGACGAGATCGGCGAGCTGCCGCCGGCCGCGCAGGCCAAGCTGCTCCGCGTGCTCGAGGAGCGACGCGTCACCCGGCTCGGCGCGACGCGCTCGCTCGCCGTCGACGCGCGGATCGTCGCGGCCACCAACCGCGATCTCGAAGCCGAAGCCGGGGCGGGCCGGTTCCGGGACGATCTGCTCTTCCGGATCAACGTACATCGCATCGACGTGCCGCCGCTCCGGGACCGGCGAAGCGACGTCCCCGAGATCGCCGAGCGGTTCGCGGCGGCGATCTGCGACCGGTTCGGTCTCCGGCCGAAGCGCCTCGCGGCGGACACGCTGGAGCTCCTCATGGCCGCCGACTGGTCGCGAAACAACGTGCGCGAGTTGCGGAACGTGGTCGAGCGGATGATCATCGCCACCGACGGCGAGGTAATCGGCCCCGAGGCGGTGCCGGCCGAGCTTCGGGATGGAGCACCACCGGCGGCCGATGGCCCACACACCTTTCAGGCGCTCAAGGCGGAGGCGGAGCGGCGGATCGTCATCGCCGCCCTCGAGCGGAACGAATGGCACGTGACGCGGGCGGCGGCCGACCTCGGCCTGGCAGACCATGCGAGCCTGCTGAAGATCATGCGGAGGCACAACGTCAAGCGACCGTGAGCGGGCGACCGGAGCCCCCGGCGCTGGGCCATCAAGCAGCGCCACCGACCCCACGATCCGTGTCCGCGCGGACACGTAGACCCCATTCACAGCGTGTCCATCGGGACACTGGCGTTGAAATCTCGTCCCGCGTGTGTGTCTACAAATCGCATCAACACAACGATTTATACGATTCGCTCCAGTCCATTTCCTCCTGGCCACCCGCTTGCTTTTACCCGTGGCGCACGAAGTTTCCCGCGCCACCGCGCACCACTCAGGAGGATCACATGACCCACCCCATCCCACGCCTCGCCATGCTGGCCGCCGCCGCCTTGATCCCGCTGGCCGCGGGCTGCTCCCGCGGCGAGCGCACCCCCGACTCGGCGACCACCGGTGCCGCCGGCCCCGCCACCACCATCTCGACCGGCGCGACCACCCCCACCACCTCCTCGACTCCGACGACGGACGAGCACGTCCGACCGATCGCCCTCGGTACGGTGGTGCCCAGCTACGCCGACGCGGAGCGCGCGTTCCATCGGGGCCGCTACGAAGAGGCCGTCGGCCTGTTCGCAGCCTACAGCGAGAGCGAGCCGGACAATGCCTGGGGTCACTACATGCTCGGCCTGTCCAGCTGGAAGACGGGTGACCACAGCCGCGCGCTCGAGGCTTTCGACGCCGCGCTCCGGCTCGAGCCGTCGCACCGGAAGAGCCTGCTCAACTCCGCCCGCGTGCTGCTCGAGACCAGCCGGCCGCGGGAGGCGCTCGACCGCGTGGAGCGTGCCCTGGCCATCGAGCCGCTCTCCGGCGAGGGGCTCCGCCTCGCGGGCCGCGCCCGCTACGAGCTGGGCCAGGTCATTGAGGCGATCGACGCCTACCAGCGCGCGCTGGCGATCGACGACCGCGACGTCTGGTCGATGAACAACCTGGGCTACCTCTACATCCGGCAGGGGCGGAGCGTCGAGGCGCTGGCGCCGCTGGCCCGCGCCGTGGAAATCCGGGGCAACGTGCCGGTGTTCCAGAACAACTTCGCCACGGCGCTCGAGCGGTCGGGACACGTCGCCGCCGCGCGCGAGGCGTACGAGGCCGCGCTCCGGGCCGACAGCACCTACGCCAAGGCATCGGTCGGGCTGGCGCGTGTGAACGGCCGGGTCCC
>JBBQDU010000224.1:0-3850 GCA_038320055.1 Gemmatimonadales bacterium | reverse complement strand
CGCGGTGCGCCGCTGATGGCGGATCTTGCCCTCGTGGGGCAGAATCAGCTTCCAGCTCCGCTCGATCGGCCAGCGGGAGAGGATCGCGGGGCCGAAATACCGGCCATCGGTCGGGTGAATGATGCTCGGGTAGTAGACGTAGTTGAGCTGGAGCGCCCGGGCGATCCGGTCCACGCCCACGTTGTCCATCTCCTCCAGCGCCAGAATGTCGGCGCCGCGGAGACTGTCGCTCCGGAGCACCTCGATGGCGCGGTCGATCCGGCGGGCGAGCTTGATGTTGAAGGTGACGATCCGGATCGGCGCCGGCGCGGAGTCGGCGACGGCCGTCGCGTATTCGCCGGAGAAGCGCGGGGTCGAGGGGTTGAGCAGATTGGTCGTGTGCGCGCAGCCGGCGATGAGCGCGGCGGCGGACAGCCCGAGCGCCCCGAGGCGGGCGGGGCCGGGAGTCGGTCGGAATGGGATCACGCGTTACTGCGCATCGAGCGGTCCGAGGTCAAGGTACGACACGAAATCTAGACCGGGCCGCGAAACGGCGCGTGCGTGCGTACGTCTGGCGATCCAAGCCCCCGTGCGCCCATCTTGAGAATCGCCGCGCCACCCCGGGCGCGGCCCCGAGTCCACGTGTGCCGCCCTCGACCGGAGCCCGTCTCCATGTGCCGCAACATCCGCCCTCTCTATCACTTCGAGCCCCCCGTCACCGACGACGAGGTGCGGGCGGCGGCGGTCCCGTTCGTCCGGAAGGTCAGCGGTTTCACCCGTCCATCCGCCGCCAACCAGCCGGCCTTCGACCGGGCCGTGGGCGAGGTCTCCGACGTCGTCCACCGACTGCTCGGCTCGCTGGTCACGACCGCGCCGCCCAGGAATCGCGACGCTGAGGCCGCCAAGGCGCGCGCCCGGATCTCCAGGCGCTACGGCGCGCCAATGGCCGCCGAGCCGGACCGGCGCTGACGCGCCGACTCTCGTACGTTCTATCGTCCCTGCTATTCCACTTCTTTCGCGAGCGATCCCCATGTCCGTGCCGCTACCCTGGCTCCTTCCGTACAGCGACGCCGCACTCTTGCTCATGCGCCTGCTCGTCGGCGCCGTCTTCGTCACCAGCGGGTGGAGCCATGCGAAGGATCCGGTCGCCCGCGGCAAGAGCATCGGTCTCCCGGCGGGCGTCACCCGCGTCATCGGCATCGCCGAGCTGGCCGGCGGCCTGGGGGTGGCGCTTGGTGTCCTGCCGCAGCTGGCGGCACTCGGATTGATCCTCGTCATGCTGGGGGCCATCCAGAAGAAGATCTTCGAGTGGAAGACGGGATTCTGGGGGAAGCACGGGACCGACGGCTGGCACTACGACCTGCTCTTCGTGGCGATGTGCCTCGTGATCGTGACCACGGGCGGCGGGCGCTACACCTTGGTCTGAGGCCGATCGAGCATCTCGTTCACGGCGCCCACCAGGGCGTCCGGCGAGAAGGGCTTCTGCAGGAAGCCCGTCCGGGCCGCGGCGCGGGCCACGTCGGCGCCGGTATCGCCCGACATGAGGATCACCTTGACATCCGGCCGCTCGGCGGTGAGCAGCTCCGCCACGGCCAGGCCGCCGAGCCCGGGCATGACGACGTTGCTCAGCACGAGGTCCACGGGCGTCCGCCCCTCCCGCACGAGCGCAAGGGCGGCTTCGGCATCGATCGCTTCGAGCACGACATACCCCGCATCCACCAGCGCGCGGGAGGCGGTTTGCCGCACGCTGGTCTCGTTCTCGACGACCAGAATGGTGGCGGTCCGCCCCGCGGCCGTCGCCGGCGGGAGTGCCACGACATCGCCGACCAGTGCCGTCGTGGCCGGGAGCGCGATCGTGAACGTGGTGCCCTGCCCCAGTTCGCTCGCGATCCGGATGATGCCGCCGTGCTGGTGGACGATCCCGTGCACGGTGCTCAGGCCGAGGCCGGTGCCTTTGCCCGCTTCCTTCGTCGTGTAGAACGGCTCGAAGCAGTGGGCTCGCGTGTCGGCGCTCATCCCGCTCCCGGTGTCGCGGACGCGCAGCGTCACGTAGGGCCCGGGCTGGAGTGCGGCGTCCGCCTCGGCGGATTCGCCGGCAGCGTCGGGTGCCGCGTTGGCCGTCTCGATCGAGAGCGTGCCGCCATCGGCCATCGCGTCCCGCCCATTGAGGACGAGGTTGAGGAGCACCTGCTCGAGCTGTCCCCGGTCGGCGCTGACGGGTGCGAGGGGATGCTCCGGACGCCACACGAGCGCGATCCGGTCGCCAAGTGCGCGGCGCAGGATCGGCTGCAGATCGGTGACGAGCGCGTTCAGGTCGAGGGTGTCGTACTTCGTGTGCTGGCGCCGGCTGAAGGCCAGGAGCTGGGCGCAGATCGCCGCGGTCCGCTGCGCGGCCTCGCGCACCTGCGTGGCGTCGGCGCGCACGACGGCCGGAATGTCCTGCCGCCGGAGGATGAACTCCGCGCAGCCGAGAACGACCGACATCATGTTGTTGGCCTCGTGGGCTACGCCGCCTGCCAGCCGGCCCACGGTTTCCATCCGCTCGAACTGGCGCAGGTGCGTCTCGGCGAGCTTGCGCTCGGTGATGTCCCGCACGCCGCCCACCATGTGGGTGGTGGCACCGGTGGCGTCCCGCACGTGGGTGCCCCGTCCCCAGATCCAACGCACCTGTCCGTCGGCGCGGGTGACCTGGCACTCGAAATCCCACTCCGTACCCCGCTCGCTCGCCTCCCGGAACTTCCCGGCTACGCCCTCCCGGTCCTCGGGCAGCACGTGCTCCAGGAACCGCTCGAAGGTCCAGGTCGGTTGCGGTGTGGCGTAGCCGAAGATCCGGTCGTGCTGTTCCGATCGCCACGCCGTACCGGTGACGAGATCGAGATCCCAGAGGCCGAACTGGGTGGCGTCCGCGGCGAATCGGAGGCGCGCCTCGCTTTCGCGCAACTGCGTCTGGCGACTGTACGACTCGGTCTTGTCCCGTGCGGTGGCGTAGACGCGCATGCCGTCGGACGCGGGGACCGCATTCCAGTTGAGCACTCGGTAGCTGCCGTCGTTGGCCCGGTAGCGATGCTCGATATCCGCCACCGTTTCACCGCGCCCCAGACGGTCCAGGATCCCAAGCGTGGAGTGCCAGTCGTCGGGATGGACGAAGTCGAAAAATGACCGGCCGACGAGCTCGGCGTCGGCGTACCCAAGCACCTGCCCGAACGCCGGATTGACCCGCATGAACCGGCCGCCCAGGTCCATGATGCAGAGCAGCTCCAGCGACAGCCGGAAAAACTGGTCCTGTTCCTGGAGGGCCTCCGCCTCGGCGCGAAGCGCCTGCTCGCGCCGGCCGTGCTCCCGCCGCAGGCCTGTCAGGGTAAGCTGCGCTCCAACGCGTGCCATCAGCTCCCGGGCGCTGAACGGCTTCACCAGGTAATCGTCCGCGCCCGCGTTCAGGCCCTCGATTTGGGCCTCCTCACCGGCACGCGCCGACAGCAGGATGATCGGGAGGTCGCTCGTCGCCTCGTCGGCGCGGAGCGCCGCCAGGAGCTCGAAGCCGTTGAGCCCGGGCATCATCACGTCGCTGATCACGAGGTCGGGCCGGTCGGCCCGCGCGCGCTCGAGGGCCGTGGCCCCGTCGGCCACGGCCTCGACGTCCCAGTACGGGGTGAGCAGGTGCTCGACGTAGGCGCGCATGTCGGCATTGTCGTCGGCCAGCAGGATCCGGCCGGTGCCGGGCGGCCACGCGTCCGCGACCTCGGACGGCTGCGAGCGGGCGCCGAGCGGTGTGTCGGCCGCATCGGGCATCCAGCGCAGCATCTCCGTGACGAATGGCGTGGCGGCGGCGGTCGAGTCGAGGGCGCGTGCCCCCCCCCCCCCGCCCCCCGGC
>JBBQDU010000223.1:0-3865 GCA_038320055.1 Gemmatimonadales bacterium | reverse complement strand
CTGCTCTACAACACGTACACGCTCTCGCTGGTCGCGCTCTCGGCACGCCAGGTGCGGCGCCGGGTCGCGGGTCACTTCGTCGAGGACCTCGACCTGATCGACCGGGGGGATCTCACCAAGCCCCTCACGATGATCGTCCCCGCCTACAACGAGGAGGTGACGATCGTCGACAGCGTGACCACCCTCGTCCACTGCGACTATCCGCGGCACGAGATCGTCATCGTCAACGATGGCTCGGCCGACGGCACGCTCGACCGGCTCCGGGAGGCGTTACGGCTCCGGCGCACCGACCTTCCCTACCGCGGCGCGATCGCCACCGCGCGCGTCCGGGGCATGTACGAGGCGACCATTCCGCTGCCACCCGGCGTGATGCAGGTCATCGTGATCGACAAGGAGAACGGCGGCAAGGCCGACGCGCTGAACGCGGGCATCAACGCGTCGACGACGCCCTACTTCGTTTCGCTCGACGCCGACTCGATCCTCGACCACCGCGCGCTCAAGGAGCTGATGCGGATCGTGCAGGAGGATCCGCGCGTGGTGGCCGTCGGCGGCCAGGTGGCCATCGCCAACGGGTGCACGATCCGGAACAACGGGGTGGTGAGCGTCGGGCTGCCGGCCCGCTCGCTCGCGCGGTTCCAGATGGTGGAGTATCTCCGCTCCTTTACGACTGCGCGGACCGGCCTCGACCGCCTGGACTCCATTCTCATCCTGAGCGGGGTCTTCGCCGTCTTCGAGAAGGAGACCGTGATCCGGGCCGGCGGATACCTCACCCCGTTCCTCCGGCACCGGCTCACCGAGGAGTACGTCGGCCCGGGGGCGGGTACGGTGTGCGAGGACATGGAGATCATCGTCCGCCTGCAGCGCTTCCTCCGCGACAAGCTGCACGACCGCCGCATCGCCTTTCTTCCTCATCCGGTGGCGTGGACCGAGGTGCCGGAGACGATCGAGTCGCTGCGTAAGCAGCGGGGGCGCTGGTACCGGGGGCTCCGCGAGTCGCTGCGCTATCATCGGGGCATGCTGTGGCGGCGGAAGTTCGGCCGGATCGGCTGGTTCGCGCTGCCGGCGTTCTGGATCTTCGAGTATCTGGGCCCCCTCGTCGAGCTGAGCGGCTATGCGCTCGTCCTGTTCCTCGTGGTCATGGAGTACGTGCTGCAGGTGCGTCTCATCAACCACGACTACCTGTGGGCGTTTCTGCTCGCCTCGCTCGGGTACGGGATGCTCGTGAACGTCTTCGGGGTGCTGGTGGGCGCGTGGCGGTTCCGGCTGGGGCTCGCGGACCGCCTGCAGCGTGGCCTGCTGCCGTTCAGCCGGCGGCGGGAGGTCCTCATACTGCTGGCGTACGCGGTGCTCGAGAACCTGGGCTACCGGCAACTGACGCTGTACTGGCGGCTCCGCGGACTGGCCGACGCGTGGCGCGGTAAAACGGGATGGGAGAAGTTCGCCCGGGTGGGGTTCCGCGAGGGGGCGGCCCCGGCGCATGGCTGACGCCCCGCCGCGCATTCTGGTGGTGGACGACGACCCCACCATCGCCCGTCTCGTGCTGCACGTCATTCGGGCGCACGGCTTCGGCGAGGGGATCCACGTAGTCACCGGCCGTGAGGCGCTGGAGTCGCTGGACGGCGTGGACATCGTCCTGCTCGACCATCAGCTCCCGGACGCCAACGGCCTCGAGGTGCTCGAGACCATCCGCGCCCGCCCCAATCCGCCGTCGGTCATCCTCATCACCGCCCACGGCAACGAATCGTTCGCGGCCGGCGCGCTCCGGCTCGGTGCGGACGACTACCTGGCGAAGGACCAGGCCCTGCTGGAGCTGCTCCCGTGGGTGCTCGAGCGCGTCCGGCGGAATCGCGAGCTGCGGAAGGCGCTGGACGCGGCCGATCATGACCGGGTCCGGGCGGAGCGCATGGCGGCCATGGGCGAGCTGACGGTCACGCTCCACCACGGCATCAACAACCCGCTCATGTCCGCCTCGGCCGACGTCGAGCTGCTGCTGGCCCACCCGACCATGCCGGAGGCGCAGCGCCAGACGACGCTCAAGGAGCTGCAGGGCGCGCTGCACCGCATCCGGGACATCGTCCGGCAGATCGGCGATCTCCGCGCGGCGCGGACCAAGGCCTATCTGCCCGGGATCCAGATGGTGGATCTGGACGGCAGCGCCGCCGCCGCCCCGCCGCCGTCCCCGCACCGGGGCACCGCCCTGGTGCAGGTGGCGGAGGAGGACCTCGCCCGGATCGTGACGCTGCTGCTCCGCCACGCCGGGTTCGCGGTCGAGCGCTGCGGCACGCTGGAGGACACGCGGCGCGGCGCTCCGCGTCTGGGGGTGGCGATGGTGATCGGGTACGGCGGGACCGACGCGGCGGGGGCCCACCCGCTCGGCGGGTTCGACCCGCCGGCCGAGCGCGACTACCGGGTCGTGGCGCTCGTGGCGGGCGACGGTGCGGCCGCGCGGGGTGCCGGTGCCGACGTCGTGGTCGAGCTGCCGTTCGATCCCGCGAGCTTCACCGCGGAGATGGCAGCCCTGGTGAGGTGACGGGGCCCCGGTAGCCCATCGCCTCGAGCCTTGCGATCCGCTGGCGGACCGGCGGATGCGAGGCAAGCGCGTCGGCCAGCAATCCCTCGCGCGACGCGAGCAGCCCCGGCGCCGGATCGACGATGCAGAGGTGCGCCGCGCCCTGCGTGATGGCCCGCGTCGGGGCGGCGGCGGCCTCCAGTTTCTGGAGCGCCGCCGCGAGGGCGAGCGGGTTGCGGGTGAACTGGGCCCCAGTCGCGTCGGCCAGGAACTCGCGCTTCCGGCTCACGGCCATGGCCAGGATGCGCGAGACGATCGGCGCCAGCACCAGCGTCAGCAGCCACAGCACCAGCACGACCAGCGCGAGCGGGTTCCCGCCGCCCTTCCCGCGGCTCCGCCCACCACCCCCGGTCCCGGTCCGCGTCCCCCGCAGCATCCTGCCCATCCCGTCGGACATCAGCGCGATCGCGCCGACCATCCCGGCCAGCAGCGTCATGAGTCGCACGTCCAGGTTCCGCACGTGGGCCATCTCGTGCGCCACCACGCCCTGCAGCTCGTCGCGCGAGAGCGTGCGCAGCAGCCCTTCGGTCACGGCGATGCTCGCCGTGGCGGCGTCGTGCCCGGTGGCGAAGGCGTTGGGATCGTCGTCGGGGACGAGGTAGACGCGGGGCGTCGGCACGCCGGACGCGATCGCCATCTCCTGGACGACGTTCACGAGCTGTCGCTCTTCGGGCGTCGTAGGCTCGATCAGCTCGCGCGCGCCGGTGGACCAGAGCACCTGGCGGGCGCCGAATCGCCACGAGTACCAGCACATGCCGGCGGCCGCCAGACTCGTCACCACACCGATCAGGGGGACGACGTGATGGTAGCTCCCGGCCGGGGCGTCGGCCGTGAGCAGGCCGAGCGCGAGATCGCCGCCGAATCCGACCCATGCGAAGAAGACGATGAACCCGATGACGAGCCAGGTGCTGCGGCGGCGGTTGGATGCCTGCTGGGCGAAGAGGTTGGAATCCTCGCTCACGGCGCGGGGGTATCGGTCAGATCGACCGTGGGCACCGCGCGCTCCGTGTCGTCCGTGATCTCCCAGAGCTCGGCGGGGACGGCCCTGGCGAGGCCCGCCACGAGCAGGGTGGGGAAGGTGGCCTGTCGCGTGTTGTACTGGGTGGCCACGTCGTTGTAGTGCTGTCGCGCGAACCCGATCCGGTTCTCCGTGCTGGTGAGCTCCTCCTGCAGCTGCGCCACGTTGCCTGTGGCCTTGAGGTCGGGATAGGCCTCGGTCAGCGCGAACAGCCGCCCGAGCGCCTGGGTCAGCTCACCCTCGGCCTGGGCCGTCTGCCGGACGCCGCTGGCGCTGAC
>JBBQDU010000222.1:0-3879 GCA_038320055.1 Gemmatimonadales bacterium | reverse complement strand
CAGCGGTGCACCGGCCATTCGCTCGCCACGCCGCAGGCGGTACAGTGATAGCGGCCCTGCACCCAGGCGCCCAGCGCCGAATCCACGATCATCCCCGCGAAACCTATCGTGGTGGCGACCGGAAGCAGCGCGGGTCCGGCGCCGACGGCCACGGCGGCGGCGGCGACGACGAGCGCGCCGGCCAAGGCGGCCAGGCTTCCCGTCACCGTCATACCCCCGCCGGTTCCGGGAGCCACCGTGCGTCCCAGCAGGAGGAGCCTGGGTGGCGTGCGGCTGTGTGCGCCGAGGCTCGTGGCCCAGGTGTCGGCCGCCGCCGCGGCGAGCGAGCCCGTGACGACCCAGAGGGCCAGCGACGGATGGTCGAAGCCGAGCAGGGCGCCGAGCGCCGCGGGACCGCCGTTGGCCCCGACCTGCCAGGCGTCCCGGCGCTCACCCTTGGGATCGAGGCCGGGTGCGGCGGGACTCAGCCGGCCCACGAGCGTGCTGGAGACGAAAAAGGCGGCCAGCACCGCGCCGCCGCGCCACCCGGTTCCCGCGACCACCAGCGTGCCGACCGCCCAGGCCGCCCCGGCCCCGCCGGTACTCAGCGACCGGACGCGCCAGGCGAGCATCGCCACCACCGCCGCGGCCAGCGCCGCGGCGGCGAACGGCGCGGCCGTCAGTCGCGCTCCATCTCGGCGCGGAGGATGCTCGCGACTCGGGCCCGGAGCGCATCCGGGCATTCGCACTGCCGCGCGCGCGCCTCCAGCATCGCCACGAACGTCCGCTCGAAGCGGGCGTGGGCGAAGCACGGCCGGCATTTCTCCAGGTGGGCCTGCACACCGGCGGCAACCTCGGGCGTGAGCTCCTGCTTCAGGAAGTCCTGGAGGCGCGCGGCGGCCTCGCGACAGTCGATCGTGTCACTCATCCTTGGCCTCCCGGGGGGGGATGATGCCCGTTTCGACCGCGTACGCGTAGAGCGAGCCCTGCAACTGCCGCCGGGCGCGAAAGAGCCGCGACTTGACCGTGCCGACCGGCACGCCGAGGGCCTCGGCGATCTCGCCGTACCGCATCCCTTCCATGTCGCTCAGCACGAGCACCTCGCGGAAATCGGGCGCGAGCGCGTCGATCGCCTCGAGCACCTTGTCGTCCACGATCTTGGAGAAGAACGCGCCCTCGGGATCGACGTCCTCGACCGCCCGGTAGATGGCGTGCGGCTCGATCGCCTCGAGATCGGTGGCCACGGGCTCGAGCTTCCGGCGGCGGTAGTCGTTGATGAACGTGTTGCGGAGAATGGTGAGGAGCCAGCCCTTGGCGTTGGTGCCGGGCCGGTACTGGTGCCAGGCGCGGTACGCCTTCAGCATGGTATCCTGAACGAGGTCCTCGGCCTGGGTGGGATCGGCGGTGAGCCGGAGCGCCACCCGATACAGCGCATCGAGGTGGGGCAGCGCCTCGGCGTCGAACGGGCGCCCGGCGGTGGAGGGCTCGGCCATGGAAAGAATGTAATGGACCCGCTAGCTTCACGGACACACACTCCGTGCCTACTCCTCCCGCCGTTCCCGCGCTGCTCCCGCTCAGCCTGCTCGAGGCGATCCGGAATCTCGACACGCCCGTCGAGGACGGGCTCGACGAGCTGGCCGAGGAGATCGCCGTGCGCCGCCTGGGCCTGAGCCCGACGGTGGCGGCGCAGATCCAGCGCTATCGCGCTGCCGCCGAGCGCGAGGGCACGGTCGAGCTCGACGAGGTCGTCAGCGTGGTCCGGCTGGTGGGCCGGCGGCCGGATGCGCCGCTCGTGTTCGCCGACGCGGGCCGCCGGGCGGCGCGCTACGCGGCGCGATCGCGCGGGCGCTCGGCGCGGACCCTGGCGAGGGTTTCGCCCATGGCCCTCGCCCGGCGCGTGTCGGTCCGCGCGGTGGCGCGGCTGGCGCGCGATGTCTTCGGCGGCGAGCTCGCCGCGCCGGCCGGCGGCACCGAGGTTCGCATGGCCGATCCCCTCTCGATCCTGGCGATGCCCGACGGCACCGCGTGCACCTTCTACGGATCCGCCTACGGTGAGCTGTTGCGCTCGCTCGCCGCCTTCGAGGGCGCCATGCTCCACGAGCGCTGCCGCGGGCGGGGGGACGACGCCTGCGTCTGGCGCAGTGCCGCCGCGGAGGTCTACGAATGATTCCCGACCGGCGCGAGCTGGCCGATGCCCTGGCGGCCGCGGGCGTGGATGGCTGGCTCCTCTACGGCTTCCACGGGCTCAATCCGGTGGCCACCAGGGTGCTCGGGCTCGAGGGCCTCAACACCCGGCGGCTGTTCGTCCTGCTGCCGCGCGAGGGCGAGCCGGTCGCGGTGGCGCACCGGATCGAGCTGGCCGCGGTGGAGGGATTTCCGGGCCGCGTGCTGCCCTACTCGCGCTGGGAGGAGTTGCACGCCGCGCTCGGCGAGGTGGTCGCGGGGAAACGGCTCGCCATGGAGATCTCGCCCGAGGACGCGGTGCCCTATCTCGACCGCGTGCCCTACGGCGTCGTCGAGCTGCTCCGCCGGCTGGGTGCTGAGATCGTGCCGTCAGGCCCGCTGGTGAGCCGGTTCGCGGCGGCCTGGTCGGCGGCGGAGGCGGCCGATCACCGGTTCGCCGCCGAGGTGCTGGCCGAGGTGGCGCGCGAGGCGCTGGCCCGCGCCGTGACCGAGACCGATGCGGGACTCACCGAGTGCGCGCTCCAGGCCCGGGTGGTGGCGGCGGCTCAGGCGCGTGGGCTGGTCTTCGACACGCTGCCGATCGTCGGGTTCGGCCCCAACTCGGCCAAGGGGCACTACGAGCCCCGCGCCGGGCACGACGCGACGCTCCGCCCCGACCAGGTCGTGCTGCTGGATCTCTGGGCGGGACGGAGCCTCACGACGGTGTTCGCCGATCAGACGTGGATGGGCTTCGCGGGGCGCCAGGTGCCGGACCGGGTGCAGCGGGTGTGGGAGACGGTGCGCGACGCGCGCGATGCCGCGGTGGGCGTCATCAAGGCTGCCGCGGCGGCCGGCCGGCCGATCGCGGGCTTCGAGGCCGATCGGGCAGCGCGCGGGGTGATCGAGGCCGCGGGCTTCGGCGAGCACTTCGAGCACCGCACCGGCCACTCGATCGACCTCGACCTCCACGGCTCGGGGCCGCACCTCGACGACTACGAGACGCACGACGACCGCCAGCTGGTGCCGGGCGTGGGGTTCTCGGTCGAGCCGGGCGTCTATCTGCCCGGGGAGTACGGGGTGCGAAGCGAGGTCAACATGCACTGGGGCGACGGGGGTCCGGAGGTCACGCCGCGGGAGCCGCAAACCCGGCTGATCGTCCCCGCGTAGCGCGCGCCGGCGGGCGCCACCCCTTCCCAAAGCGCGGGCCGGTCGTTAGAATCGCGTCCGTCTCCTGTTCCCGTCGCCATCACAACCATTCTGTCCCGACACCGATTCTCCCTCGCATGCGCCCGGCGTCTCCGCCGCGTCCCCGTGTCGTCACGATGGTACCGCGCCGCGAGCAGCGGTTTGGTGTTTCAATAGGCAACCGCTCCGGTTTCAGAGAGTTACACGGTGAAGCTCAGCCGACGTGTCGTCGTGACGTTTGCTTGACACGAGATTTTCACTGACTCATATTAGGCAGCGCTGACCGGGCCGCGGTCGGCGCCCACGATGTCGCAACCGGCATCGTACCCCTCATTTGATGCAGGTGGACTCCCACAGCTGTCGCAATCCGAACGCGGGCCACAGAGCCCCGGGGAAGCGTGTGCGCTTCCTGCCGCAGGCCGGTCGTACTCGCAGGTTCACGCCTTTGGAGGACGTATCCATGAAGCATTGCCGTGTCAGCGCCTTCGCACGCGTTGCGCGAGTCATCGCGTACGCGGCAGTCGCGTTGGGCCTGGGAGCGGGCTCGCTCCT
>JBBQDU010000221.1:0-3885 GCA_038320055.1 Gemmatimonadales bacterium | reverse complement strand
TCCGGCGTCGAGCTGGTGAGCTCGGCGTTCTACATGGTCCTCCCCAACGACACCGTGCTGACCTTCACCGATTGCGCCGTCGTGCCGGAGCCCACGCCCGACCAGCTGGCGCAGATCGCGCTGGCCGCCGCTCGCGACCGCCCCCGGCTGGTCGGCGACTCTCCGCGGGTCGCCTTCCTGTCCTACAGCACCAAGGGTAGCGCCGAGGGCTCGGGCGTGGCCCGCGTGCGGGAGGCGGCCGCGCGGTTCCGGGAGCTGGCGCCCAACATCGTCTCGGATGGAGAGCTGCAGGGCGACGCGGCGCTGGCCCCCGACGTGGCCGAGCGGAAGGCGCCGGGTTCGATGATCGCGGGGCGGGCCAACGTGCTCGTCTTTCCGGACCTGGGTGCGGGCAACATCGCCTACAAGCTGGTGCAGCGGCTGGGGGGTGCGACGGCCATCGGCCCGATGCTGCAGGGGCTGGCCCGACCCATGGCCGACCTGTCGCGCGGGGCCACGGCCGACGATATTGTCGAGGTGTGCGCCATGGTGGCGCTGCAGTGCGACTAGGTCCTTCGACGGAGAGCGCCGATGGGGTTCCACCAGACGAGAGACGCGAGCGGGGTGGCGGTGGTGCAGGTGGAGGGACAGCTGATCGTGGGCAACCGCCAGGAGCTCAAGGATCTCGTGCAGCAGATGCTCGACGCCGGTGAGCGCCGGATCCTGATCGATTTCTCGCGCACCGGCTACATCGACTCCTCGGGGCTGGGCGCCCTGGTCTCCATTTCCAAGAAGATTCGCGAGGCGGGCGGCGAGCTGCGGCTCTCGGGCCTCAACGAAGATCTCCGCTCGCTGTTCGAGCTGACGAAACTCGACACGCTCTTCGCCATCGCCGAGACGCCCCAGCAGGCCCTCGCGAGCTTCTAGCGGGCGCCTCGCCATGCCGTCGCCGCTCCGGCTCTGCGTTCGCCGCTCACCGGCCAGAGGCGGCAGCGGCGCCGGTGTGCTGGTGACGCTGCGCCTGCCGAGCGAGGTGGAGTGCATCGAGGAGGCGGTCGAGCTGGTCACCCGCCACTGTCTCGCCGGCCACGACACGCCTACCACGACCCGCTTCCGGCTCCGGGTCGTGCTCTCCGAAGCCCTCAGCAACGCCATCATGCGCGGCAACAACGAAGACCGTCGGAAGTGGGTCCACGTGCGGGCCGAACTCGATCCCGCCGCCATCCGGCTCGAGGTCACCGACGAAGGCCCGGGCTTCGATCCCGCCGCGGTGCCCGAGCCGATCCGCCCCGAGCAAATCGACGAGGCCAACGGGCGGGGGCTCTATCTCATCCGGAAGCTCGTGGACGCCGTCCAATTCAACGAGCAAGGGAACTCCATCTGCATGATACTGCGCCGTCCGTAGGACGGCTCGATCTCGTGCTCGAGCGCCTCGGCGCACTCGTCGGGGGACGGGTGCGCGTCTGGCGCTTCGACGGGCGCGCGCTGCGGCTGGCCGCGGGGCCGGATCCTGGCACGGTGCCGGCCGTGCCGCGCGTGGCGGGGTGCACGCCCGGGGCGGACGGCACGATCTGGCTCGAGCCGGTGGGCGAAGGGGAGGGGTTCTGGCTCGAGGTCGGCGAGCTGGCGGCCGACGAGCTGGCCGGGGCGGCGGCGCGGGTGCTGCCAGTGGTCGGCGCGCTGCTCGACGTCGAGCGGCAGCGCGCCTTCCTGGCGGAGGAGCTCACCGTCCGCTATCAGGAGATCGATCTCCTCTACGCCATCAGCGAGATCCTGGGGCAGACGGTGCGGCTGGAGGAGGCGACGCAGATCATCGCCCGCGAGGTGAGCACGGTGGTCGGCGCGCGTCGGGCCTCCATCATGGTGTTCGACGAGTCGGCCGGCGTGCTCCGCACCGTGGCCGCGCGCGGCTTCGGGCTCGACGGGCTCGACCCGGTGCCCGTGGACGACGAGTGCTCGGTGGCGGCGCGCGTGTACCGGGAGCGGCGCGTGGTCGCCTACGATCCGTCGTCGCCCGACCCCGAGGACGGCGACTGCGGCGAGGAGCGCGGCTACCGCGGCGAGGCGTTCCTCAGCGTGCCGATCTGCTATGGCGCCCCGGGCTCGCCGCTCCGCTGCGTCGGCGTCATCAATCTCACCGACCGGCTCGGCGGCGACCGGTTCACGCTCAGCGACCGGAAGCTCGTCAGCGCGGTCGCGAACCAGATCGGCGCGGCGGTCGAGAACGCCCGCCTGGTGGAGCGCGACGGCCGGCAGCAGCGGCTCCGGCACGAGCTCGACCTGGCGCACGATCTCCAGCTCAAGCTGCTCCCGTCGCCCACGGTGCTGCAGGGCGACGCGGAGGTCGCCGCACGATGCTACCCCGCCGACTCGGTCGGGGGCGACTTCTACACCTTCAGCCGGCTCGGCCGGGGCCGGGTGGGCGTGATGGTCGGCGACGTGGCGTCGCACGGGTTCTCGGCCGCGCTCGTCATGGCGCTCGTCATGTCGGCCGCCGGCATCCACTCGGCGGCCTCGGTCACCCCCGACGAGACGCTGTCGGCGCTGCTCGACAGCCTCGGCACCGAGCTCACGTCGACGGAGATGTACTTCAGCGTGTTCTACGGCGTGCTCGATCCGCTGGCGGGCCGCCTCTCCTTTGCCAACGCGGGGCATCCCTATGCGTTCCGCGTCCCGCGCTTCGGCGAGCCGGAACGGCTGGAGGCGACCGCGCCGCCGCTCGGTCTCGCGACGGCCGGGAGCATCCAGCGCCGCCAGGTGCCCTGGACGATCGGGCACGACCTCCTGGTGTTGTGGACCGACGGGCTGGTGGAAGCCCGGAACGAGGCCGGTGAGCCGTTCGGCGACCAACGCCTGCTGGCGACCGTCTGCGCCCGCCGCACCGAGTCGCTCGAGGCGATCGTCGCCGCGGTCATCGAGGATGCGGAGGCGTTCGGCTCGAAACCGATCGACGACCGGACGCTCCTGATTCTCCGGATCTGATCGTGCTCCGCGCCAAGCGGCGGCTCGGCCAGCACTTTCTCACCGATCCCCGGCTGCTCGGCCGGATCGCCGACGCCCTCGGCGCCGGCCCGGACGACACCGTGCTCGAGATCGGGCCTGGTCCCGGCGGGCTGACCGCGGCGCTCGCGGAGCGGGCGGGCCGGCTCGTGGCCATCGAGAAGGATCGCGAGCTGGTCCCGGCGCTCCGTTCTCGCTTTCCCTCCGCCACGATCGTGGAGGCCGACGCCCTCGAAGCCGACTGGCACGCGCTGGCGGGGCCCCGCTTCCTCGTCGCCGGAAACATTCCGTACAACATCACGTCGCCGCTTATCGACAAGGCCCTCGAGCCGCCGCGCCCGGAGCGCATCGTGTTCCTCGTGCAGCGCGAGGTGGCCGACCGGGTAACCGCGCCGGCCGGAAACCCGGCGTACGGGGCGCTCAGCGTCGGCGTGCAGTCCGTCGCGGCGGCCGAGCGACTCTTCACCATTCCCGCCGGCGCCTTCACGCCGCGACCCAAGGTCGACTCGGCGGTCCTCCGGCTGGTCCCGCTGGCGGAGCCGCTGGTGCCGGCGGCGGAGCAGGCCGGCCTCAGGCGGCTGGTGGTGGGACTGTTCGGCTTCCGGCGGAAGCAGCTCGCCCGCGGCCTCCGAGAGCTGACCGGGTGGGAGCCGCCGAGGGTGGCGGAGGCGCTGGCGCAGGCGGGGATCGCGCCCGCGATGCGTCCCGAGGTGCTGGCGCCGCCAACCTTCGCGGCGCTGTACCGTGCGCTCGTTGACGGGGGGTGGGCGGGGCGGTAGCTTTGTGAAATGTTTCACATAAAATCCGGGCATGCGTAAGGTCGCCGAGTCCACCGTGCGCCGGCTGTCGCTGTACCTCCGGTTTCTCGAAGAATTCGAGGGGCAGGGCGTAGAGACGGTCAGCTCG
>JBBQDU010000220.1:0-3943 GCA_038320055.1 Gemmatimonadales bacterium | reverse complement strand
GATCCCTTCGCAGATCGCCCCCGCGAGCCAGAATGGCCAGACGGGCAGGCGGGCGCGGGGGGCGCGCACGTGAGCAATCGAGGCGATCTCGCCGACCAGCTCGGTGAGCGTCGGCGCCTCCTCGCCGGCGATGATGTAGGTCCGCCCCGCGGCGGCCGGCGTGGCGGCCGCGAGGCGAAAGGCCTCGGTCAGGTCATCCACGTAGACCATCTGAAAATGCGGACATCCGTCGCCCAGCAACAGGAAGCGCCTGCGCGCGATGCCGCCGATCAGCTTGAGGAGCCGCCGGTCGCCCGGACCGTAGATGGGCCCCGGGCGGACAATGGTCAACGGCAGGCCCATCCGCTCCGCGGTGCGCAGCGCCATCTGCTCGCCTTCGAGCTTGGTGCGCTGGTAGATGTCGCCCGGACGGAAGGGGGCGCCCTCGCCCGCCGGGGCGTCGGTGTTCACATCTCCGTGCACGCCGACCGTGCTGCAGTGGACGAACCGGGCGACGCCGGCCGCCGCGCTGCACTCCATCAGCTGGCGCGTCGCGTCCACGTGGACGGAGCGGTATTCGGAGTCGGGGACGCCGGACCGGCGGAAGACGGCGGCGAGGTGGTAGACCGTTTCGGCGCCCCGCACCGCGTGCCGAACCGTGTCGCGGTCGCGGACGTCCCCCGCGATGACTTCCACCCCTGCGCGCTCCAGCTCCGCGGCACGAGATCGGTTTCTGACGAGGCCACGCACGTGATAGCCATGAGCGGCCAGGGAACAGGCGAGCGAAAGTCCGGTGAAGCCGGCCGCACCGGTCACCAGAACCGTACCGGCGGCGGGCGTGGGGCGAGGTGGAGCCGTCACGGTCTTCCTTTGGACACAGGTTCCTCAGGGAATCCGCTAAATATGCCGTGAGTATTCGACACGGCGGTGCCGTGCGTCACAATTACGTCACGGCCGCACCATCGCCGGACGATGCCGGCATTCTGAGATGCCGCACCGACAGCCACAGTGCGGCCATCGCGCGCAGCAGCCACCCGAGGCCGACGCCATAAATGACGCCCGGAAGTCCCCAGCGGCCGGCGAACGTGGCCACGGCGGCCGCGATCACCACCGATACCCAGCCGAGCACGTTGATCAGCGACAGCTCCCGCGCACTCGCGAGCGCCGTCACGGTCGCCCTAGTGAAGGCATTCAGCACCTTGGCCAGACCGGCCAGAATGGCCGCGAGGACCAGCGCGCTTGACAAGTCGTACTTGCCGGCGAGGAACCACCGCTCCACCAGCGGCACCGCGACCCAGACCGCCGCGGAGGCGAGCAGGATCAGGAGACCCGCCAGCCGGAGCTCCCGCCGGATGAGGCGGCGGCGCTCCGGCACGCTCGACGCCGCGGCCAGGCGCGGCAGCAGCGAGTAGCCGACGCTGTTCTGAAGCACGCGGAACGGCGACCCCACGATGGCGGCGAGGACGCCGTAGGTCGCCAGGTCGCCGAGCGGGAGGACGTGGGGAATGACGAAGCGCTCGAGCTGCACCAAGAGGAGCCCCGAGGCGCTGAGGCCCGCGAACGCCAGCGCCTCACGCCATGAGAACGCGCTTCCGCGGTCGGGCTTGGCCTCGCGCTCGCTGAGGAGCAGCCACCAGCCGTACCATGCGCCCAGCACGAACCCGGCGGTCGCGATGAGGAGCGGCACCCAGGCGTGCCCGGCGCCCGCCGCGACCACGACGGCCGCGGCCAGGGCGAGGAAGAAGTTGGGGCTCTGGACGAGGGAGAGGGACAGCCCGAATCGCTGCTCGCGTTGGAACCGGGCGCCGGCCACCACCATGACCCCGCCGGCCGCGGCCGACACCACGAGCATCGCGAGCAGCGGCAGGGTCAGGTCGTAGGCGACCTCGGCGACGACCCCCAGTCCGACCGCGGCGACCAGCGCGGCGGCGACGACGCGGACGAGGAGCCGGGGCCCGAACTCCAGCGCCTGCCGGAGCGCGATCCCGTCGATCCCCGCGGTGGCAAGCGCGAACCCGAAGTTGACGAGGGCCAGGACAAGCGTGAAGAGCGCGTACTCGTCCTTCGGGAGCATACGCGCCAGCACCAGGTTCGCGCCCGCGAACCCGACCCCTGACGCCCCGTACACGACCGCGGTGCGAATCGTGGGCAGCGACCAGAGACGCCTCAGGGGTTACTGCGCCGTCTGCACTTGCGCGAAAAAAATGCCACGGCGCCTCCCGCCTCCGGTGTGGAACTGGCCCGGGGGAATATCAGGGGGCGCGTGCGGTAGAGCAACCGAGCGCCGAGCCTGCCCGGCGACGGGCGGCTCGGCGAGCAGAAGACGCCATAAGGGGTGATGGCGCCCTCTTGGTTCGTGCCGTCTATCGCGTGAACTGCCCGGCGAGGTTCCGATCCCGGCGGACGAACCGCTGCCGGATGGCCATCCGCTGAGTCGGGCTGAGCAGCGGCGACGACGCAAGGACCTCGGCGCGCCGGCCGAGGGTCCACACCTGCCCACGATCCTTTCGCTCCTGCGCCACCCAGGCGGCGTCGGCATAGGCATGCGCGGCCTTCTCGACGTCACCACGCGTTAGCGCCTGCTGGGCCGCCGCGGTCATGTCGCGCTCCGCGCTGGACAGATCCTTGCTCGTGAAGCTCAGTTGCGCGGCCAGCGCGAGGCAGCGATACCCGGCCGAATCGTTGGCCGCCCGGAGGTGGGCGGACTGGCGGTGGAGACGTGCGGCGTCCCGCCACCGGTGCGTGGTCTGGGCCATGAGGTTCGCCGCATCGTGGAGGCTGTCCGCCGTCGCGAAGGTCGTGATCGTGGGCAGCCGGTACGAGCGCCGCCCTCTCCCGAGCGTCCCCGTCATCCCGAGCGAAGCGAGGGACCTTGCAGGGAATGGCTAGAACTCGGCCCGGCAAGATCCCTCGCTGCGCTCGGGATGACGGGGACGCTCGGGATGACGGCTACTTCCCTTCCGCTGACGCCTCCGGCGTCTGTCCCGCCTGCTTCCGCGCCGCGGCGACGATCCCATCGGCCCGCTGGTTCGCGTCCCGGACGATCCCCGCGGCCTTGTCGTCGGACTCCTTGCGCAGCTTGTCGGCGGCGGGCTTGGCCGCGGCCTTGAGGATCGGATTGGACGCGTTGGCTGTCAGGGCGTCGGCCTGCTGGTAGCCCTCCTTCTTCACGGTCTCCGCCAGCGACTGGGCCTCCTGCCGGATGGCCGCGGCCTGCTGCTCCGCCTCCTGCACGAGCTTCATCGCTTCCGCCGAGACTTCCTTGGTGGCCGCCTGGGTCACCGCCTGCTGCACGCCTTCCTTCACCGATGAAGTGACCTTGCCGACGTCGGCCGTCACCGTGGGACTGGTCACCGTCCCACCGAGCTTGATGCCGAGCGGAATCTCGGACGCCGCCGCGAGATCGACTCCGGCCGCCCCGGCCTTCGACATCAGCCCGGCGATGGCGTTGTTGGCCGCGCTGCCCATCAGCGCGCGCGGCACCGACAGGCCCAGCGTGTACTGCAGCGACTGGTCGAGCCCGTTCGACCCGCTCACGTTCATCGTGGTCCCGCCGACCTTCACGTCGAACGGCTGCACGAACAACCGGCCGTCCTTGATCTGAAACGCCGCGCGCAGCGCCTGCATCGTCGGATTGTCCAGGAACTGAAGCTTGGTCACGTCTACGACCTTCTCCAGCGCCGGAAAATCCTTGATCACCATCTGTGAAGTCTGGAACGACCCCTTCCCGCTCAAGCCCGGGAGGAGCGGCAGCATGTTTTTCCCCAGCGCCCCATCCACGTGGAGGTCAGTGGTCACCTTCCCCACGGCGTACTTGGCGACTGGCGCCAGCTTCTGCACGGTGGTGAACGCCTCGAACGCCGAGGGGATGTCCACCTGGTTCATCTTGAGCGCGACATCGAACGTCGGCTTGGCCGGCTGGGTCGTCTCGTAGAACCCGGACACCCCGATCTCGCCGCCGAGC
>JBBQDU010000219.1:0-3949 GCA_038320055.1 Gemmatimonadales bacterium | reverse complement strand
TTCAGCACCTTCTACGACGACCAGAACCGCCCCGACGACATCATCAAGGCGGTCGCGAACCAGAAGATCGACGTGGCCATCGCCTGGGGTCCGGTCGCCGGCTACTTCGCCAAGCAATCTCCTGTGCCGCTGGTGCTCAAGCCGCTCCCCACCCGCGATTCGGTGACGGAATTTCCGTTTCAGTACGACATGGGCATCGCGGTGCGCCGCCGTGACAAGGTGTTCCGGGACAGCCTCGAGGTCGTCCTCGACCGCAAACGCCTGGAAATCGAGGCCATCCTCAAGGAGTATGGAGTGCCGACCCTTCCCATCGATCCGGCCCCGGCGAAGAAGGCCGCCGGAGCCGCGGGCGCGCCCGCCGATTCCACGACGCAGGGACCGGGCTGAGTCCCACTCCGACACTCTTTCTCTCACCCTTTTTCGACCGAAAGGAACGTCGCCCAGCATGGCCACGCTCTCTCTCGCCGCTTGCCGCCGGATCCTCATGGCCGCCGGCGTCCTCCTGGCCGCATCGACGGTCACGACAAGCGCCGTCGCTCAGGAGTTGCGCGACGCGTATCACGCGGCCCCCCGGGACACGGTATCCCAGGATGTCTACGACGGCTGGAAGCAGTTCAATCTGAACTGCGCCCGCTGCCACGGGGAGGACGTGGCGGGCACGACCATCGCCCCGCACCTCATCATGTCGCTCAAGCCCAACGGTCCGATCAACACGAAGGAGCTCTTCGTTCAGACCGTGTGCGCCGGTCGCCTCGAGAAGGGGATGCCCTCCTGGTGCGCGCTCGGCATGGAGCTGCCCACGATCGACAAGATTTACAGCTACGTGAAGGCGCGGAGTGACGCCAAGGTGGCGCCGGGCCGACCCGCAGTGAAACGCGACGGATAGAACCGGCGCCGGCCCCCGGACGTAGCCGTATGGCGGGCGGGACCGCGGAGATGCGGTCCCGCTTCCATTCTGGCCATCCGCGGTAGGTGCGTCTAACTTCACGAGAGGAGACGAGTATGGTCACGGCACCCCTGTTGGCCGCGTTGCTCGCGGCGACCGCCGTCCTGCCCGAGGCCCGGCCTGCCCGCGTCGCGGCGGACACCCCCGCGGTCCGGCTGGACGTTGCGCAGGTCAAGGCGCGGCTCGCCGGCGGCGGCAGCGCGCTGCCCGACCTCTCGGGGGCGAACCTGACCGGGCTCGATCTGCGCGGGGTCGACTTTCGCCGCGCCGTCCTCACGGGGGCCCGGCTGGTCGATGCGAAGCTCGCGGGCGCCAACATGTTCGCATGCGACCTGACCGATGCGGTTGCCACGGGCGCGGACTTCAGCAAAGCCAACCTGGACGGGAGCGTTCTCCGGCGGGCCGATCTCCGGCGTGCCAATCTCACAGGAGCCAGCCTGTTCGCCACGATCATCGAGGCGGCGGACCTGAGCGGCGCCAACCTCTCGGGCACCCGCATCATCGGGTACCTCCGCGGCGCCAAGCTGGTCGACGCCGTCCTCACCAACGCCAACATCGGCGCGGATCCCGGCAACCAGTCGATGGGCGTCATGCGCGCGACGTTCACGAGCGCGGATCTGACCGGCGCCGACTTCACCGGCGCCAATCTCTACAAGGCCGACTTCTCCTACGCCACGCTGGTCGGCGCCCGCCTCACGCGGGCCGATCTTCGCAATGCCGAGCTGGTCCAGACCGATCTCACGCGGGCCGATCTGACGGGTGCCAAGCTGGCGAACGCCAACCTTTCCGGCGCGAACTTCACCGACGCCATCGGCGTCGACCGGATCGAGGGACTGGACAAGGCCCGCAACCGCGAAAAGGCGACCTTCGATGCGAAGTGACCTGACAGCCTGTGCCGTGCTGGTCCTCGCCGTGGCGTGCAAGGGCGGCGACGCCCCCGCGCGCGACCCCGACACCGCCTCCACCCCCGCCCCCGCCGATGGCGCCGCCACCGATGCCGGCGGTGGCCTCCTGGCCTACGTGACCAACGAGGATTCCCAGGAGTTGACCGTCATCGACACGCGCACCGACAGCGCGATCGCGACCATCCCGGTCGGCACTCGGCCGCGGGGCGTGCAGGTGAGCCGGGATGGCAAAACCGTGTTCGTCGCGCTGAGCGGCTCGCCCAAGTGCCCCCCCTCGATGCCCGACGCGGAGTGCGACAAGCTCAAGTCGGACAAGTCCAAGGACGGCATCGCCGTGGTGGACGCGGCGAGCCGGACCGTGACGCGGGTGCTGCCGGGCGGCTCGGATCCCGAGACGTTCGACATCGGCGCCGATGGCACCACGCTCTTCGTGTCGAACGAAGACGCCGGCACGGCGTCGATCGTGGACGTCGCGAGCGGCCGGATCCGGTCCACGGTGACCGTGGGTAAGGAGCCGGAGGGCGTGCGGGTGCATCCCGACGGGAAGACGGTCTGGGTTACCGGCGAGACCGACCACAACGTGACGATCCTGGACACGGGGAGTGGCAAGGTGCTCGGGCGCGCGGAGGTCGGCAAGCGCCCGCGCTCGCTGGCCTTCACGCCGGACGGCACGCGCGCGTACGTCACGTCGGAGGTGGACGGCACCGTGTGGGTGCTCGACGCGGCCACCAGGAAGAAGCTCGCGGTGATCGGGATGCCCGAGGGCGCCAAGCCGATGGACGCGAAGGCGTCCCCCGACGGCAAGCGCATCTACGTCTCCAACGGGCGCGGTGGCACGGTCTCGGTAATCGACGTGGCGACGGATTCCGTGACCGGCACGGTCAAGGTGGGCCAGCGGCCCTGGGGCCTGGCCCTCACGCCCGACGGCCGGAAGCTGTACGCCGCCAACGGCCCGTCCAACGACGTGAGCGTCATCGACACCGATCGGCTGGCGGTCACCCGCACGATCCCAGTCGGGAAGATTCCGTGGGGCGTCGCGATCGGACAGGCGCCGTGAGCCGTCTGCTGCTGCTCGCGATCCTGGCCACACCGCTCGTGGCTGCGGCCGCGGGTGCTCATGCGGCCGGCCCCGACGCAGTCGCGGTCGCGCCTGGGGCGCAGGCCGCCCTTCGCGTGCTCTGGAGCGCGAGCAGCGCCGCGCACGCCGAGCGGGTCGCCTGCCTCGCGAGCGTGATCGACGAGGACACGCTCCGCATCACCCGCGTCATGCCGCTCGAGGCCGGCGCCGACTCGCTCGCGGTCTCGGCCGGCAACTCCCTCGAGACGTGCGGACCACCGATGTGGCAGGGCACCGTCCACACCCATCTCGCGCTCGCCGACGGCCGGCCCGCGCATGCCTTGTTCTCGGGCGCGGACCGGGGCGTGATGCTCATGTGGTGGCAGCGCTGGAAGGCGGACGGCACGTTCTGCCTGCTCTACGCGGAGAACGAGACCCACTGTGAGATCGACGGGTCGCGCGTGCTCATCCTGCCGAGCGCGAGATTCTGAGCGCCCTGCGGTCCTTCCGGGCCTGGACGGTGATGGCGTCGGTGCTCGTGGCGGCCACCGGCACGGCACGCGCGCAGGCCGCCGGCCCCGTGCCGGCGCGGAGCGACAGCGCGGCGGGTCGGCCCGACAGCACTGCCGATGCTCCCGCGCCCCCATTCCGGTTCAGCCAGGAGGCAGGGTTGGGGCTTCGCGCCCTGTGGGAAGAGAGTCACGCTGCCGCGGAGGAGCGGGTGGCGTGTCTCGGCGCCACGGTCCGGAGTGGCATCGTCTTCGTGGACCGCATCCTGGCGCTGGAACCGCAGGAGGCCGACTCGATGAGCATCTCGGGAGCCGAGTCGGTCGAGCGGTGCGGTCCCCCCGAGTGGGCCGGCACGGTGCACACGCACGTGGCGCTCTATACGGCCGACCGGCCCTCGAAGCGGTTCTCCGCGCAGGATCGGGGGATCATGCGGCAGTGGTACGAGCGCTGGAAGGCCGACGGGGTGTTCTGCGTGGTGTACAGTGCGCGGGACGCGCACTGCGAAGCGGACGGAGTGGTGGGCGGGATGCG
>JBBQDU010000218.1:0-4003 GCA_038320055.1 Gemmatimonadales bacterium | reverse complement strand
GCGCCAGCAGCTCGCCGAACGCGCCGGCGGCGGCCTCCCAGACCGTGGTCGCGCCGGCGAAGTCCCGGTGCTGCTCCATCATCGAGTAGCGGAGGCCGCTCGCCCGGGCGACCGTGCCCGAGGTCGGCTCGGTCTCGCCCGTGATGATGCGGAACAGCGTCGTTTTGCCCGAGCCGTTCCGGCCGATGATGCCCCATCGCTCGCCCCGGGCGACGGTCAGGGTGACATCGTCGAGCAGCCGAGTGGCGCCGAACTCGACCGCGATGGCCGAGAGCGCGAGCTGCGTCATCGGGCGGTCCACTCCCGCCAGGCGGTCACGGCGTCGCCGACGGTGAGCCGGTGCTGATGGCGGACGAGAGGGAGCCGGAGTAGCAGCGGTTCCTCGGCCAGCTTGTCGAGCCAGCGGTCCTCGCCTAGGCGCGCCGCCGCGAGGCCGAGATCGGCGAAGCGGCGGGAGCCGCGGTCCAGCACTCCCTCGACGCCGAACTTCTGCGTGAAGCGGCGCAGCTCGCCCAGGGAGGCGGGCCGCTCCAGGAGGTTCACGAAGTGAACTTTCACGCGCCGCTCGGCGAAGAACCGAAGCGCCTTCCTGGTCTCCGCGCTCTTCCGAATGCCGAAGATCTGGATTTCCATGGGGCGGAAATGTACAACCTTCAGATCCACCCCGTTCGTGAGTAGAGTACGGGTGGCCGTCGGCCACCGCCGGCCTTCACCCGACGATCGAGATCGCCCATGGCCCGCATTGCTCCGCTGACCTACGCCGAGGCGCCGCCCGACGCACGTGCCGCGCACGATCACCACGAGCAGGCGGTCGGCCGGATCACCAACATGAAACGGACGCTGCTGCGGTCGGTGCCCGCGTTCCACGCGCTCATGGAGTGGTATCCGCTCCGGGACACGGTGCGTCCATTTCTTGGCGAACGCCTGACGCATCTGTTCGCCCACGCGGTGTCCGCCGAGACCGATTGCCTCATCTGTTCGACCTTTTTCCGCCGCCTGCTCATCGAGTCGGGCGAGGATCCCGACGCCCTGGTGCTGGACGACCGTGACCGCGTCGTGGTCGCCTTCGGGCGTCAGCTCGGCCAGGACGCTCACGGCGTCTCCGAGGCGATGTATGACGATCTGTGCCGTTTGTTCACTCCGGAGCAGATCGTGGCGCTCACGGCCTTCGGGGCTCTCATGCTCGCGACCAACGTTTTCAACAACGCGCTGCGCGTGGACCTCGACGGTTACCTCGAGCCGTACCGGGCCCCCGAGCGGGCCGGACCGGCCCGCTGATGGGACGGTTCACCGGCAAGGTCGCGCTCATCACGGGCGCGGCGCACGGCCAGGGCCGAGCCTCGGCCCTCGCGCTGGCGGGAGCGGGCGCGCACATCGCGGCGCTGGACGTGGCACGCCCGCTCGCCTACCCGGGCTACGGCCTCGGCACGACCGAAGATCTTGCCCGCCTAGCGGCCGCCTGCCGCGAGCTCGGCAGCGAGTGTCTGACCTTCGCCGCCGACGTGCGCGACGACGCGGCCGTGACGGCCGCGGTGGACCAGACCGTGAAGGAGTTCGGTCGGATCGACGTGCTCTTCAACAATGCCGGCATCTGCGCCTACGGCCTGGCCCATGAGCTGACGGAGGAGGCCTGGGATGCGATGCTCGACATCAACCTCAAGGGAAGCTGGCTCGTGGGCCGGCGGGTGATTCCTGTGATGATCGGCCAGGGTTCGGGCGTCATCCTCAACAACTCGAGCGTGGCCGGGCTCCGTGGCATGGCCCGCCTCAGCCACTACGCCGCCTCCAAGTGGGGGCTGACCGGACTCACGAAATCCTGGGCCATCGAGCTGGCCCCCTACGGCATCCGGGTCAACTCCCTCCATCCGACCGGCGTCAACACCCCGATGAACGACGGGCTCGCGGCCCTCGAAGGCCTCACGCCGTCTCAGATCGCCGAGCGTTCGGCGGGGAACCTGCTGCCGGTCCCGTGGGTCGAGCCCGAGGACGTGGCCGCGGCGGTCGTGTTCCTCGCCTCGGACGACGCCCGCTACATCACTGGCGCGCAGTTCGTCATCGATGCGGGCCTCTTGAGCCGGTGACGATGACCGACACCGACGAATCCGCCGGCCGTCAGTTCGGCTTCGAGACCCGGATGCTGCACGCCGGCCACGTCCCCGATGGGTTGACGGGGGCGCGGGCGGTGCCGATCTACCAGACCACCTCATACGTCTTCGATGACGCGGAAACCGCCGCGCAGCTCTTCGAGCTCAAGCAATACGGCAACATCTACACGCGCATCGGCAACCCCACCACCGCCGTGTTCGAGGAACGGCTGGCCTCGCTGGAGAACGCCACCGGCGCCGTCGCCGTCGCGAGCGGGATGGCGGCGCAGTTTGTCGCGCTGATGACGCTGCTCTCGCCCGGCGATGAGATCGTCGCCTCCTCGCACCTCTACGGCGGCACCGTGACCCAGTTCGCCCATACGTTCCGGAAGCTGTCGGTCGGCGTCCGGTTCGTGGACCCGACCCGCATGGAGCACTGGGCGCAGGCGATCACGCCCCGCACCCGCGCGCTGTACGGCGAAACCGTGGGCAATCCGCGCGGCAGCATCCTCGACCTGGAACCGCTCGCGGCCCTGGCCGACGCGCACCGGATTCCGCTGATCGTCGACAATACCTTCGCCACGCCCTATCTCTGCCGTCCGATCGACTGGGGCGCGACCATCGTGCTGCACTCCGCCACCAAGTTCATCGGCGGGCACGGGACCAGCATCGGGGGCGCGGTGCTCGAGTCCGGGCGGTTCGACTACAGCCACGTGCCGACGATCGCGGACCCCTCCCCGTCGTATCACGGGCTCCGGTTCTACGATACCTTCGGACACTACGGCTACCTCATGAAGGTGCGGGCCGAGACCGTACGCGACACCGGCGCCTGCCTCTCCCCCACCAACGCGTTCCTGCTGCTGCAGGGCCTGGAGACGCTGTCGCTCCGCATGGAACGGCACGCCGCCAACGCGCTCGACGTCGCCCGCTTCCTGCGCGACCATCCCCGGGTGGCCTGGGTCGCCTACGCGGGCCTCGAGGATCATCCCGAGCACGCACTCGCCCTGAAGTATCTGGGAGGACGGCCCGGCGCGGTGTTCTCCTTCGGTCTCCGGACGGCCGACAGCGACGCTCGCGCGGCGGGGCGCCGGTTCATCGACGCGCTGCAGCTCTTCTCCCACCTCGCCAACGTGGGCGACGCGCGCAGTCTCGTGATCCACCCCGCCTCCACCACACACCAGCAGTTGAACGAGGACGAGCTGGCGCGCGGCGGGGTGTCGCCGGAGCTGATCCGGCTCTCAATCGGACTCGAAACCCTGGAGGACCTGCTGTGGGATCTGGATCAAGCCCTGCATGCGACCTTCGCCTCAACACCGCGCTGAGCGAGGTCGAGCGGCGGCGGTTCCAGAATCCCGGGGTCATTCGCCGGCTGCTCGCCGATGCGCGCACCATCGCCATCGTGGGCATGTCGGCCGACAGGCAGAAGGCCAGCGCTTTCGTGGCGAGCTACCTGCAGCACCAGGGCTACCGGATCGTGCCGGTCAACCCGCGTGGCGGCACCGTCCTCGGCGAGCCGGTCTACCCGGATCTCGCGAGCGTCCCGGTGCCGGTCGACCTGGTGGACGTGTTCCGTCCACCCGCGGACGCGCCCGAGTTCGCGCGGCAGGCGGTGGCGATCGGCGCCAAGGCGCTGTGGCTGCAACTCCGGATCGTGAGCCTCGAGGCCGCCGAGCTGGCCGCCCGGGCCGGACTGGACGTGGTGATGGACCGCTGCGTCAAGATGGAGCACGGCCGATTCAACGGCACGCTGCACTGGGGTGGGATGAACACGGAGGTGATCAGCGCCCGGAAGGCGTCGCTTCCCCAACGGCGCCGAGCCCCCTAGGCGGTCACGCGCCCCCGCGGCGCCGGGCGTGCGCATGCGCGACCCGGTCGCCCACGATGATCACGCTCGACCACATCAGCCCGACCGTGTACCC
>JBBQDU010000217.1:0-4024 GCA_038320055.1 Gemmatimonadales bacterium | reverse complement strand
GGCGTCGGTGTTCGCGGTGCTCCGCGGGAGCCGCATCCAGCTCAAGCGCCGGGTGGGCACCACGCTCGAGCTCGAATCGGGGCTCAACGATCCCGTCGCCGTCATCCTCACGGTCACCCTCACCGTCAACCTGCTGCATCCAGGCGAGTCGGGGCCGGTCGCCATCGGCCTCGAGATCCTGCGCGAGCTGGTGACGGGTGCCGTGCTGGGCGTGGGGATCGGTCTCGGCGGGCGCCAACTGCTCCGCCGGAACCCGCTGCCGACGGGCGGGCTCTACCCAGCGCTCACGCTCGCGTTCGCGCTGCTCGCGTACGGGGTGACAACGCTGGTCCACGGGAGCGGGTTCCTGGCCGTCTACCTGGCGGGGATGATCCTGGGCAACGGCCCGCTGCCCTACCACGCGGGGCTCCTGCGGGTGCACGACGCACTGGCCTGGCTGGCGCAGATCGGGATGTTCCTGATCCTGGGCCTGCTGGTATTTCCGAGCGGGCTCATCGAGGTGGCGGGCACGGGCCTCGGCCTGGCGCTGCTGCTGGCGTTCGTGGCGCGGCCGGTGGTGGTGGCGCTCTGCCTGGCGCCGTTCCGCTATCCGAAGCAGGAGGTCGCCTACATCGGCTGGGTCGGACTTCGGGGCGCCGTGCCGATCGTCCTGGCGACGTATCCGGTGCTGATGGGAGCGCCGGGCGCGGACCGGATCTTTCACGTCGTCTTCTTCATCGTCGTGGTCAACGCGCTGGTGCCGGGCGGGACGGTCGGGTGGGTGACGCGGCGGCTGGGGCTGCAGAAGGCGGAGCCACCGGCGCCGCAGGCCGTGCTGGCGATCGAATCGCGCCTGCCGCTCGAGGGCGAGCTGATGTCGTTCTACATCGACGAGGCGCTGATCGTGGCGGGGGCGTCGCTGGAAGACCTGGACTTTCCGGACGGGTCGTCGGTCATGCTGATCGTGCGCGGCAACCGGCTGGTGCCGCCGAAGGGCTCGACGACGCTGCTCCGGGGCGACCACGTCTACGTCGTGGCGCAGCCGGAAGACCGTGGGCTCATGCAGCTCATGTTCGGGCGGCCGGAAGCGGAGTAGCCGGAAAGCGTACCTCACCGCGCGCCCGGAGCTCGAGCGGGAGCAGGCTCCGGTGGATGAAGTCGTGGACCGGCGCGTCCACGCCCGCGCCGGCGGCCAGCCGGACGACGGCGCCGCTCTGCGCCTCGAGCTCCGACGGACGTCCCTCCATCACGTCGCGCTGCATCGAGGCGGTAGCCTCCGGCGGCATCGCATCCACGAACTTCAGGGTCTCCTCCACCGCTGTGGCCGGCAGCGCCACCCCGCTCGCGACGGCCGTCGCGTAGACCTCCTCGATCGCCCGGGCCAGCAGCCGGCGCGTCTCGGGCCGGCTCCGAACGACGCCGATCGGCGCGCGGGTCACGGCGCCGACTCCGCTCATCGCCGAGATAAACATGAACTTCCGCCACATGGCAGCCTGGACGTCGGGCAGGATCTCCGCGGTCACGCCTCGGGCGGGGGCGAAGGCGGCCAGGAGGCGCTCGGCGCGCGTGCCGCCCCCGCCGCCCGCAAGCTCGCCGAAACCGATCCACGGCTCGACCCCCGCGTGATGCACGTGTCCGGGTCCTTCGATCCAGGCGACGATACGGCAGAGCCCACCCAGCACGCGACCTGACCCGAGCGCATCGGCGAGCTGGGCGGGGGCCTCGACCCCGTTGAGGAGCGGCACGACGAAGGTGTTCTCCCCGAGCAGCGGGGGCATCGCCGCGGCGGCCTCGGCCACCTGCCAGGTCTTGACGGCGACGAGGATCGCATCGACCGGGCCGAGCGAGGCGGGGTCGTCGGAGACATGGGCGGGGTGGAGCGTGAAGTCGCCCGCGCCGCTGGTCACCCGAAGTCCCTGCGCGCGGATGGCGCGGAGATGCTCCCCGCGGGCGACGAAGGCGACGTCCGCACCGGCCTGGGCCAGGCGGCCGCCGAAGTAGGCACCGACCGCGCCGGCGCCGAAGACGGCGATGCGCATGGCAGGCTACGCGGGGACGAAGCGGATCTCGGGATCGTTGCCGCAGCCGCTCCACCGGACCCGCACGTAGCCGTCGAATCCCTCGAAGGTCCCGGCGGCCCGCAGCTCGCCCGCATCGATGCGCCGGGCGTCCTCGGTGCAGGCGGCGTTGTAATGGAGGGGCGTGGGTGTGGTCACGGTCAGGTCGAGCGACTCGGCACCGCGCGTCCAGGCGATGGTGCCCGCGATGTCGAGCGTTCCGCTCGGCAGCGGCTGGTTGATCTGGAGCGGCGTCTCGGGGGCGAACCGCGCGGTCCAGCGCTCGTCCACCGCCGCATCGGCCAGGCCCGAGAACGAGCGAACCACCTGCAGATCGACGGTGAGCTCGAGACCGGTCACGCCGCCGGTGAGGACGCGGGTGCCGTTCCGAGTCACGGAGTAGGTGGCGGGATTGTCCCCGGGCGGCGTGAAGGTGGCGCGGAGGGCGACGAGGGTCGCGTTGTAGCCGAAGCCGGCGGCGGCGGAGGCGGGATCCTGCAGGCGGAGCTGCCCGACGAGGTCGAGGGTGCCGCCCCGGTAGCCGGTGAAGCGGCAGGGGGGTGCGGTGAAGATGTAGGTGGCGTCGTCGGGGACGCCGTCGCCGTCGCTGTCGGTGGCCGAGGAGGGGGTGACGCAGGGGGTCCCGTTCCCGGTGCCCAGGGGGGCGAGGAGGGTGGGGCCCGTGAGGGCGTCGAGGGTGGCGCTGGCCTCGTCGCGGGACAGGGCGCCGACGGAGGCGGTGAGCTCGGCGGAGGGGCCGGTGCCGGAGTCGCCGGAGGAGTCGCGGCAGGCGACGAGGCCTAGAGCCAGTAGCGCCGACGTTGCAGTCATCGATAAAGTAGAGGGCATGGGCAGTTTACTCCCAACTCAGCAAGAACCGCATTGACCCTGTTGGGCCGCGGGCACGGCTCGGGGCCTCGACCCCTAACGATAACGGGTCCAAGTTCCAGAATCGTCTTTCCATGACAGTACATCAACACATACCAACCCAGCAGGCGGCGAGCGTTGACGATTGGTTGAGCTGAAGATGTAAGTCTAGAAGACAGACATCGGGTAGACATTCTATGAAACCAGGGCACGAGCTGCGCTGTTTGGGTCAGCCTCACCTCTTCTCACCAACCGGTGAGCTGATACGCTTTAGAACCAAGAAGCACCTCGCGCTGCTCGTCTATTTGGCCATAGAGACTGGCCGGCCTCACCGACGGGACGGCCTGGGAGAATTATTGTGGCCGAAGGCAGAACTTCCGGAAGCCCGGCATTCACTAGCGACCGCCCTCTCCATCCTTCGCCCGCGCCTGCCCACTGGTGCGCTCGAAACAACTCGGGATTACGTGACGATGCACCCCGGCCAAGTGGCCCTGGATCTCGAGCGTCTTGGAGAAAAAGAGATACTAGGTCCAGACACAACCGGTTGGCTGACCGTAGCGCCATTCCTGGACGGCTTTGAGATACCCGACGCGCCCGAATTTGCCATGTGGAAAGACCGCCAACAGGGTCGGCTTCTGCCGAAATTGAGAGAAGCTCTTGTCGCTCTCATCGACCGCAATAGGCGGACTGGTCAGTCTCGGCACATGGAGGACCTCGCCGACCGATTGCTACTTCTGGACGACCTCAGCGAAGAAGCCATCCGCGCGAAAATGGAAGCCCGCGCCTGGGCGGGCGATCGGTTGACCGCGCTCAGGGTTTATGAAGACTGGAAATCAAGGCTCCAGCAAGAACTGCAGGCAACGCCTTCCGCGCTACTCGAGGCAATGGCCGCGCGAATGCGCCGGGGTGGCTGGGAGAGCACGGCCATCCGTGATATTCCAGTCGTGCCGTTGGATCGTGGGCGAGAGCGTCCATTCATAGGTCGAGCGCGTGAATACACCCAACTCTATGCAACCTGGGAGACCTTGAGATCGGGTCGGCCGATTCACTCGATCGTGCTCGGCGATTCTGGCGTAGGGAAGACGACGCTAGTCGAGCGGTTGACGACAGCGGCCAGCCTG
>JBBQDU010000216.1:0-4027 GCA_038320055.1 Gemmatimonadales bacterium | reverse complement strand
CCTGCCGGCCGGCGCCGAGGATTCGAGTATCACGTCCTGGCCGTCGCGCTCGCCGGAATGGTGGTGCTTCAGGGGAGCGGGGCGTGGTCGCTCGACCGGCTGAGGGCCGATGCCCGGGGCTAGTGCGCGCCGACCGCCGCTTCCCGGCTCACCAGAAGATCGCCCTCCATCACGTCGGGAGGGCTCAAGCGGTCCTTGAGGGGATCGTTCCGGACGAACTCCGCCGCGCGCCGGGTCGATTCCTGCGCACCGGCGGCATTCTCGAAGATCGAAACCGTGACCAGCTCCCGGTCTCTCGCATTGATGACGTAGTAGCAGCGGAAGCCGGGAACGTCCTGCAGTTTGGGCGCGAACTTCTCCTCGATGCGCTGCTTGAGGCTGGTGAGCGCGTCCTTGGCCGTGGCGGGGTCGCGGATCGTGTACCGCCGGATGGTTGCGAACATCGAGACCTCCCGTGAAAGTGGTGGGTGCTACAAAACAACCGGCCGAGCAGTAGCCTGCTCAGCCGGTTTCGCCATTGGCTCCGCCCGGCGCATGGGCGACCTCCAGGACGACGGCGCCGGGTTTCGTTGCTTCTGAGTGCCTCCACTATATGGCGCGTCCCGGAGGCGTCAAGCCGTGCCCGGGTCCTCGGGCATACCGCTTGCGCTTCATGCTTTCGCCCGCCGAATCGATCCAGGCCGTCGCACTGCAAGCATCCGCGCAGCATGACTTCCGACTCACCTCGGTGGGATCGGTACCGCCCGCCCACGGGCGTCGTGTCGACGCGGTCGCCACCGGGGCACCATGCGCAGAGGAGGGAACAGGCGATGCCGAACCAACATGGGTGCGTTGCTGCACGAAGTTGCGCAGGGCCGCCGAGGATAGGGGTCGCCCATCTAGCCGGGTTGTGTCGCGCGCGCTATCGTGTTGACACGAAGGCGCCACACCATGCCGCCCGACACGACCACGTGACATCGATGAACCGACTCGCCCGACTCGCGCTGGCCGCGACCGCGGCCGCGATGCTCGCCGGCTGCGCCATTCCATCCACGACCACACACCTGGTGAGCGGCCCGGAGCCGGTCACCGTGCGCCTCGAGCCCGCCATCCCGGCCGCCGGCCAGTCGGCCGAGCTCACCGTCACGAGTCCCGGGGCGGACAGCATCGTCCTCGCCTCCGAGAACGGGCTCGACCGCTACTGGACGACGAGCGGCGTGCTTCGGGCGCACCTCACCTCCGACTTCGGCGACTCGGTGCCGACCGGCCGCTACGCGGTCCGCTGGGGCGGGGAGCTGCTCTCGCGCCTGAACAAGCCGGCGCTCATCACCGTCTGCCGCGAGGGTCGCTGCCGGGAGTTCTACCACCAGCTTCCCGTGCGCCTGCCCGAGGCCAACCACCGCACCGTCGCCCTGACGGCGGGCTACGACGCGGTCTTCGCCCGGCGGTCGCTGGTCGGATCCCACAGCACGGTGTTGTTCCGCGAGGCGCTGAGCAGCGGCATTCTGTCGGCGCAGGCCGAGTGGGAGAACCGCGGTTGGAACGCGCGGGTCGAGGGCTACACCGGTCGGAGCGAGCGCGGCGCCGGGCTCGATCTCTCGCGGGTGCTGAAGCGCACGGGCGACCTGAGCTACGGCGTCGCGGTCCACGTGGACGCGGATCGGACCGACTGGCTGCCCGAGGAGGCGAGCCCGATCTTCGCCGACCGGACGGCGTGGCGCGCGGGCATCGGGCCGAGCCTCATGCTCCGCGGCATCAGCGCCAGCTCCCAGCTCGGCGTCTACAGCGACGGCGCCCAGACGCTGCAAGTGGTGAGCACGCGGGTCAGCATCAACGGCAACCTCACCGAGGAGCGGTTGCCGCTGAGTCTGACCGCGGAGAAGACGTTCGCGTTCGGCGGCGGGGCGATCGTCTCCCGCCGGCGGGACGCGATCGAGCGTCTGGTCGCGAGCGTGCACGTGCTGGATGCGTTCGCGGTCAACGTCGGCCTGGCCACCCACCGGAGCGCCTGGCCCAATGAGGAGCCGAGCAGCGATTTCCGGGCGACCGAGACGCTGGTGACGCTGGGAGGGCGGTACACGGTAAGCTGGTGAGCGCCCGGCGGGGATCCTGAACGCGTCGAAGGGAGCATGACCGGAGTCATGCTCCCTTCGACGCGCTCAACCGTGGCTGGCCGGGCGCCTACCGACTCATGAGCCCACCGGACACGGCCGCGGTCGCGCTGCCGGTGGCGGACAGCGGACCCGCCGACCCGGCGCCGCTCACGTCGGTAGCCACGGTGGCCGATCCGCCCGCTCCGGCCGACCCGACCGCGCCCGCGCCCACCGCACGCACGTCCGCCATCCCGTTCGCCCCGCGACCGGCCAGCGCGTCGAGGGCGACCGCCAGCGACTGGCCCGACGGAACCCCCTGGACCACCGCGCTCAGCTCGGTGCTCGACATCCCCCTCGCCATCAGGCTCGCGCCGCGGGTCATCTCCGCGTCGCTCGGCTGGGTCCGGCCGCCGCGCACGATGGCCTCCTGCGCCAGCGCCAGGCGGGCGAGCGTCTGGCGCTCGGCGCCGAGGATCTGCGCCTCGGTCGCGCCCTTGGCCTGTCCCTCGAGCATCACCGCGTAGAGCGGCTCGGAGGGCAGCCCCTGATCCCGGGCGGCCTGAAGCGTGGCCTCGGCCTGCACGCGGCTCTGGGCCGACAAGGCGTGCGTGGGGTTCGGCTCGGCGGCGGTCGACTGCGCGGCGAGGAGCGACGGAACGATGGCCAGCAGGAGCGTCATGGTGGTGGTGCGCATGGCAGTATCCTCGGTTCAGGGTTGATGGTGCTCGGGTGCTACTATCGGGAATCGTCGTCCACGGTGAGCCACGCCGACCGGCCACCGAAGCCGTCGTCCGTCGCGGCGGCGCCGTCGGGGACCCGCCATTCGCGACGGTCGACGCGGAAGGCGTAGCGCCAGGTGCCGGCCGGGATGGCGAGGTCGGCATACCAGACGCCGTTGGCACCGCGGTGCGCGGCCACCGGTTGCCACCGGTTCCAATCGCCCGCCACTTCGACGGTGGCGGCCCGGGGCGCGCGGATGGCGAGGCGGGTGTAGCCCGCGGCGGGCGCGATCACACCGCTTGGCGAGGGCAGCGGCCGAGGTCCGGCCACGTTACGGAGCACGAGACCCGCGCTGACCGCCCGCCCGCCGAGCGCCCCGGTCAGCCGATCGGCCGGATACCGCTCAGCGCCGAGCTGCAGGGCGAGCACTCGGGAGAGGTCGAGGCTCGCACGGACGCCGCCGAAGGCCGCGACCATGGCGCGCTCGGCGCGCGCGCCGATCGTGCCGGTGATCGACACGGGGCCGTCGAGCACCGAGAGGGCCGCGGTCCGATCGGTCGTCCGGACGGTGTCTACGCGGACGCTCTCCTGGCGAACGCGGAGCGTGACGCTCCCCGCCCGCCACGAGGCAAGGTCCAGCCTGCCGCCGAAGACGGGCCCGATCGCGCTCCGGCTGACCGAGCGCGTGGCCGGTAGTGCGAACGGCCCAGCCGGCGTGGCGACGGCGCCCAGGGAACTGCAAGCCGTGGCCAGACGAACGCCACCGAAAATCACCGCAGGCGCCAGGCGGAGCTCCAGCGAGGGGACGGCCGACACGGTCGCGTAGGACGAGCGGTAGGAGGTCGTCGTCGCGCTCGCCGCGGTGCTGAGGCCGAGCCCGGCGGCGCGGCCGATGGGCGCGCGCAGGTCGAGCCCGGTGGTGCCGCCGACCGCCCAGCCACCGCCGCTGAAGCCGGCGCCGCTGGCCCCGAGGCGGAACAGGGTCGAGCGCGATCCGAGCGCCAGCGACGGGGCTACGGTCCAGGCGCTCGAGGCGATGCCTCGCACATCGGTGGCGCTGCCCGCGCCGACCATGACCTGGGCGGAGGGGCGTTGCGCCGCGAGCCGGGGCGCGGTGGCGGTGAGGAGGAGGACGGCAGCCGGCAGGACCTTGTCGAATCGCATCGTTACGCTCGGGTCAGGGTTCGGCCACCCAGTTTGGCAAGTGGCGGACCGAGCGTTTCGTTGTTCAGTAA
>JBBQDU010000215.1:0-4065 GCA_038320055.1 Gemmatimonadales bacterium | reverse complement strand
CCGAGGGGCCCGCTTTCGCGAGCCCCTCGAATCAATTCTTCAGTTTACAGCGTCGCGACGTAGGCGGTGACTTCCATCGTGACGGCGACGATCTCGGCCTCGGGCTTGGTCCAGGTCATTGTGATCTCCCAGGGTGCTAGTAAGTGGGCCATGTGGGCCCGACTGAGTTTGGGTGTTTCCACCCAGCCGGATCCTTAGGTGACCCGACGACACCCTCGCTTATGCAGACGGCGTGCCGCGTTGGATTCAGGTCGTTGTAGTTTGTATAACTTTTTATACCACAGTCACTTATGAAAAAATTCCAGGATTCGCCACGGCGAGAAGAGAGTGGGTGAGGTCACCCAATTGGGTGATTTCACCCACCCAACCCGATCCCGTATTTCTTGAGCCGGTAGCGGAGCGTGTCGCGGCTGATGCCGAGCCGCTGGGCCGCGCGCGTCTGGTTGCCGTCGCTCTCGCGGAGCGCCTGCTCGATCATGGACCGCTCCCAGCGCTCGAGGTCCATGCCGGGCGCCGAGGCCGCAGGGGCCTCGCCCGGGTTCGGCGCGGTCGCCCCCGCCGCCGACTGGGGACGCGTTTCGCCGTTGGCCCAGTCAGCCGGCGTGGTGAGCGACAGGTGCTCCACGTCGAGCGTCGCGCCCCGGCTCCAGAGCACCGCGCGCTCGATGACGTGGCTCAGCTCGCGGACGTTGCCGGGCCACGGGTAGCCGAGGAGGAGGTCTCGCCCGCGCGCGTCGATCTCGCGGACCGACTTGCCGTACTTGACGTTGAACCGATCGAGGTAGTGCTGCGCCAGGCGGAGGACGTCCTCGCCACGCTCCCGGAGCGGCGGGAGGTGGAGGATGATCACCGCCAGCCGGAAGTACAGGTCGCGGCGGAACTGCTCGCGCTGGGCATCGCGCTCGAGGTCGCGGTTGGTGGCGGCCAGGATGCGCACGTCGATGCGCCGGTCCCGGACGCCGCCCACCCGCCGCACGGTCCGCTCTTCCACCGCCTTGAGGAGCTTTCCCTGCAGCGAAAGCTCCACGTCGCCCACCTCGTCGAGGAAGAGGAAACCGCCCTCCGCCGCCTCGAAGAGCCCCATTCGGGATTCCTTGGCGTCGGTGAAGGCCCCGCGCTCGTGCCCGAACAGCTCGGCTTCCATCAGCGTGGCCGGCAGCGCGGTGCAGTTGACCTCGATGAAGGGCTTGCCGGCGCGCGGGCTCGCGCCGTGGATGGTGCGCGCGACGAGCCCCTTCCCGGTGCCGGTCTCGCCGCTGATGAGCACAGGCGGCGTCTCGTCGAGCGCGGCGATCTGGCGGGCCTGGTCCAGCACCGAGCGTATGGCCGGCGACTCGCCGATGACCCCCGCGAGCGGCGCCGCCCCCTCCGCCTCGCGGCGCCGGTAGTAGGACAGCTCCTGCTTGAGCTGGGAATTCTGCCGGGCGCGATCGGCCAGCAGCCGCAGCTCCTCCAAGTCGACGGGCTTCTTGAGGTAGTCGAAGGCGCCCAGCTTCACGGCCTCGACGGCGCCTTCGATGGTGCCGTGGGCGGTCATGATGATCACGGGGATGGCGGCGTCGAACTCGCGGATCCGGCGCAGCAGCTCGATGCCGTTCATGCCGGGGAGCCGCACGTCGCTGAACACGACGTCGGGGCGCATGGTCTCGAGCAGGCGGAGCGCCTGCTCCGCGTCGCCCGCCACCTCCGCCTCATAGCCCGACTCGGTGAGGAACGCCTTGATGGCACGCGCGAGGGTGCGCTCGTCGTCCACGATGAGGACGGTCGAGCCGCTCATGCTTCGCGCTCCGCCGGCAGGTGCAGCCGGACCGTCGTGCCCACGCCTGGGCTGCTGGCGATCTCGAGGCGGCCGCCGTTCTGCTCGACGTAGCGCCTGGCGATGGCGAGGCCGAGCCCTGTGCCCTCCGGGCGGGTCGTGAAGAACGGCTCGCAGACGGACGGCAGCACCTCGGCGGGAATCCCGCCGCCGGAGTCGCTGACCTCGACCACCACGTCGCCACCCGTGCGGCCGGGGCCGTCCGCCGTCCCGCCGGGGCCCGACGCGTCGGCGCGATCGGCCACGTAGGCCCCGATCCGGAGCCGGCCGCCGGCGGGCATCGCATCGAGCGCGTTGGAGACCACTTCGAGGATGGCCTGCTCCAGCTGCATGGGGTCCACCCGCACGGCCGGCAGGTCGGCGGAGACCGCCATTTCCAGATCCACCCGCTGCTCCCTGATCGGCTCGGCGACCGCGGGCAGCAGATCCTCGATAAGACGCGGCAGCCGTTCGGAAACGGGATGGAAGGGGGCGGGGCGGCTGAAGCTGAGCAGGTGGCTGATGCGCCGGTCGAGCCGGTCCACCTCCTCGATGATCGCGTCGAGGTGCTCGGTGGCCGAGGGCGAGGTGGGATGGCGTCGCACGAGCTGGGCGGCGGCGCGGAGGCTGGCGAGCGGGTTCCGGAGGCCGTGCGCCACGGCGGCGGACATCTCGCCGATCGAGGCGAGCTTTTCCGCCTGCACCACCTGGGCGCGCGAGTCGCGGAGCTGGCGAGTCATGCGCGCGAGCGCGCGGGCCAGGTCGCCGATCTCGTCACGCGTGGTGGGCTCGATCGGGTAGTCGAGGTCTCCGGCGCCGACGACCGCCATGGCCCGGGTGAGCTCCGCCAGCGGACGGGCCAGGCTCCGAGCCGTCAGCCAGCTGACGAGTAACCCGGTCACCAGCGCGAGCACGATGATCACGGTGAGGGTGCGGCCCTCGCCCGCCAAGATCTCGCCGAGCCGGCTGTAGGCGCCGCGCACGCTCGACTCGCGGGCCCGGCGGTAGATCTCGCGATTCATCTGCGTCAGCGCGGGCTGGAGCCGGCCCCTGAGCTCGCGCTGCGCGAGGCGGTAGCCCTCCTCGCGCTGGCCCGCGTCGGCCAGCCGGAAGACGCTGTCGGAGACGGCGACGATCTGGCCCTGGATTCCAGCGATGCCGTCGGCGAGCCCCGCCTCCTCCGGCCGGAGCTCCGCGCGCCAGCGGTCCTGCCAGTAGTTCACGACCTGGCCGTTGAGCGCGAACTCCTGGCGGGCGGTCGGGTCGAGCCCGCTCAGGTGGCGCCAGACGAGCTCGGTCTGATCGAACATCGCCGTCTCGAGCTCGGCGTAGGTCCGGGTGCGCGCCATGCTCTCGCCGAGCGCGGTGAGCGCCCGGCGCTCGAGGGCGTTGCTGCGAATGGCCTCGGCGCCCACGAGCAGGGTCGGGAGCACCATCAGGGAGAAGCCGAAGAGGAGCTTGCGCTGGAAGGTCACGGGAGCCGGAATATGAGAGCCCCGGAGGCGCGCGGCTAGTGCGCCGACGCGCCTCCGCGCACCTTGCCGGTCCGGAATAGAATGAGCAGCGGCAGCGCCGCGGCAAAGGTGACGCCCATGGTGAGGAAGACCTTCTCGAACGCCACCATGGACGCCTGTTGCCGGAGGGTGGCCTCGAGCAGCGCCTGCGCCTTCTGCTGCGCTTCGGCCGCGGTGCCGCCGAGCGCGAGCATGCGCCGCGTGGCCTGCTCCAACCATCCGACGGCCGCCGGGCTGCCAGGAGAGATTGAAGAGCCCGGTACCCTGCGCGAGCTGGTTCGGCCGGAGGTCGGCCACCGCCACGCCCGTGAGCGGAACGAAGATGAAGCCGAGCCCTACGCCGCGGAGCACCATCGGCCAGAAGAGATCCCCGGGGCCGATGGCGGTCGTGAAGTGGTAGTGGAGCCACATCGACCACAGGAACAGCAGCACGCCGGTCGTGATCAGCAGCCGCGCGTCGAGCCGCTGGGCCAGGCGGCCCATCAGGGCCATGGTGAACGCGCTGGCGATGGCGCCGGCAAGGATGACCTTGCCCTTATCCCACTCGGAGTAGCCCAGCAGGTTCTGCAGGAAGACCGGCAGCTCTCTGCGTCAATGGGGCCATTCCCGCGTTCCCATTCCCTTGCTCCCGCCCACCGAAGTTCCTAGCTTGCAGCAACCTACCTGCCGGAGGACGGCTGATGTCGGACGCATTTCTCAGCTCCGACGACTTCGACGAACAAGCCCATCAACTCTACAATGAAGGCCGCTACGATG
>JBBQDU010000214.1:0-4082 GCA_038320055.1 Gemmatimonadales bacterium | reverse complement strand
GATGAGGCCGCGGGTGTCCTTGCCATGCGCTCCCGCCTCGCGCCGGAAGCACGGCGTCCACGCGCAGTAGCCGCGCGGCAGGTCGGCGGCCTCGAGGATCTCGTCCCGGTGGAGATTCGTGACCGGCACTTCCGCAGTCGGTATCAGAAAGAGATCGTCCGAAGGCACGGCGTAGAGGTCGTCCTCGAACTTCGGGAGCTGCCCGGTCCCGGTGACTGAGGCGCGGTTCACCAGGTAGGGCGGCGCGACTTCCTCGTAGCCGTGCTCGCGCGTGTGGAGGTCGAGCATGAAGTTGCTCAACGCGCGGAGGAGGCGGGCGCCCATGCCGCGGAAGACCGGAAACCCAGAGCCCGTGATTCTGGCGCCGGCCGGCAGGTCCAGGATGCCGAGGGTGGCGCCGAGGTCCCAATGGGGTCGCGGGGTGAAGTCGAAGGTGGGCGGCATGCCCCAGGTACGGACGACCCGATTGGCGCTCGCGTCGCCATCGGGCGCCTCGGCGGCGGGGAAATTGGGCAGCGCGAGCGCGCGCTGGTGGAGCGCGGCCTCGATCTCGCGAAGCCTCGCATCGAGCGCCTTGACCTCCTCACCCGATGCTTTCAGGCCGGCCATCAGATCGTCCGCCGGCTCTCCGCCGCGCTTCCGCCGAGCCACTTCCTCGGAGGCGGCGTTGCGTTCGGCCTTTTGAGTCTCGACCGCCACCAGCAGCTCCCGGCGCTGGCGGTCGAGGTCGAGCAGGGCGTCGAGCAGCGGACCCACCGATGCGTCGCAACGGCGGAGCAGCGAGGCGCGGCTCGCGTCAGGGTCCTGGCGCAGGCGCTTGAGATCGATCACGGACGCTCAGTTTTCCGGAAGGCCGGGCAGGAGGTCCTGGTATCCGCAGTTCAGGTTGACCAGCGTCTGAAGGGTCACCGTACTGTCCTGAAACCCGAGGACTTCGACTTTGCCGTAGAGCGGCACCCCGAGCGTCGTGCAGACCACGCGGGACCGGACCAGAAAGCGTTGGCCGATCTCGACGGGGACGGCCGAATCGGTGACGTACCCGTTGCTCCGCGCGCGCGTGAGGCCGTCGAAGGTCTCATCGCGCCGCTGCACGCCGGGATTGGCGGTGGTCGTGGACGACAGGCCGAGCGTGGCCCGAGGCAGGAACACCCGCTGGAAGGTGCCGTCGGCCAGCCTGCGGACGTTGTAGGCGAACTCGAACTCCACCGACTGGTCGGTGCGCACGGCGCCGAGGGAGATATTGTAGCCGCTCGGAGTCGAGATCGGCGTGCCTTCGAGTGAGCCCAGCGTGACCGTGTCGACGACGTTGGTTTCGGTGGCGACGCTCAGACGATTGGAATCGCTGCAGGCCGTCGCGGAGGCAACCACGAGGGCCGGCGTCAGGAGCGCGGAAAGGCGGCGAAGGAGGGGCATGGGAACGGAAGGTTAAGGCCCGTCCGGAGAGGGGTCAACTGCCAATCATTTCTTGACTTCGATCAGGACGGTCCCTACGTTGCGCACGTTTCCCCCTGCCCCGGAGTTCGACCCCATGATCCAGTTGGGAGCGGTGGTCCAGAGCCTCGCCGCGCGCAGCGGCGTCGATGCCGTGCTGTTGCTGAGCGGCGACGGGCTGCCCATCGAGCACGCGGCCCGCTCGGCGTTCGATTCGGAGGCGGTGGCCGCGCTCGCGGCCACGCTCGCCCAGCATGCCGCGCGACTCGGCCGGGGCGCCTCCCGCGGCGAGCTGAGCACCGCCGTCCTCGAGTACGGCGACGGACTGCTCGTCCTGTCCCGGGCCGGCAGCGCCGACTGGCTCGCCGTCGTCGCGGGCCCCGATGCCGACGTCGGGCCGGTCCTCTTCGATCTGCGCCAGCATCGCTCGGCGCTGGCCGCGCTGCTTTAATGCGTTGGGCCGTTCTGCTGGCCGGGGGCTCCGGTACCCGGTTCTGGCCACTCAGCACTCCCGAAACCCCGAAGCAGTTGTTGCCGCTCTCCGGAGCGGGGTCGACCGCCGTAGAGTCGGTCGAACGCCTCACCGGCCTGATTCCCCGGGAGCGCGTCCTCGTCGTGGCCGGTCAGGCACTGGCGGGCCCGCTCAGGGCCATGCTCAACGTCCCCACCGACAATTTCCTCATCGAGCCGCGCGCCGCCTCCACCGGTCCCGCGCTCATCTGGGCAACCTGGGAAGCGCGGCGCCGCGATCCCGATGCCGAGGTGCTGTCCCTCCACGCCGATTGGGCGGTGGGCGACGCGAGCGCGTTCCGGCGCACCGCCGCCGCCGCCCTCGACACCGCCCGCGTGCACGACCGGCTCGTCACCGTCGGCGTCGTGCCCTCCCGCCCCGAGACCGGCTACGGCTACATCGTCCCGGGCGCGACGCTGGACGCCGGTGCCCGGACGGTGGCGCGTTTCTCCGAGAAGCCGGACGCCGCTACGGCGCTCGACCTGATGGCGGCCTGCGCCCTGTGGAACAGCGGCTTGTTCGCCTGGCGGGCCGAGCGGCTGCTCGCGGAGGTCGCGCGGCATACGCCGGAGGTGGCGACGGCCTTGCCGATGCTCGAGGCGGGCGACGTGCCCGGCTTCTTCCACGCCGTCACGCCGATCTCGATCGACGTCGGCCTGCTGGAGCGCAGCGGCGCCGTCGCGGTGGTGACCGGCGCGTTCGCGTGGGACGACGTGGGCACCTGGCAGGCGCTCGCCCGCGTGCGGCCCAAGGATCCGAGCGGCAACGTCCTGGTGGGCCCGGGCTTCGTCCAGGACTCGCACGACTGCATCGTCTGGTCCGACCGCGACCCCATCGTGCTCTGCGGGGTGCAGGACCTCGTCGTTGTGCAGGCGAACGGGCGCATTCTCGTCATGCCGACCGAGCGCGCGGCCGCGATGAAACAGTTGCTCGACGCCCTGCCGCCCGAGATCCGCGGCACCGACGCATGACCGGGCTCTACCTGCTCGAGCCCGAGCGGCCGGACGCCGCGTGGGCGCCGTTCGCCGGCGTGCGGCCGGTCGCCGAGCTTCGGGCAGGGGCGTGGCGCATCCGCGAGCGCTGGGAAGCGGCGTGCGAGGCCGAGGCGCTCGCCATTCTCGGTACGCACGTCGCGGAGTTCCACGAGAGTGACGTGCCGCCGGTGCGCCCCCTGAGTGCCGTGGAAGGGCCGGCGGTCGTCGCGGCCTCCTGGTTCGCGCCCACCGGCGATCGGTTGGCGCTCCCGGCCTCCGGGCCCGCGCGCCGGCTCAGCCACGAGGGCGCCACGGTCGGCTGGCTCGTCCCCGCGGGCGAACGGTGGGACGGGCCGCACGAGCGCGGCGATGCGATCGAGGTGGCGGGACTTCCACTTCGGGGCAGCTTCGATCTCGTCACCGCCCTCGAGCGGTTTCTCGGCGAGGATTGCGCCGATTTCGCGGAGGCGCCGTCGACCGGCGTGCCCGAAGGGAGCCTCGTCCTGGGCGACCCGTCGCGCGTGGTCGTCATGGGGGCCGCGATCGAGCCCGGCGTGGTGTTCGACGTCCGCCAGGGCTCGGTCGTACTCCAGGCGGGCGTCGAGGTGCGCCACGGCACCCGGCTCGAGGGGCCGCTCCTCGCGGGCGTCAACGCCAAACTGCTCGGGGGATACATTCGCGCGTCCGTCATCGGGCCCGAGTGCCGGGTGCATGGCGAGATCGCGGCGAGCGTGTTTCTCGGCTACGCCAACAAGACCCACGACGGGTTCGTGGGGCACAGCGTCGTGGGACAGTGGGTCAATCTCGGCGCGCTCACCACGACCTCCAACCTGAAAAACACCTACGGCCCGATCCGCCTGGAGGTCGACGGGCGGCGGATCGAGACCGGCCGCCAGAATCTCGGGACATTGTTCGGCGACCATGCCAAGAGCGCGATCGGCACCATGCTCGCCACCGGCACCGTCGTGGGCGCGGGGGCGCACCTGTTCGGCCCACCGACGCCACCCAAGTACGTGCCGCCGTTCGCGTGGGGCAGCCAGGGCGACGAGCGGCTGACGGCTGAAGGCTTTCTCCGGGTCGCCGAGCGGGTCATGCCGCGCCGCGGTGTCGAGTTCACGCCCGACCGGCGGCGCTCGCTGGAGCGGACCTTCGAGCGGAGCGTGGGA
>JBBQDU010000213.1:0-4177 GCA_038320055.1 Gemmatimonadales bacterium | reverse complement strand
ACGAGCGCGGACACGACCGGCGTGCACGCGGTGCTCCTGGCCATCTGCCAGGAGGTCGGCGTCCGCGCGGTGCTCACCACCGAGGTGATCCCGTGGGCACGCGGCGCGGTGCGCGAGATCGACATCGCTCGGCGGCTCATGCACTACGCGGTCCGCCATCGCACGCTCCCCAAGAACGTGGACGACCGGCTGGTCACCGTGAAGGACCCGGTCATCCTCGAGTACGACGAGGCCGAGCTCCGCCGCCTGCACGCCGCGGTGACGGACTCCAATTTCCGCATCTTCACGGACCGGACCACGATCACCGTGTTCAACGACGAGCTGTTCGTGCGCGGCACCGACCCACAGGAGATCTTCGCCCGGCTGGGCGTCGACGAGGCCACCCATGCCTTCTATCTGGGCCGGGAGCTGATGAAAGCGAGCCTCGCCATCACCCTCGGCAAGACCTACCGGCAGGAGGGGGCGCTGGCCTGGGGCTACCTCACCCCGCCGGACGACGTCCGCTCCGACCACGTGAAGCTGACCCAGCGACGCCGGCGATGAGCGTGGCCTTCGCGCCGCTGGTGGACAACCTGGGAGCGGCGGGCGACCCCATCGAGGCCGTCGCCCGCTTCCTCGACCTGCCCTTCCTCCTCTTCCTCGACAGCGCCACCGGCTCGGCCCTCGCGGGCGAGAGCCACCAGTTGGGTCGCTACTCCTTCCTGACCGCCGATCCCGCCCGGGTGGTGCGGAGCAAGGGTTCGCTGACGGAGATCGGCGGCCCCGGCGGGGCGTGGACGCCGGTCGCCGCCGATCCCCTGGCCGCCGTCCGGGAACTGCTGGAACCATTCGCGGCCGAGCCGGTGTCCGGACTGCCGCCGTTCCAGGGCGGCGCCGCCGGCTACATCGGCTACGACTACGGCGCGGTGCTCGAGCGCCTGCCCGCCGCGCGGTACGACGATCTCGCGATCCCCGACGTCGTGCTCGGCATCTACGATTGGGTGATCGCCTGGGACCACCGCCTGGGGACGGCGTGGATCGTCTCGACCGGCCAGCCCGAGACCGGCGGGGCGCGGGCCGTCCGCGCCGCCGAGCGCCTGGCCATGGTTCGGGAGCGCCTCCGAGGGCCGGCTCGACCGGCACCGCGCGCAGCCGCGCACCCTCGCGCGCCATCGCCGGTCGCCGAGGCACCGTCCTACCCCGTGCTCGGCGTCGAGGGCGCCGTGCCGGTCGGCCTCCGCTCCACCTTCACGCATCGGGGCTACCTGGATGCCGTCACGCGCGTTCGCGACTACATAGTGGCGGGCGACATTTTCCAGGCCAACCTCTCGCAGCGATTCCAGGCGCCGCTCACCGAGCCCCCGTTCGACCTGTACGTCCGGCTCCGGCGCGGCAACCCGGCCGCCTTTGCGGCCTATGGCGACTTCGGCGAGCTGTGCGTTCTGAGCGCGTCGCCGGAGCGCTTCCTCCGGCTCGACCAGAACGGCCGGCACGTCGAGACCCGGCCGATCAAGGGCACGCGGCCCCGGGGGCTCGGCCCGATGCACGACGCCGCGCTGGGCCGCGCCCTCGCGGAGAGCGACAAGGACCGGGCCGAGAACGTGATGATCGTGGACCTGCTCCGGAACGACCTGTCGCGGGTGTGCCGGCCCGGGACGGTGCGGGTGCCGGAGCTGTTCGCGCTCGAACAGCATCCGACGGTGCATCATCTGGTCTCGACCGTCGTGGGCGAGCTTGATCCCGCGGCCGACGCGATCGCCCTCCTGCGCGCGGCATTCCCCGGCGGCTCGATCACCGGGGCGCCCAAGGTCCGGGCCATGGAGATCATCGCCGAGCTCGAGCCGTCCCGGCGCGGCGTCTACTGTGGCTCGGTGGGGTACCTCTCCACCACCGGCGCCATGGATACGAGCATCGTCATCCGCACCTATCTGGCCCTCCGGGGACGGGTATACTTCCAGGCGGGCGGGGGCATCGTGGCGGACTCCGACCCGGAGCTCGAATACCGGGAAACCCTGGACAAGGCGCGCGCGCTGATCGGGGCGCTGGCGGGGCCATGATACTCCTGCTCGACAACTACGACTCGTTCGTGTACAACCTGGCGCGCTATGTCCGCGAGCTAGGGGGGACGCCGGCGGTCCATCGGCACGACGCGCTCTCCGTCGACCAGGTCGCGGCCATGGCGCCGTCACACATCATCATCTCGCCCGGCCCGTGCTCGCCGGCCGAAGCCGGCATCTCGACCGACGTCGTGCGGCGTCTGGGGGACCGGATCCCCATCCTCGGCGTGTGCCTGGGACATCAGTGCATCGGAGTGGCCTACGGCGGCGAGATCGTGCGCGCCGGACAGCCGATGCACGGCAAGACGTCGCTGATCCACCACCGCGACGCCGGCATCTTCCGCGGTCTTCCCTCGCCCTTCCGCGCCACCCGCTACCATTCGCTCGTCATCGCACCGGCGTCGGTGCCGCCCGAGCTCGAGGTCCTGGCGAGCTCGGAGGACGGGGAGATCATGGCCGTCCGGCACCGGCGCCACCCGGTCCACGGCGTGCAGTTTCACCCCGAATCGGTGCTGACCGAGCACGGCTATCAATTGATCGACCACTTCCTCCACGGGTTGCCGGCCGCGCCGCGCGCGCTGCCGGTCGCCGCCGACGGCGCGCTGGTGCCGTCCGGACCCATGGCGAGCACGCTCGCGTCCGATCCGCCGTCGGTGGACCTCGTTCGGTGATCATCGAATCGATCCTGACGTCGATGGCGGCGGACGGCACGATCAACTTCGCACCCATGGGCGTCGAGTGGGGGGACGCGACGATCGTCCTCAAGCCGTTTCTGGAGACGACCACGTTCCGCAACGTGCGCGAGAGCGGCGTGGCCGTGGTGAACCTCACCGACGACGTCATGCTGTTTGCGGAGGGCGCGATCGCCAGCCCCCGGTTTCCGTGGACCCCGGCCACCGTGGTGCGGGGCGCGGTGCTGGAGGCGGCCACCTCGTGGCGGGAGGTCGAGGTGGTGGCGATCGACGACACGCCGCCCCGCTCGCGCATCGAAGCGCGGGTCGTCCACCAGGGGATCCGCCGCGAATTCTTCGGCTTCAACCGGGCTCGTCACGCGGTCCTCGAGGCGGCGATCCTCGCCACCCGCACCCATCTTCTCCCCGCCGAAGAGATCCGCGCGGAGTACGGCCGCCTCCAGGTGATCGTCGACAAGACTGCCGGCCCCCGCGAGCGGGAAGCGTTCGCGATGCTGACCGAGTATGTCCGCTCGCGCTGATCCGGGCGGCAGCGTCTTCGTCGAAGTCGGCGCTCGGCTCCATTTCGGCGTGCTGGATCTTCGCGGCGCGCTTGGCCGGCGGTTCGGTGGGTTGGGCGCGGCCGTTCCCCAGCCATCGCTGCTGCTCGAGGCGACCGATGCTCCTGATGTGAGCGCCCACGGTCCTGATGCCGATCGCGTTCTAGCGTTCGCCCACCGCTTCTTGGCGCATCACGGAATTGGTGGGGGAGCGCGTTTCATGGTGCACCGTCAAATCCCTGCCCACTGCGGTTTGGGCTCCGGAACTCAGCTGGGGCTCGCGGTTGCGCGGGCCCTGGCGGAGCTACGGGCCCTGCCGTCCGACCCCGTGGCTCTGGCCCGCGCCGTCGATCGAGGTCGCCGATCTGCAATCGGGACCTGGACATTCGCCCTCGGCGGGTTCATCGTGGAAGGTGGCCGGCGACCGGGATCGGACGCCTTGGCACCGCTTCTAGCGCGTTTGCCCCTGCCCGATGGCTGGCGCTGCGTGGTCGCGGTGCCTGATGCTGCACCCGGGCTCAGCGGGGACGCCGAAGCGACAGCCTTCGAACGGCTCTCCCCACCGCCCGAGCGGGACGTCGAGCGGGTCGCTCATCTGGTGCTGATGCAGTTGCTTCCCGCGCTCGTCGAGGCGGACCTCACGAGCTTCGGCGCCGCCCTGACGGAAGTACAGCGAATCACCGGCGGCTGGTTCGCCGAGCAGCAAGGGGGAATCTTCGCACCCGGCCCGTCCGAGCGGTTGGTGCGGCGGATGGCGGAGTGGGGGGCGGCAGGTGTCGGACAGAGCTCCTGGGGCCCGGCGGTCTATGGTCTTGTGGAGAGTGAGGCCGCGGCGCGCGAGCTGGCGATGCATGCGGCGGCCGTAGTGGGGGACGAGAGGCGCGTTTTCGCGGGCGGATTCGCGGGCGCC
>JBBQDU010000212.1:0-4211 GCA_038320055.1 Gemmatimonadales bacterium | reverse complement strand
GAGCTCCCGGAGCCGCGCGGTCACCAGCCGGGCCCGGTCGAGATCGACCGCGGGACCGCTCTCGCGCTCGGGATACTCGGTCCACCGCACCTGGACCGCGAGGTGCCCACGGTCGAAATCGCGCCGGAGCCGTTCGCGGAGATCGCCCTCGAGGCCGCCCAGATCCGAGGGCAGCTTGGGGGCGAGATTGAAGTAGCGGTGATTGACCGTCCGGATTTCGACGCGGAGCCGGCCGCCGGCCACGGGGCCCTCTGCCGTGCCGAACCCCGTCATGCTGTTGGGCAACGAGCCTCCGTGGTGCCGGGAAAGCCGTGCAATTTACTCTGGGATGGGGGGCGCTGGTAGATGCGGATCGAGGCGGGGACGGCGGCGCCGGCGGCGACCGCTGGAATCAGACACAGATGCGTAGCACAATATGGTGTTACTTCATGGGCTTACGATGATCGCCTCAACTAGTTTAGGAACTCCCACCTCACCCCGAAGTTGCTCCCGAACGATGGGATCCTGAAGCCGGGCACGTACGGCAGGCGCGTGGCCGTCAGGTTGCCCCGATCCCAGTAGACGGTAAAGCTCTGCAGCTGAAACGCGACCAGGCTCTTGAAGAAGGTGGCCCCGCGCAGGGTGACCGGCGCCCCGAACGCGTCGCGACCGATGGTGCCCTGCCCCCACGCCTCCATGCTGAACTGCAGCTTGAGATCGAAGATCCCGCTGGGAAACTTGCGCAGGAACCTGGAGCGGATGGTCGCCGTGGTGAGCGAGTGTGTGGGGGGAATGCCGTCCGGCGTGCCCTTGCGAGGGTCGCTGTACCAGCTTTGCAGCGTGAGCCACCGAAGCGGCGCGATACGCCCGCTCACCGTCAGCCACTCCACATCCGGCGAAGGCGCCAGCGTCGGGATCCGCACGAATTCCGCGTACCCGAACGGACTGAATGCCGCGGTGCGTCCGTAGCCCACCTGGACGCCGAGGCGCTCGCGTTCCCAGCCGAGCTGCACCTCGAAATCGCGAAGCTGCTGCGCGGTATCCGTGGCGACCGACGGGGCGGCCACCAGGTCGCCGAGGCGCGCCGTCCCGGTCAGCGCGACGCCCCGCGCGGGCTGGATGCCGGCACTGAGCGAGACCGTCCGGCTGCTCCGCCCGCCGAAGTGATGCTGCAGGATGGCCTCTACGCTCGCGGTGAACGGGGCCACGGGGCTCCAGCCGGCCGTTGCACGAAGATCGAGCGGCGTCCATCGCGTACGATGGAAGCCGGAGGCACCCACGGTGAACGTGGGTGTGCGGACCAGCGTGGCGTAACCGCCGATCTGGTTGTTCTGCTGGTCGAGGCCCGCGCCGTCCCAGGCCGATCGCGCATAGATCAGGTCGACACCCGGCCCGGTGCCGTCGGCCCGCGAGCGAAGCGACAGGCGGAGCTGCGCGTCGGTGCGCGTGGCGCTGAAGCCGAGCCCGATGGTGTCGCTCGCGGTCACGTCGGCGATGGTGAAGGCCTGTCGCTTCGGTCGCGAACGGATGAGTTGGTATTGCAATCCGAGCGTCGGCGAGGGGATGTAGCCCCCCTGCGCCCACACCTGGGTGTTCGAGTAATCGCTGGCGGTACCGCTCGCGGTGGGAGAGCTCAAGTAGTCGGCGGCGAGGCCGAAGCCGAGTCCGGAGGGAAACCGACGCTCGAGATCGCCCTCGTAGCGTGCGAAGTCGCGGTCGCCGCGCGCGACGGCGATCCGCGATCGCGGCGCGAGCCGGTCCTGCCGCCGGGTGAAGAGGTGCACCCGGAGCAAGCCGGGCCAGCGCTCGACCTCGACGCGATCGAGGAAACTGGTGGACAGGAGTGCCGGGTCGACCGCGATGCTGTCCACGCCGGCCGCGACGTAGGGAACGCCGTCGAGCACATACTCGGTCGAGGTGGCTCCGCGCCCCTGGAAGTTCACGGGCTCCGGTCGGCCGGTGAAGCCGCCGCGCCACAGGAACACGCCGGGCACCTGGGCCAGGAGATCGCCCAGGGTCCCGCCGCTCAGCCACTCGATGGAATCGCGGGTGAAGACGACGCGCGTGAGGGCGGGACGGGGACCCGGCGCCGCGAGCTGCGCCAGGACCGGCACGCGCACCTCCTGCTGCTCCTGCGCACGGAGGTAGCGCGCGGTGTAGTCCACCGTGTCCGCGGCCAGCGAATCGGTGGCGAGCGTGTCGTCGTAGATCTGGGCGCGGGCGGCGCCCGGCACCAGACACGTCGCCACGAGGAGCAGCAGGCCCCGCAGCGCGGACCGGCTCAGCGGGCCCCCGAGCCCTGCCGGCTCAGCACGAACTCGCTGAACAACCGGACGCCGACGCCGGTCGGTCCCTTGACCCGGGCCGCGTCCTCCCGATCCGTGTACGCCGTCCCGGCGATGTCCAGATGGGCCCAGGGGAACCCGTCCACGAACTCCCGCAGGAACCATCCCGCCGAGATGCTGCCCGCCGGCCGCCCGCCGGCGTTCTTCACGTCCGCGATGTCCGACTTCATGAGGTCCCGGTACTCGTCCCAGAGCGGCAGGGGCCACACGCGCTCGCCCGCGCGCTCCCCGGCGGCGCGCACGTCCTCGATGAGCGCGTCGTCGGTGCCCATGACGCCCGTGGCCAGGTGACCCAGCGCCACGACGACCGCGCCCGTGAGCGTGGCGATGTCCAGGGCGCACGCCGGCTGGTAGCGCTGCGCGTACGTCAGGGCGTCGCACAGGATCAATCGGCCTTCCGCGTCGGTGTTGATCACCTCGATCGTCTTGCCCGACAGACTCGTGATGACGTCGCCCGGCTTGACCGCGGTGCCCGACGGCATGTTCTCCGTGCTGGGGATGAGACCCACGACATGGACCGCGGGCTTGAGCCGGCCGAGCATCTCGAAGGTGCCGAGGACCGCGGCTGCGCCCGACATGTCGTACTTCATGTCTTCCATGTTCTGGGCCGGCTTGATCGAGATGCCGCCGGTATCGAACGTCACGCCCTTGCCGATCAGCACGATCGGCGGCCCGTCCGCCCCCTTGTATTCGAGGGCGATGAACCGCGGCTCCTCGGCGCTGCCCTGCGCGACGGCCATGAGGGCTCCCATCCCCTCGCGCACGATGGCCGCCTTGTCGAGCACCGTGACGGCGATCCCATGCCGGGCCCCGAGCTCTTCCGCGGTGCGCGCCACGTAGCTCGGCGTGCAGACGTTGCCCGGCAGCACCTGGATTCCGCGCGCGACGGTCTGGCCCGCCCCGATGGCGGCGCCCACCCGGTGGCCTGCCGTGAACGCCTCGGCGGCGCCGGGCGCGAGCACATCGATCCGCTCGAGGGCGGGCTTCTGCTCCTCGGGGGGGCGCTTCATCTCATTGTACTGCCAGACGCCCTGCGCGAGCCCCTCGGCGATGGCCTGCCCCGCGTCGCCGGCAGTGAGGCCGCCCAGCGCCTCGGCGGCCACATGGAACGCCGCGCGCGCCACCCCCAGCGCACGGGCCCGTTTCGCCGCCACGGAGGCGGTGCTCCGGAGCCCGGTGCGCGACGTCTCGTCGGCCTTCCCCATCCCGAGCAGCAGCACGCGCGCCGCCGGCCCTGGCGGATACACCAGCGCGGTCTCGTCCTTCTTGCCGCTGAAATCTCCGGCGGCGAACAGGCGTCCGAGCGCGCCGCCGGTGGCCTGGTCCAGCGGCGCGAGCGACGGCGGCAGCGGACCCTTCGTCACGGCCACGGCGAGCAGGGACGTCTCGTAACCGGCCGGGGCGGTGGGAAGTACTGCGGTCTCGAACGGCATAAACCCTGAAACGAGAGTGTGATGGGAACGCGCCCACGGGTGTGGCGGCGCGGACGGGAAGCTAGTCGGGACGGGCGGGTGACGGCAACGGGAACGGGGGCGGACGGTCAGTCCGACCAGCCTACTCCGCCCCCACCGCCGCCGGCCGCGGGACGGTATCGGCGTGCGCCGCCGGCACCACCCGGCGGAACCGGGCGATGAGCCAGTGCCGGATCTCGTCGAGAATCTCGTACACCGTGGGGATCACGAGCAGCGTAAGCAGGGTCGAGGTGATCGTTCCGCCGATGACGGCCACGCCGAGCGGCTGGCGGAACTGCGCCCCCTCGCCGCGGCCGAGGGCGACGGGGATCATGCCGGCGATGAGGGCGAACGTCGTCATCAGGATGGGGCGCAGACGTATCGCACCAGCCTCGATGAGTGCCTCACGCAGCGGCATGCCCTCCTTCTCACGCGC
>JBBQDU010000211.1:0-4230 GCA_038320055.1 Gemmatimonadales bacterium | reverse complement strand
CGATCTCGCGTTCGTCCGCGTGATCGACAGCCGAGACCCGGCGCGCAGGCGCGAGGCCCGGTTCTACCACGCCCGAGCGCTCCGGATGTCGGGCCGGTACGAGGAAGCGCTGGCCGTCATCCGCGAGACGCCGGACGCGCGCGCGCGGAACGATCTGCTGCTCTCGCTGGCGGCCACCGGCCGGGGCGAGGAAGCACTCGCGCTCGCCGACTCGCTCCTCGCCGCGAAGGACACCACCCTGGCCTGGGACAGCGTGACCGCCACGCTTGGACGGCGGGATCCCCGCATGGCGTCGGACCTGGTTGGACGCCTGGAGAACGATCCACGCCTCGTCCCGGCGGAAGTGCGGGCCACGCGGCTTTACGACGACGGTGTCCGCCTCGCGGCAGTGGATACGGCGCGGTCGGCGGCACGATTTGAGGCGGCGGCGGGGGTGAAGGGACGGACGGAGAGTGGGGAGCGTGCCCGGCTCGACCTGCTGCGGCTGTCTCTCCGGAAGGCGCGCACGCTCGCCGATCTGGCTCCGTTTGCCGACTCGCTGACGGCGCTGGCGGCTCGGGGCAGCGGCGCCGCGGCCGAGGCCGGCCTGCTCGGAGCGACCGTCGCCCGCCTCCGGCGGCTGTCCGATTCGGCCGCGGCCGGCGTGCCGCTCGGCGATTTGCGCCTGTTTCTCGGCGCCGAGGATGCGCGCGACGGCCTCCGAGCGCCCGTGCTGGCCGCCGCCCTCTTCCGGCAGTTGGCCGACGACTGGCCGTCCTCCCCCTACGCCCCCAAGGCGATTCTCGCCGCCGATCGGCTCGACCCGTCCGACCTCGGGGAGGCGCGCGCTCGACTGGACAGCCTCTATGCCGACAGCCCCTATCTCGCGGTGCTGCGGGGCGAGGAAGCTCCGGAGTTTCGGCACCTCGAGGACTCGCTGCAGGCGTTCGCGGTCGGCCGGCCGCTGCTCCCGCGCGGAGGCGCGTCGAGCGGGGGGCGGGGGATCGATCCGAACCAGCCAGACCCGCGCCGGCCCGGCGACGGCGATCGGCCTCCCCCCCGGCGCGGCCTGGAGCCGTGAGCGTCCCCGGCGCCGACCTTTCGCGCACCGTCTTCGGCTGCCGCTTCCAGAATCCATTGCTTCTCGCCGCGGGCACCGCCGGCTTCGGCCGGGAGCTCGCGGGCGTCATGGACCTCGACCGGCTCGGGGGACTCGTCACCAAGGCCGTCTCGCGCGCGCCGCGCGCCGGCAATCGCGCCCCCCGCGTGGCGGAGTTCCGGGGCGGCATGCTCAACTCGGTGGGGCTCGCGAACCCGGGCCTCGATCGCGTGCGCGCCGAGGTGCTCCCGTGGCTGGCCGCCAACGTGACGCGTGCGCGGGTGCTGGTGAACGTGGTGGGCTTCACCGTCGAGGAGTACGCCGAGGTGGTCGCGGGCCTGGAGGGCGTTCCCGGCGTGGCCGGCTTCGAGCTCAATTTGTCCTGCCCCAACACCGACGCGGGCGGCATCGAGTTCGGGACCGATCCCGAGTGCGTCCGGCGCATCGTCGCCGCCTGCCGGACCCGCACCCGGCTTCCCGTGTCCGCCAAGCTCTCGCCCGTGCTGCCGGACATCGCGGGCATGGCGCTGGTAGCACGCGACGCCGGGGCCGACGCCATCTCGGTGGTCAACACCATTCCCGGCCTCCTCTTTGCAGAGAGGGGGGCAGCCCACCGGCTGGGCAACGGGAACGGCGGGGTGAGTGGTCCCGTGCTGCTCCCCGTGGGGGTCCTCGCGGCCGCGCGAGTGATCGAGCGCACCGACGGCATGCCCGTGATCGGGGTCGGTGGTGTCCGCTCCGCGGACGATGTCCGCCAGTACCTCCGCGTCGGGGCGGCGCTGGTAGGCATCGGGACGGCCGCGCTCGCCGATCCGCGGCTCCCCGAGCGCATCATCCGAGACCTGGAGCGTGGGGATGGCTGAGGTGATCGTGGCGCTGGATCTGGCGAGCGGGTCGGAGGCGTTGCGCCTGCTCGACCGCCTGCCGGAAGCCCGGTGGGTCAAGGTCGGCTCGATCCTCATGACGCGTGAAGGTCCGGATCTCGTTCGGGTGCTCACCGAGCGCGGACTCCGGGTCTTCCTCGATCTCAAGTGGCACGACATCCCGAACACCGTCGCGGAGGCGGTCACGGCGGCGCGGGGGCTCGGCGTTTCGATCGCCACGGTGCACGCGCTCGGCGGCGCCGCGATGATGGAGGCGGCGGCCGCCGCGGCCGGGGGGAAGCTCGGCCTGGTCGGCGTCACCGTGCTCACGTCGCATGACCCGGCGTCCTACGCACGGGCCGTGGGGCGCTCGGAGGTGGAGCTGTCGGACGAGGTGGCGCGGCAGAGCGGGGAAGCGATTCGGGCCGGCCTGGCCGGGGTCGTCTGCTCGCCCGAGGAGGTGACGTCGGTCCGCCGGCGGATCGGGCCCGAGGGGTGGATCGTGGTGCCGGGCATCCGCGGACCGGGCGATGCCCGCGGCGATCAAATGCGCGTGGCCGGCGCCGGCGTCGCGGTCGCCGCCGGCGCCACCCACCTCGTCGTCGGCCGGCCGATCCTGCACGCGGCGGATCCGGCCGCGGCGTTCCGTGGTTTTCTGGAGGAGGGGCAGTGTATCGGGTCCTGATCGCACTCGTTGGCTGGCTGTCGCTCGCGACGGCTGCGCGGGCGCAGAATCCGCAGCCCGGGCTCACCCACGCGGCCAGGCAGGCGCGGAGCGCGTGGTTCGCGCACGACGCCGCAAGGCTCGTCGCCGAGAGCCCTAGGCTGCAGGTCCAGCTCCCGGGCGCCGACCCGTCGGCGGCGCTGGGGCCCGAGCAGGCCGCGGCACTGTTGGTGGATTTCCTGGCGCCGGCGCAGGAGGTGGCAACCGTGGTGCGCGCCGCCCGAGAGGTCGAGCCGGGCCGCGGCTATGTCGAGCTGGAGCGCCGCTACCAGGTGGCCGGGACTCAGGATGTGCGTACCCAGAGTTTGCTGCTGGGCTATCGGTTGGCGCGATCGGGGTGGAGTCTGGTGGAACTGCGCGTTATCGAGTGAGTTCGTGGAGCGTTGTAAAGCCTTGACATATCCGACGGGAAGGCGGAGTATAGAAAAGAATCGAGCAGATCTTACGTAAGCTGTAGGTACGTGCAGGTCCATCGACGCCCGCCCGAGCGCCGTTCTGCTGGGATTGGAGCAACTGATGGCTACGCTTCATCTGGGCCGCGGATCCGTCGGCTGGGTCCCGCATTCCAAAGTGCTTCCCGGCACAGATTCCTCTCTGCGCTCCCCGGTCGCTGTGTCGTTCCCCGGTTCTTCGCTACACGCTGCCTGCCGTTCCCGGTTGGTTCCCTGCCGTGTCTTTCGCGTCCGTGCCGAGGGATCTCGCTGATGTGTCTTGCCATTCCCGGACAGGTGGTCGAAGTGGTCGACGAGGTGAACCGGCTGGCCCGCGTCAACGTGGCAGGTGTTCAGCGGAACGTGAACATCGGGCTGCTGGACGGCGAGGGGCCGGGAGTCGTCCCGGGAGACTGGGTGCTGATTCACGTCGGGTTCGCGCTCTCCAAGGTGGACGAGGCGGAGGCGCAAGCGACACTCCGCCTGCTGGAGCACATGGGGGCGGAGTACGAGGCGGAGCTGTCGGAGCTCCGAGCGAGTGTCATCGAGTGACCGGAGTCGACGGCGTGCCCGCCTGCGTGGACGACGGGTCCTGCATCACCTGCTCCGATCAGGGGCTCGTGCTTCGCATCGTGGGTCTGGCGGCCGACGGTCTGGCGTTGTGCGTGGACGAGACGGGACGGTTCGAGGAGGTGCAGGTGGACCTCATCGACAGCCCCGGCGCCGGCGACGTGATCCTCGTGCACGCCCGGGTCGCGTTGGTCCGACTCGCCCGCGCGGAGGTGCGCGCATGAAGTTCGTGGACGAGTATCGTGATGCGGAGCTCGGCCGGGCAGTCGCCGCGCAGATTCTGGCCACCGTGGAGCCGGGGCGGCACTACAAGGTGATGGAGGTGTGCGGCGGCCACACCCATACCATCTACAAGTACGGCGTGGACGACCTCCTGCCGGCCCATGTCGAACTGGTGCACGGACCGGGCTGTCCGGTCTGCGTGATTCCCATGGGTCGGGTGGACGACGCGATCGCCGTCGCCCGTAACCCGGAAGTGATCTTCACGTGCTTCGGCGACATGCTGCGGGTGCCCGGCTCGGCGGGCACCCTGCTCGACGCCAAGGCCGAGGGAGCGGACGTCCG
>JBBQDU010000210.1:0-4283 GCA_038320055.1 Gemmatimonadales bacterium | reverse complement strand
CCTGTGCCATCAGGCCGGACGCCAGGGTATAGGTCGTGATCACGACGCTCATCCCGATCCAGAGTGCCGCGATGTTGTAGGTGGACCAGGTGCGCCGCTCGGGTGGGGTGGGCGCGAGATCGGGATTCCAGAGTGGGCTCGTTTCGATGTCCCGCGCGTCCGCGGCTGTAGGGAAGACGTGGGTGTCGGCGCTCGACGTCACCGGTGGCTCGTGGCCGAGGCCGTCGGATGGGAGAGGCCCGGCATCCGCCCCCCGTCATCCCGCCCCCCGTCATCCCGAGCGCAGCGAGGGACCTTATCATCCCGGGTTCGAACTCCGGGTAAGGAGGTCCCTCGCTGCGCTCGGGATGACGGGCGCTCGCTCGTCATGCGACTCCCGCATCTCCGATCGCCGCCCGTGCGCCAGCCAGCCCCGCCGTCCGCCGCGGCAGCCACTGCCCGCGGCCCTCCCGGCCGACCACCCGGTAGTCGTCCACGATCGTCTCGCCCCGCGACAGCGTCGTCCGCGCGAAGCCCGCCAGCTCCCAGCCCTCGTAGGGCGACCAGTCGGCATTGGTCTCCATCGCGGACGGATCGACCGTGTGGGTGCGCGTCGGGTGGATGATCGCCAGATCGGCGTCGGCCCCGACCTGGATGGCACCCTTCCGCGGGGCCAGGCCCATGATGCGCGCCGGGTTCGTGCTGAGCTTGAGGCACAACTCCTCGAGCGTGATCCGGCCCGCCCGCACCCCGTGCGTGTAGGCGATCGGCAGCAACGTCTCGAGCCCGGGCAGGCCCATCGGAATCTTGGTCCAGTCGCCGTTCCACATCGCCTTCTGCTCGCGGCTGAACGTACAGGTGTCGGTCGAGACCACCGAGACCTCGCCGCGCCGGAGCCCCTGCCAGAGCCGCTCCACGTCCTTCGGCTTCTTGACCTGCGGGCAACAGGCGAACAGATGGCCGTCCTTCCCCTCGAACACCGAGTCGTCGAGCACCAGATACTGCGCGCAGGTCTCCGCGAGCACCGGCACGCCGCGCGCCTGCGCCGCCGCGACGATGTCGGCGCCTTCGGCGGTGGACATGTGCACGATGTAGAGCTGGCCGCCCGTAACCTCGCACCACTGGACGGCGCGCTGGATGGCTTCCGCCTCGACGAAGTTGGGGCGGGTCATGGGGTGCAGGCGGGCGCCGTAGCGGCTCATCTGCTCGGGCGTGTGGTGCCGCGCGATCAGCTCGTCGAGCACCCGCGCCGATTCCGCGTGCACCAGGAGCATCGTCCCATGCTCCCGCATCGCCTCGAGCGTGCCGAACAGGGCCCGGTCGTCCGACTGCCACCCCTCCGACTCGTAGATCATGAACTCCTTGAAGGTGCTGAACCCGCGCTCGACCATCCCCGCGATCTGGTCGCGGTGTTCCTGCCACCGCGTGATGCAGATGTGGAACGTGTAGTCCACCAGCGCCTTCCCCTCTGCCTTTCGGAGCCAGTTGTCGGCGGCCTGGCCCAGGGAATCGCCGGCGTAGGGAATGGCGAAGTCGATGACCGTCGTGACGCCGCCCCGCGCGGCCGCCCGCGTGCCGGTCCGGTAGTCGTCCGCCGAGACCGTGCCGCAGAAGGGCAGCTCGAGATGGACATGCACATCGAGCATCCCGGGAAGCACGAGATGGCCGGCGGCATCGATGATCCGCGTTCCCGGCGCGGCCTCCAGATCGGCGCCCAGCGCCGCGATCCGCTCGCCGGCGATACCGACGTCGCCCGTGAAGCTGCCGGCCGGGGTGACGATGAGGCCACCCTTGACGATGCTATCGAGCCGCATCGGACCCCTCCACCGCGTAGCCCTCGACCGGCTCGTGGCCGGCGTGATAGTCGGCGGTGTCGGGCCGGCGGATCGCCGACTGCAGTACCACCCGCTCCCGCCGAAGCCCGCGGAAGTCCTCGATGCCGGTCCACCCACGCTCGGCGTTCCGCGCCAGGAACTCGTCGAGGCCCGCCAGCAATCGCCGGATGACACCCGGGCCCACCGCCTGGTCGAGCATCGCGGCGGTGCACACCTGGACCGTGCCGCAGCCGAGGAGGATATAGGACAGCGCCTGGGTGAAGTCCGACACGCCGCCGATGCCGGAGAAGCCCCGGTCGGGGAAGGCCTGCGTGAGCTGCGCCATCTTGGCCAGCGACAGCGGCAGGATCGCCGGCCCGCCGAGCCCCCCGCTCGAGACGAGGCCGTCCACGTTGATCTCGAACTCGAGCGTGTCGGGGTCGATCAGGGGCAGGGAGGGGAAGGTGTTGGAGGAAACGATCGCGTCGGCGCCGCCGCGGAAACAGGCGCCTGCCTCCAGGACGATGTCGGCGGTGGCGGGCGTGAGCTTGCACCAGACGGGCACCCGAGCCACCTCCTTCACCGCCTCGGTCACCACCGAGCAGAGTCCCTCGTCCTTGCCGATGTTCGAGCCCATGTCCTTCCGGTCCATGTGGGGACACGAGAAGTTGAGCTCGAGGCCATCGGCGCCCGCATCCTGACACGCGCCGGCCAGCCGCTGCCAGTTGTGCAGCTCCTTGTCGCTGCCCGAGCCGGCCATGATCGACGCGATGAGCATGCGGTCCGGAAACGCGGCCTTGATCCGGACCAGGCGAGGCAGCCACCAGTCGATGGGCTTGTCGGAGATGAGCTCCCAGTTCCACGAGGAGTGGAGCGCCGCGCCGGCGCGCTTCTTCATGGAGACCCGGGCGTCCTCCGGCGAAGTCCGGAGGAACTTCGCCTTGGCGCCGACGACGTTGACCACGGGGTGCAGGCCGATCGTCTTCGTCACGACGCCGCCCCAGCCTGCCTCGAAGGCGCGCAGGATGTTGTTTTCCGACTCGGTCGGCGGGGCCGAGGAGAGGAGGAAGGGGTTCGGGAACCGAAGCCCCGTGAACTCGACCTGGCGATGTGCGGTCATGTGGGTCTCCCCTTGGCGGAACGGGGCGAGATGTCGCGGTGGGTTTCTCCGAATATGGCCCGGCGGTGTACCGGCCGCCACTCGGACGCCGGGCCGTTGTGCGCTTTCGGCCATCGACGGGCCAGGGTTAGGATACGGGCCACGCCCACGTCGTCCCGTTCGAGAGTCGGCCTCACCCCGAGAGCACATGCGACGCTGCCGCCTCCTGGCCCCGCTGGTCCTGTCGCTGACCGCGCTCGCTCCGGTCGTTTCGTCCGCCCAGCAGCCGTCCTTCACCCACGCCGACACCCTCCGGGGCAGCATCACGCCCGAGCGCGCCTGGTGGGACGTGACGTTCTACGACCTGCACGTCAAGCTCGATCCCGCCGACAGCACCGTTCGCGGCTGGAACGGCATCACCTATCGCGTGACGGGCCCGTCGCGCGCCATGCAGATCGATCTGCAGCAGCCGCTCGAGGTCGACAGCGTGGTGCAGGACGGCCGGAGGCTCACCTATCGGCGCGACGGCGATGCCGTGCTCGTCCGCATGGCCGGCAAGCAGCCGCGGGGTGCCACGCGCACGGCCACCGTGTTCTACCACGGCCGGCCGCGGGTGGCCGAGAAGCCGCCCTGGGACGGCGGACTCATCTGGGCGCGCGATCCCGGCGGCGCTCCGTGGATCTCGGTCGCCTGCCAGGGGCTGGGGGCCAGCGTCTGGTGGCCCGTCAAGGACACGCAGGCCGACGAGCCCGACAGTCAGCGCGTCGCCCTGACGGTCCCCGATTCACTCCAGGGGATCGGCAACGGGCGCCTCCGCGGTATCGAGCGCGGGTCCGACGGCTGGAGCACCTGGGAGTGGTTCGTCACCAGCCCGATCAACACTTACGATGTCGCGCCCTACATCGGCAACTATGCGGAGTGGACCGACGGCTACGAGGGCGAGGGTGGGCACCTCACGCTCGATTTCCGGCCGCTTGCGCCGCACGTGGACGACGCTCGCCGGCAGTGGGCCCAGGTGAAGCCGATGCTTCGGTGCTTCGAGGGCTGGTTCGGTCCCTATCCCTGGTATCGCGACGGGTACCGGTTGGTCGAGGCGCCGCACCTCGGCATGGAGCATCAGAGCGCCGTGGCCTATGGCAACGGCTTCCGGAACGGCTACAAGGGTTACGATCTCTCGGGCACGGGCTGGGGCCTGACCTGGGACTTCATCGTGATCCACGAGAGCGCCCACGAGTGGTGGGGCAACAGCGTCACCACCGCGGACCGGGCCGACATGTGGGTGCACGAGAGCTTCGCCAATTACGCGGAGTCGCTGTTCACCGAATGCCAGTACGGGCGGTCGGCCGGGGCGGAGTACGTGCGCGGGGTGCGGGCGCTGGTGAAGAACGACC
>JBBQDU010000209.1:0-4313 GCA_038320055.1 Gemmatimonadales bacterium | reverse complement strand
GATACACCGAGGTCGAGCCGCCGGACCGGGCCTTGTCGTAGGCCGATTGCCACCCCGCGTTCTCGTCCCGGCAGACCGCGCTCGAGTTCTCGTAGTCGCAGACGCCGCTGGTATGGCTGGCGAGATGCTCGACGGTGATGCCCGCCCAGGGGAAGTCGGCGCCCCAGCGCGCGCCGTCGCCCTGTCCCAGCCAGGCCGACGCGGGATCCGCGAGCCCTACGCCGCACCGGCTCATCGCGTACACGAGCGTGGGCGCGCCCAGCAGGCCCTTCGACGAGGAGTACGCGTGGTACGGGTTGGCGACCCCGCGCGTGTAGATCACCTTGTCGTTCCGGATGACGACGAAGCGCTTGGTGTTGTGAATGGACTTGTTGATGGAGTTCCAGATCTGCTGGAGGGTCTTGGTGCAGCCGAGCTGCTTGACACTGCCGCACATGCCCTGGCTCTCGGGGGTGGCGGTGCCCCACTGGAATGCGCCAGTCGCCGTGACGGCCGCCGCGACGGGCGGCGGCGGCAGCGGGGCCGCCGACGGCGCGGTGGACGGCTCGGCGCTTCCGCAGCCGAGGGCCAGCGGCACAAGCGACGCGAGCGGGAGGAACGTGGTCCAGCCGATCTGCCTCAGGCGACCTCCCGGCTCGGTGAGGGCCGGCAGCCGGTTCATCTGTGATATGGTGAGTGGGCTATGCTAGAGCGAACGCGCGACACTGTCAAGCGCGGAACGGGCATCAGGCACGCTCGTGGCGGCCGGCCGTGAGCGTCAACTCCCACGTCTGGCCGATCAGCGCCGCGCCGAAACTCCGGTGCCGCTCGCTGTGCGTCAGCCGAAAGCCGGTTCGCTCGTAGAGGCGCCGCGCGGCCACGAGCACATCGTTGGTCCAGAGGGTGAGACGGGCACAGCCCGCCTCGCGTGCGGCGTTGAGGCACGCCTCGACGAGCCGGGCACCGAGAGCATGGCCCCTCGCCCACGGCTCCACCAGCAGGAGACGCAGGCGGCCGACCTCCGGCCGCTCGTCCGGCATGAGGAAGATGCACCCTGCGCGCCGCCCGCCGACCGTGGCGATCCAGCAGCGCCTGAGCGGACCCTCCGGGCCAGCGGCGAACTCCGCAACGATGCGAGCCACCAGACGCTCGAAGTCCGCCGTCCACCCGTACTCCTCGTGATAGAGCTCGCCGTGGCGCTGCACCACCCAGCCGAGGTCACCCGGCCTCGGGGCGCGGAGCTCCACCTCCTTCCCGACCAGCGAATCCTCGGCCGCCGCATCCGCATCGGTGGCCGTCCCCGGCAGGCCGTCCGGCGCGCGCTCGAGCATGGCCTCGACGGTCGTCACGGCGCTGACGAGACGGGCCTGCTCCGGGGGCGTGAGGTTCTGGATCAGGCGGACCACGGCGTTGGTGGCGCGGGTGTCGAGCGTTCCGAACGCGCGCTGTCCTTTGGCGGTGAGGGCCAGCCGCCGCTCCCGGCCGTCGTGGGGCGCCGTGCGCGCGCGGACCAATCTCTGCTGGCGGAGCCGGCGCAGCACGCGGCTGAGGTAACCCTCGTCCATGCCGAGTGCCGCGGCGATGCCGGCGGCCGTGGGCTGCTCGCGATGCGCGAGCTCGTAGAGGATGCGGACCTCGCCGAGCGAGAACGGGCTCTGGAGATGGCTCGCGTCGAGCAGGCCAAGGCGCCGGGTATAGAAGCGGTTGAATCTTCGGAGGCGGAGAGCGGCGGCGATCGGGTCGGGCATGCGTCCCTGGCTGACGGTTGACATCGTCAACTATTGCGTCGATCATGCGGGGATGCAAGACCCCGCGAGAGCCGCGGTCAACTCACTGGGAGGGTAGCAATGGCGACGATCGGGAAAGCCGCGAAGAAAGCCGTTCGGCGCGTGAAGAAGGCCGCCAGGCGGGCCCGGAGCGAGGGGAAGTCGCTGGCGACCAGCGTCTCGAAGAAGCGATCCGTGAAGGATGCGAAGAAGGCGGCCGCGCGCGCCGGCACCAGGACCAAGGCGCTGGTGGCCAAGGTGTCCGGCCGGCGCGCCAAGCGGAAGAAGGCGGGCATCGCGGCCGCCGCGGTCGGCGCCGCCGCCCTCGCCGCTGCGGCCGGCGCGGCGCTGGCCCGCCGACGCAAGCGGAAAAAGGGTGCGTAAGGAGTCGGTCGAGTAGCCGCGGGCAGGCGCGCCATCGGCGCGCCTGCCCGGCCACAGACGCACCTCCTTGCAGCCCTCCAATCGCTTCGCTCTCCCCCGTTTCCCGCCCCTCAACATTCCCTGCATCCCGACCGACAATGGATTCGACGCTGTCGGAATCCTGCGGATTGCGAGCGCGCGGGCCGGTGCCCACAATGCACTCGGCGGGCGGCAGGAGGTGGACGGTCAGCGCGGACGAGCTCCGCACCCCGGACGCAGCCTGACCGCCCGCCACCCCCACTCGCAATGACCGGAGGGTGCATGGGTAGCCGACGGGTGTTGCTCCTGCTGTTCACGGCGCTGGTGGGCTTCGGCCCCGGATCCGCGCTCGCACAGAGCGCCGCGGTCGCGTGGCAGGCCACGCCGGCCTCCGTCCTGAAGGCCGCCCTGCGGAGTGCGGCCGCCGCGCAGGCGCGGTATCGCGCGCAGAACGGCGCGTACGCGCCGGAGGCGGAGCAGCTGGCCCTGCGGCTGGAGTCCGGCGTTCACGTGGACGTCATTGGTGTGGGATCGGGCGGATGGCAGGGTCGGGCGACGCACTTCGCCCAGCCGGGCCGGAGCTGCGTCATCTTCGTTGGCCGGCTCGACGGGGCCGACGCCCCGCGTACCGACGGCGACCGCGAGATGGCCGGCGAGGCGGGCATCCCCCTCTGCGACCGGATGCGATAGCACTCCGCCGCCGGACGGCGGACCTGCTCAGGTCTCGCCGAGCACCTTGATGATGACCCGCTTCCGGCGCTGGCCGTCCCACTCGCCGTAGAAGACCCGCTGCCAGGGGCCCAGGTCCAGCCGGCCGGCGGTGACCGGCACGATGACCTCGTGCCCCAGGGTGAGGCTCCGGAGATGGGCGGCGGCGTTGTCCTCGCCCGTCTCGTTGTGGCGATAGCGCGCCGGATCCCACGGCGCGATCGTCGCCTCGAGCCAGTGCAGGATGTCGTGCCACAACCCGGACTCGTGGTCGTTGACGAACACCGACGCGCTGATGTGCATCGCCGAGACCAGCGCGTAGCCCTCCTGCACCCCGCTCGCCGTCACCTGCCGCTCGACCTCGTCGGTGATGTCGATGATTTCCTGCCGGCGCTTGGTCTCGAACCAGAGATAGTGCGTGTGGGCGGTCATGGGCTAGCGCAACAGCTCCTCGAGCCGGACGGCGGTGTCGGTCTTCTCGTCGCGATACTTGACGATCACCGGCGCGTAGAGCCCGATGCCCTCGCGCTGGCCCGCGCCCGCGCGCACCGGCCGCGTGCCCGGCACCACGACGGCGCCGGCGGGGATCTCGAGCGGACGGTCGCCGTCGCGCCGATAGACCCGGTCGTGCACCAGGTCGAATACCGCGGTGCCGCCGGTCAGCAGCGTCCCCGGCGCCAGTACCGCGCGCTCCCGGACGATCGTCCCCTCGTACACGCCGCAATTGCCGCCGACCAGCACTTCGTCCTCGATGATGACCGGCAGTGCCCCCGCGGGCTCGAGCACGCCGCCGATCTGCGCGGCCGCCGAGAGGTGCACCCGCCGACCGATCTGCGCGCACGAGCCGACGAGGGCGTGCGAGTCCACCATCGTTCCTTCGCCGACGTACGCCCCGACGTTGATGTACATCGGCGGCATGCAGACCACGCCCGGCGCGAGGTAGCAGCCGTCGCGGATCGAGGAGCCGCCCGGGACGACGCGCACGCCGTCGTCGGCCGCGATGCGGCGGACGGGGAAGGTGTCCTTGTCGTAGAACGCGAACGGCCCGCCGGTCGCCGCCGGCTGGATGCGTCCCAGCCGGAAGCCCAGCAGGATCCCGGCCTTCACCCAGGCGTTGACCCGCCACTCGCCGTCGGGACCGCGCTCGGCGGCGCGCGCCATGCCCGAATTGAGCGCCGCCCGGAGCTGGAGAAAGGCCACCCGGGCCGCCGGCTCGTCCTCCGGGGCCACCGGGCCATCGAAGGGCGCCAGCCGGTCGCGGAGCGACGCCATCGCGTCAGGGGACATGGGCACCTGCGGGTGGGAGAGCGGCACGGAGCGCGTCCCGTGTCGCGGAGGAGACCGGGACGAGCGGAAGGCGCAGCACCTCACGGATCCGGCCCATCGCCGCGAGACCCGCCTTGACGGGCGACGGGTTGGTCTCGAGGAAGTTGGCGTCCATGAGCGGCAGCAGGCGAT
>JBBQDU010000208.1:0-4330 GCA_038320055.1 Gemmatimonadales bacterium | reverse complement strand
GCGAGCGGTGGTCGTATCCGATGCCGATCCCCCGGCGGCTCCCTGCGGCGCGTGCCGGCAGGTGCTCTCCGAGTTCGGGCCCGATCTGCGGGTGGACGGGGTGAGCCCGGCGGGCACGGTGCACTGGACCATCGCCGAACTCCTGCCGGCGGCGTTCGGTCCGGGTCAGCTCACGTGAGCGGGTGGCGCTGGTCCGGCGGTGTGCTGTTGTGCACGTTGGTGGCCGCGGCCTGTCAGGAGCGGCTCACCTCGCCGGGCGACTGCCCGGCGCTCTGCCCGGGCGGGACGGCGGCGGTGTTCGACACGGTCGTCCCCGCGCTCCAGGACCGCGACAGCAGCTTCCCGGCGTTCGCGGACCGAGCCTTCGGCTACGTCGACCGGGGCCGGGGGACGGCGCTCCTGGTTTCCAACGGCTTCGCGGCGTCCGAGGACCGCGCCCTCTATCGTTTCGCGCCGCGGGGTGATTCGATCGGCGTGCGCGACACGCTGCGGGCGTATGCCGTCGACTCCGTGCGCTTCAGCCTCTCGCTGCTGGCGCGCGATACGCTGGTGAACGGCCTCACGATCTACCTGTACCGCCTGCCGAGCACCGTCGACAGCTCGGTGACGTTCGCCGACATCGACCCGTTGCTTACCGACGCCAACCTCATCGACAGCATCGCCGTCCCGGATTCGGTCAACGCCGGGGCGCTGACCTCCACGCTTCGCGGGGCGGACGTGGCGCGAGTGGAGCTGCCGCCCGGTGGGGACAGCGTGCTGGCCATCGGCCTCCGGATGGCCGCCGAGACGCCGACGGGCATCAGGGTGGGATCGATCGGGTCGACCTCCGCGGCCACGTTCACCAGCTTCGTCACGCTGGACGTCCCCGACACCGGGGCGGTTCGAAACCAGTCGCTCACGCGCGCGACGAGCTTTAACACGTTCGTCACGCAGAACCCCGTAGTGCCGGACGATACGCTGCTGACCGTGGGAGGGGAGCCCTCCTCCCGCGCACTCCTCCGGTTCGGGCTGACGGACGGATTTCTCGACTCCACCACCATTGTGCGGGCCACACTCGAGCTCACGCCCGTTCGGCCGATCGTCGGGCTTCCGACGGATCCGTCGGTGCTCCAGACCCTGGCCCTGGTCGGCGATATCGGCGCCAAGTCGCCGCTGACGACCGACCTCACCTTCATCCGCCAGGACACGTTGGCCACGGTCCAGACCGATACGGTTCAGATCGGCGTCACGCGGATCGTGCAGCTCTGGCAGAGCTCGCGGGTCCGCCCGCAGAGCGTGTTCCTCCGCCTCCAACCCGAGGGCGCCACCTTCGCGCGCGGCGTCTTCTACTCGACCCGTTCCCGCGTGCCCGACGGCACGCTCGTCGCGCCGCGCCTCAGGATCACGTACCAGCGGTCCTTCCCCTTCGAAAGCCCGTAAGTGCGTCGAGCCATCCTCCTTCTCGTGCTGGTGGCGCTGCCCGCCGCGGCCGCCGCGCAGTCCTCGCAGTTCGGGGTGCGCGGTCTGGGCATGCCCGGCCGGGCGCTCAGCGCACGCGCGTTTTCGACCGGCGGTGCGTTCGGGATGTTGGACCCGGAATCCGCCCTCAATCCCGCATCGCTGGGCCGGGCCACACTGCTGACAGCGGGCTTCGGCACTCTGCAGGATTTCCGCCACGTCGAGAACCCAGCGGGCAGCGAGACGCTGCGAGAGACGCGGTTTCCGCATATCACGGTCGCCGGGCCGGTCCGCGGCATGCCCCTGGTGGCGGGCGTCAGCTTCTCGAACTACACCAGCCGCGACTTCACCGTCGCCACCGCCGACACCGTCATCCTCAGAGGCGTCCTGGTGCCGGTGAGCGATACCCTCGCCTCGCGCGGGGGTCTCAGTGATCTGCGCTTCGCCGCCGCGTACCGGGTTCGAGAGGACTGGGTCTTCGGCGGAGCGTTCCATGTCATCACCGGCTCCGCCCGGCTCAGGGCGCGCCGCGCCTTTGCCGACACCACCTACCAGGTGGTGACGCAGCGGTCGGAGCTCTCGTACGCCGGCATCGGCCTGTCGCTCGGGCTGATCCGAAATTTCGGACCGGCGTTCTCCGTCGCCGCCAGCGTGCGATCCGACGGGAAGGTGAACGTCGACCGCGATTCGACGCGCGTCTCTACCGTCGACCTCCCGTATACCTTCGGCCTCGGGCTCCGGTGGCACGCCCGTCCCGCGCTCGAGCTCGCGAGCGACGTTGTGGTGAAGACCTGGTCCGGCGCCAACAGCGATCTCCTGGCGCAGGGCGGCACCGGCGCCGACAATACCGTCGAGGTCTCGCTGGGCGCGGAGTACTCTCCGGATGTTCGCCGTCCCACCCGCCGGCCGGTGCGGGTCGGCGTCCGCTACGGCACCTTGCCGTTCAGCCTGGTGCCCGGCCGGCAGCCGCACGAGCTGGGCGTGTCGCTCGGCAGCGGCCTTCGGTTCGCGCAGGACCGCGCGGGGATCGACCTCGGTGTCGAGCGCGTCTGGCGGTCGGCAGGCGAGTATTCGGAGCGGGCGTTTCTGGTGAACCTCGGCGTGACGGTCCGCCCGTAGCGGGGTATCTTCAGGGCCATGAAGCGGGTTTACATCGAGACCTACGGCTGCCAGATGAACGTGGCCGACTCGGAGCTGATATTCGGCGTCCTGGGCCGCGCGGGGTTTCTCCGCGCGGACCAGCCGGGCGACGCCGACGTCATGCTGGTCAACACCTGCGCGGTGCGCGACAACGCCGAGCAGCGAGTGATCGGCCGCATGGGTGAGCTGCAGCGCCACAAGCGCCCGGGGGACGTGCTCGGCGTGGTCGGCTGCATGGCGCAGCGCCTCGGCCCCTTGCTTCTGGAGCGGGTGCCGCGAGTGGACCTGGTGGTTGGGCCCGACGCCTACCGCAATCTGCCCGAGCTGATCGGGCTGGCGGGTCAGGGCCACCGCTCAACCGATACCGGGTTCCGGGACTGGGAGCACTACGAGGACGTGCCGCCGGTGCGGGAAAGCGGACCGACGGCGTTCGTGACGGTACAGCGAGGCTGCGATTACCGCTGCACCTTCTGCATCGTGCCCTACACCCGCGGCCCCGAGCGGAGCCGGCGGTTGGAGGACGTCATTCGCGAGACGGCCGGCCTGGCCGCCGACGGCGTCACCGAGGTCACCCTCCTTGGCCAGACGGTCAACAGCTACCACGACGGTACGTACGACTTCGCCGATCTGCTCCGGCAGGTCGGCCGGGTGGATGGCATCCGGCGGGTACGGTTCACCAGCCCGTACCCCACGGATTTCACGCCGCGCGTCATCGAGGCCATGGCGGCCACGCCCGCCGTCTGCGAGCACGTGCACCTGCCGGTGCAGAGCGGATCGGATGCGATACTCCGACGCATGCTCCGGCGGTACACCCGGGCGCGGTACCTCGAGGTCGTGGCGCAGCTCCGGGCGGCCATTCCCGGCATCACGTTCTCGACCGATCTCATCGTCGGCTTTCCCGGCGAGTCCGACACGCAGTTCGCGGAGACGCTGAGCCTCGTCACCGATGCCGACTTCGATGCCGCCTATACCTTCAAGTACTCGGTGCGTGAGGGCACGCCGGCGGTCCGGCTCGCGCACCACGTCCCGGACGCCGTGGCCTCGGAACGGCTCGAGCGGCTCATCGAGGCCGTCCGTGCCAACGCGCGCCGGAAGAACGCGGCCCGCGTGGGTGAGATTCACGAGGTCCTGGTCGAGCGCCCGGCGCGCCGCGGTGATCTCATGCTCGGCCGCACGCGGACCAATCACCTCACCCTGCTCGACCTGCCGCCGGCCGACGCCGGCACGTATCATACGTGCCGGCTCACCGGCACGACGGGGTCCACCTTCACCGCGGCGGTGGTCGCGCCCACACTGGCGGTCCTGTGATTCACAACCTGGTGGAGGAGCACGTGCACGCGGCGTACGAGTCGCTGCGACCGCGCTTCGCCGACTTCTGCGGCTGCGACACCTGCCGCGACGAGGCCCTGGTGTACGCGCTCAACCGTCTGCCGGCGCGCTACGTCTCCAGCTCCCAGGGGTCCGTTCTGACGGAAGTGAACCTGGAAAAGGACCAGAACCGCGCCGCCATCGACGTCGCGGTGATGGAAGGATTGCGGAAGATCGCGCTCTCGCCGCGGTGCAGCCGGCGCCGGCGGCCGCCGCCCTGATCTCCGGTCGGCCGAGGTGAGACCGCGGCCGGCGTTGTTGTTCACCTTGTGCTACGGGGCCGGTCTCGCGACCGGCCTTCTGCGTGTCGGTACCCCGGTCGGCATGATTCCGCTCCTGGCCGGAGCGCTCGCGGTGGGCCGTCCGCTGCCGGTGCTTCTCGCCG
>JBBQDU010000207.1:0-4338 GCA_038320055.1 Gemmatimonadales bacterium | reverse complement strand
GACGACTTCCAGGTGGACGAGGACTTCTTCGTCGAGCCGCGGCGGGTGGAGCGGGCCGGAACCGGAACGCGCTAGCGCGGCCACAGCCAGCCGAAGACGCCCGCCATGGCCAGCCCGTATACCAGCCCGTCGAACACTTCCTTCCACGCGACCGACCAGGGCTTGCCCATCCAGATCGCCGCCGGCAGCTGTCCCGCGGCGAACGCCAGAAACCCGACCGCGCCCACGAGCTGGAACACCCGGAGATACTCGCTGTCCGCGGGCAGCGCGCGGCTCGCGATGTAGGCCACGAAGAACGCCACGCCCAGCGCGAACACGAACCACTGCACCAAGCTGGTTCCCATCCCGTAGGAGCCCGACGGCTTGAGGTTCAGGACGCCCACCGGCCCCTCGGCATACTTCTGCTTCATCTCGGGCGTTTCCATCTCCTTGGGGGTGGCGGCATAGGGGATGACGTACTGCTTCGCCGCGGGAGTGCCGCTCCGGATGGCCGTGCGGACGGCGTCCTCGTTGGGAAGGCGGGTGTAGTCGCTGTTGTGGTAGCCGAGCAGCATGTGGATGACGCTGCTGAGCACGAACACGAGCACGGCCGACAGAAGAACGGGGAGCCAGAGCGCGCCGAGCGACACCATTGAGAAGCCTCCTGGGGGGCGGGTGGCGAAGGTGCGGGAGCCCTCCAACTTAGGGCCGCTTGCGAGTGCCCGCCAACGACCTGGACCGCGCCTCGGGGGGCGCGGGCGGTGTCGGCGCTCCGGGCGGGGTCCGCGAACCGGCGGCCACGAATCCGATCCGGGTCCGAGGACGTTACTTGGGTATCTCTACCGGAAGCGGTTTGCCATGCGCCGTCGATCGATCGTGTTGTGTACCGGGGCCGCCCTGCTGGGGCTCCTCGGCCTGTCTCCCGCGTCGGCGGTGGGCCCGGCCGCGCCACCCGCGCCCCCTGCCCCCGCGCCCGCGACGCGCCTGGCAACGTTTGCCGGCGGGTGCTTCTGGTCGATGCAGAAGGCGTTCGACGGGGTGGCGGGGGTCGTGTCCGTGACCTCGGGCTACGCCGGCGGGACCACGGTGAACCCGACCTACCGGGACGTGGAGACCGGTGAGACCGGGCACGCGGAATCGGTGGAGATCCACTACGACCCCGCCCGCATCTCCTACAAACAGCTGCTCGACGTCTACTGGCACCATATCGATCCGCTGACGCTCAACTCGGCCTTCTGCGACTACGGCCCGCAGTACCGCTCGGTCATCTTCACGCACGACGCCGAGCAGCGCCGCCTGGCCGAGGCGTCGAAGCGCGCGCTCGACGCCTCGCACCGGTTCGCGACGCCGGTCGTCACCGCGATTCAGCCCGCGACGCCGTTCTACCGCGCCGAGGAGTATCACCAGGAGTTCTATCGGAAGAACCCGGCCCGGTATGACGCCTACCGGGTCGGCTGTCGTCGCGACGTCCGGCTCCGGCAGCTCTGGGGAGACGTGGTTATCTCTCAGGGGGCGGAGAAGTGAGGGCCGCCGCGATCCTTGCCGCCGTTGTCCTGGCCCTCGTGGCCGGCGGAACCACGGCAATGGCACAGACCCATGCGACGGGATGGAAGGCGATGACCTGGAAGAAGGGGAGCGACGCGGAGCTCAAGAAGACGCTCACGCCCGAGCAGTACGCGGTGACCCAGCAGGACGGAACCGAGCGCCCGTACCACAATGTTTACTGGGACAATCACGACGCCGGGATCTACGTGGACGTCGTCTCCGGCGAGCCGCTGTTCAGCTCGCTCGACAAGTACGATTCGCGCACCGGCTGGCCCAGTTTCACGCGCCCGCTCGAGCCGGCCAACCTGCAGACCCGGACCGACGACAAGCTCGGCATGGATCGCACCGAGGTGCGGTCGGAGCACGCCAACTCGCATCTCGGGCACGTGTTCGACGACGGCCCCGCGCCCACCGGCCTCCGGTATTGCATGAACTCGGCGGCGCTGCGGTTCGTGCCGGTGGACCGGCTCGAGGCCGAGGGGTACGGCAAGTATCTGGGGCTGTTCAAGCGATAGAAGGCGCGTGTCCCTTGACGACCGTGTACCCGGGGCGTAGCGTCAGCTTGGAGCTTCCCCCGGCACGTGAGCGACCGTCCCATGCAGCTATACCATCTGACCTCCCACGCCGAAGCGCTCCACATCATCGCGGAAGGTTTCCCCGGCGCCGGCAGCCCCGAGCCGGTGTGTTACCTCCTGCTCGACAGCCTCGACGCGCACTCGCCGATCGATCCGGCCGTCGCGGTGCTCGAGATCCAGGGCGAGTTCGGCGCCCAGGAACTCGGCGTGGGGCTGTCGCCGGCAACGCGGTCGGGGCAGTACCGGCTGTTCGTGGCGACGGCGCGCGACCTCGCGCGCGCGCGCGTCCGGCTGGCCGACGTGCGCCCGCTCGAGAGCCGGCGAGATCGCCGCGCGTGAGCGGCGCTACCCCACCGTGATCTGCTTCATCATGCCGTGCTGGAGGTGGAGCTTCCCATCCTTCGCGTCCGGCACGAAGCAGATCAGGCCGTAGTTCCCTGGGCCCAGATCCACCGAAAATACCCCGCGTTCGTTTCGATCCATCACCGCCACTCCACCCATCGGCATCGCGGGGGGCGGTCCCTGCATCCCACCCGCCGTGGCCCACGTCGCGAAGTCCTTGACCGACTTGCCGGGCGCCAGCCGCAGCAGCACGAGCTCGTGCGCCTGCGCTCCGCCATTCTCGACGAGGATGGTGTGGCGCCCGGGCGAGAGCGGGCGAGTGGCGTCGAAACCGTATTCCACCAATCGGATCGTGTCGGTCGCCACCGGAAGAGTGGCTGCGGCGCCCGTGCTGGCGGTGACCTCGAAGCCCTTGATCATGCCCTTGGCCAGATGGGAGACGCCGTCCGGACTCGGGATCAGGCAGAGCATCGCGTAATGTCCCGGCGCGAGCGACGAGATGCTCGACGTTTCCTGCCCGGGCGCCGACCCGTTGGGGCCGCCGACGAACTTCAACCAGGCGGGCGGAGGGCCATCCGACTTCAGCGCCTCCTTCACATCCTCCACGGTCTTCCCATCCTCGATCCGGACGATCTGGCCCTGGTGCAGCTCCTTCCCGTGATTCACCAGCCTGAACGTGACGTTCCCGGCGGGAATCGAGGCGGGAAGATCCATCGAGTAGTCGCCGGCCGTCACCGTCACGGGCTGGTCATCTGGCGCGGCGGTGGCCGGAGGTGTGGCCTCGGCGGCGGGTCGGTCGGACTTGCAACTCATGAGGGAGCCGGCCGAGAGGGCCGTGGCGACGACGAGCGGGCGATAGAACACTGGGTCTCCTTCTGCGGAAGGCAACCGCCTCGTGAACGCAGACAAGATGCACAACGACCCGCTGTGCCGCCAGCCTTGCTTACCCCGCCGAGATGATCCGGTATCGCGCGAGCACGAGCTGGTAGATGCCGTAGATGGTGAGGCCGAGGGCCACGATGCCGAGGACGACCGGCGCATAGGGCTGCCGGGAGAGCGCTCCGAGCGCCTCGCCGACGCCGCCGGCCTCGCTCGGGTCGTGCTGGTAGGCGGCGCGGGCGAGAAAGAGGGCGATAAGCTCGAAGACGACCCCGCGCGAGATCAGACCGGCGCGGGCCGCCCGGAGCGCCATGCGTCGCTCGTCGGCGCCGAGCTCGCCCAGCCGCATGCGCGCGATCGCGTCGCTGCGAAACCCGCGGACGATCTGCGCGACGCCATACCCCGCCACGCCCAATGCCACCAACCCGACGAGCCAGGGTCCGAACGGCGCGTCGAGGAGTTGGGCGGTGTGGCTCTGGGTCTTGCCCTCGCTGCTACCCCCGCTCTGGCCGGAGGCCAGCCGCACCGCCTGCCACGCGAGCGCCGCGTGGATGCTCGCGCTTCCGGCAAAGCCGATGCGGACCGCGATGCGCTTCCAGCCCGAGCGGCCGGCACTCTCGGGATCGATGAGCGCACAGACGATCCGCCAGGTCGCATACCCCGCGAGTCCCCCGGCGACGAGCCACAGGATCCACCGACCGAACGGTTGGCGGAGCAGCACCTGAAAGACGCCGGAGGTGCCGGTGGTGCGCCCTCCCGCGCCAGCCGCCGCTTGGAGCGCCAGGGTACCGATGAGCAGATAGACCAGGCCCTTGGCGATGTACCCCGCGCGGGCCAGGCGCTCGATCCTGGGACGGGCCGTGGTGGGAACCGTCAGTGTCGTCATCGGGCTTCCGCTCCCGGTCGTGGGTAATCCCAAGTATGCCCGGTGCGCCCAGATGATGCTGTGCTCCGGACCACGCCATGCCCCTCCTCGACGCTCCGAGAGACGATTTTCACGATTTTTCCGTGTCCACAT
>JBBQDU010000206.1:0-4344 GCA_038320055.1 Gemmatimonadales bacterium | reverse complement strand
CGCACCTCCAGCGGCTCAGCATCGGCTACTTCGACCGGCACCCGGTCGGCCGGTTGATGACGCGCGTCACCTCGGACGTGGAGACGCTCAACGAGCTGTTCTCGTCGGGCGTCGTCACCATCTTCGGCGACGCGTTCACCCTCGTGGCGATCATGGGCGTGATGCTGGCCATCGACTGGCGCCTGGCGCTGGTGACGTTCGGGGTCATTCCACTGGTGTGGCTGACCGCACGCGCCTTTCGACGACGGGTCCGCGAGGCCTTCGGCGACATCCGGGTGCGGCTGGCCCGGCTGAATGCCTTCCTGCAGGAGCGGCTGTCGGGGATGCGGATCGTTCAGCTCTTCGGCCGCGAAGAGGACACGGCCCAACGGTTCGGGGCGCTCAACAGGGAACACCTGGAGGCGCATCTCCGCTCGATCACGGTCTACGCGGTGTTCTTCCCGGCCGTGGAGGTGCTCACCGCGGTCGCCATGGCGCTGCTCCTCTGGTACGGCGGGCTCCGCGTCCTCGAGGGCACGCTCACGGTGGGTGTGCTGGCCGCGTTCATCCAGTACACCCGGCGCTTCTTCCAGCCGCTGCAGGATCTCTCCGAGAAGTTCAATCTCCTGCAGAGCGCGATGGCCTCGTCCGATCGCGTCTTCGCGCTGCTGGACGAGCCGGTGACGGTGCTCGAGCCCGAGCAGCCGACACCGCTTCCGACCCCGGTGCGCGGGTCGGTCCGCTTCGAGCACGTCTGGTTCCGCTACGGGCCCGACGGCCCGTGGGTGCTCCGGGACGTGTCGTTCGAGGCCTCGCCGGGCCGGACGATCGCGCTGGTGGGACACACGGGGGCGGGGAAGACCACGATCGTGAACCTGCTGCTCCGCTTCTACGACCCCGAGCGCGGCCGGATCACCGTGGACGGCGTGGACATCAGGGAGCTCTCGACCGCCGAGCTCCGCTCGATCATCGGGTTCGTGCAGCAGGATCTCTTCCTCTTCACCGGCGACATTCAGCACAACCTGGCGCTGGACGCGCCCATTCGTCCCGAGGCGGCCCGCGAGGCGGCCCGCCGCGTGGGGGCTGACCGCTTCATCGAGCGACTGCCGTCGGGCTACCACCATGAGCTGGGCGAGCGCGGCCGAAGTCTCAGCGTGGGTGAGCGGCAGCTGCTGAGCTTCGCGCGGGCGCTGGCGCTCGATCCACGGATCCTGGTCCTGGACGAGGCGACCAGCTCGGTGGACGCCGAGGCGGAGGCACAGATCCAGCGGGCCCTGGCCGAGCTGATGGCCGGCCGGACGAGCCTGGTGGTGGCCCATCGCCTCAGCACCATTCTGCATGCCGACGAGATCCTCGTGCTCCACCACGGCGAGGTCCGGGAGCGCGGGAATCACCGCGAGCTTCGGGCGCAACACGGGCTTTACGAGCGGCTGTATCAGCTCCAGCTGCAGGGTCAGGAGCGGCGCAAGATTGCCTAACCCAATTTTGCTTGCGCGGTTACAGGCCCCGGGATACGTTTGTCGGCGACTTGCAATTTCCCCGGGATTCGATCGATGATGCACCTCGAATTCGGCGGCGCACGCGTTCCCGTGCCCGTCGGTGAAACCATCATGGGCTCGGCGCCTGAGTGCGCGCTGCTCCTCGCGGGCGAGGGTGTGCAGCCGCGTCACGCAATCCTCCAGGGCACGCTCCATGGAGCGGCCGCCATCCGGGCGGCCGAGCCCGGGGCCGAGCTCTCCGTCAACGGCGTCCGGCTCGGCACCGATCCCACGCCGCTGCTGCACGGCGACAAGATCCAGATCGGCCCGCACGAGATCCTGGCCGTCGATGCCCGGCGCATCGGGAACACCCAGCTGTTCGATTCCGGTGCGTTCACCGATCTCATGCCGCCGCGCCCGTCCGCGCCACCGTCCGTGGCGGGCGCCTCCGGCGGGCGTCTCGTCTGCCTCACCGACGGGCGCGAATACACCATCAACAGCGAAGAGGCCCTGGTGTTCGGGCGCGACGCGGCATCCGACGTCGTCGTCAGCGGGACCGAAGTCTCCCGCCGCCACGCCGAGATCGATGCGACCCCCGACGGCTACGTCCTGACCGACCTCAGCGTCAACGGCACGCACGTGAACGGCGAGCGGGTCGGCCGGCAGCACTTGCTGGCCCGGGCCGACGTGATCCGGATCGGGCACGACGAGTTCCGGTTCTACGCCGACGCCGCCGCGCCGGCCGCACCGCGCGGACCCCGGAGCGTGCCGCAGGAGACGGCCCCGCAGGCACCGGCCGGGGCGGGCGCCCGGCTCTCGGACACCCTGCACGGCCTGCCGACCGACGTACTGAGCGCCACCGCTACCCCGACTCAGCCGCAGGTGGCACCGATCGCCTCGCTGCTGGTGCGGAGCGGATCCCAGAAGGGGCGGCGGCTGCCGGTCAAGGTGGCGGAGGTCAGCATCGGCCGGGCCGAGTACAACGACATCGTCATCGCCGATCCGAGCGTGAGCACCAGCCACGCGAAGCTGCAGCGCCGGGAGGACATCTGGACGCTCAGCGATCTGGAGTCGACCAACGGAACGTTCGTAGAGGGAGAGCGCCTGTCGGGGGAGGTGGCGCTGAGCCCCGGCACCACGGTGCGGTTCGGTGAGGTGGCGGTGCTGTTCGATCCCTTCGACGACGTGGCCGTGCCGCGTGGCTCCTCGATGACCCAGGTCGAGTCGGGCGTGCTGCCGCGCGGGGACGAGCCGGCCACCGAGGACGAGCCGCCGGCCGCCCCCCAGGGAGGGCCGCGGTACCGCCGGCCCATCCGGGCGTCGGCCCCCGGGCCGAGCGGGCCGCCCGCCTGGCTCATCACGGTGCTCGTGCTCGGTGCCGCCGTGGCGGCCTTTTTCCTCCTGCGCTGACCACAGGCCTTCCGTGCATTTCACCTGCGCCGCCCGCACCGACGTCGGCATCGTCCGCTCCGGGAACGAGGACAACTACCTCATGCTGGCGGAACGCGGCGTGTTCATCGTGGCCGACGGAATGGGTGGTCATGCGGCAGGCGAGGTGGCGAGCGAGATGGCGGTGCGGGTCACTTCGCACCAGATCGGGTCGCTTCGCGGTCTCTCCGACGAGGATGCCGGGGCGCGGGTGAGCTCGGCGATTCGCGCCGCCAACGACGCGATCTTCGAGCGTACGATCGCCGAGCACGACAAGCGCGGGATGGGCACGACGGCCACCGTGCTGGTGCTGATGCCAAGCCGGTATCTGATCGGCCAGGTAGGCGACAGCCGCGCCTATCTGCTCCGGCGCGGCGAATTCCAGCAGCTGACCAAGGATCACTCGTACGTGCAGGAACAGGTGGACGCGGGCCTGCTCACCCCGGAGCAGGCCCGCGTGCATCCCTACAGCAACGTGATCACCCCCTGCGTCGGCGCCAGCATGGACGTGGTGCCGGACATCTACTTCGGGGCGCTCGAGGCGGGCGACGTGCTGCTCCTCGCGTCCGACGGGCTCACGGGCATGCTCGAGGACGAACAGCTCACCCGCATCATGGCCGCCGAGGGGGGACCGCAGCACTGGGTGGATCGGATGGTGACGGAGGCGAATCGGCGCGGCGGGCTCGACAACATCACGGCGATCGCGGTCCGCATCGATTCGCTGGACAGCACGACGGGAGAGCATCCGACCGCGGCCGCTGCCGCGGAATCGAGCTAGGCGGGGGCCAGCTCCAGCTCCAGCCTGATGTCGGCCCGAGCGTAGCGCTGGTCCGCCTCGAGCGGCACCCGCGCGAACCCGTGCTTCTCGTACAGCCGAATCGCCGGGCCGAGCCGCGTGTTCGAGACGATCACGACCTTTCGCGCACCGGCCGACCGGGAGAACGCGACCGCGGCCTTCATGAGGAGGTCGCCGTACCCGCGGCCGCGCGCGGCGGCCGCCACCGCCATCTTCGCGATCTCGTGCACGAAGGCGTCGTGGCGCAGCACGGCGCAGGTGCCGAGCACGGTTGCTCCCTCCACCACGAACAGGATCTGCCCGCCGGGCGCGAGGATCGTCCCGACCGGGTCGCGAAAGGTTTCCCGGTCGGCCTCCTCGAGCCCGAACCAGGCCTCGATCCACTCCCGGTTGAGCTGCTCGAACTCCCCGCGCCATTCCTCCCGATACACCGCGACCTCAGGCATGGCGCCCATCTCCGTACCGGGCCCTGGCCGGGGAATGCCCCGGCCACCGCCGGTTCAACGCCTGGCGTACAGCGTAGTCCGGCCGTCCCGCGTGAACGAAACGACCTCGTAGGGCTCGTGCGCATCCCCGGGCACGGCCATCCCCGGCGTGCTCTTCGGCATGCCCGGCACGGCGAGCCCGACGACCGTGGGTCGCTCGGCGAGCAGGCGTCGAAGC
>JBBQDU010000205.1:0-4357 GCA_038320055.1 Gemmatimonadales bacterium | reverse complement strand
CCGCCGATGAACAGCGACATGGTGAAGCCGATCCCGCCCAGCCAGCCGGCGCCGTGGAGCATCCGCCAGGAGGTATCGGACGGGCGCTCGGCGATCCCGATCCTGGTGGCCAGCCAGGCGAAGAGGGTGATGCCGATGGGCTTGCCCAGGACCAGGCCGGCCACGATGCCCAGCCCCACGGAGCTCGTCAACGCCTCCACGCCGCCCGTGAGCGGTACGCCGGCGTTCGCCAACGCGAACAAGGGCATGATCCCGAAGGCCACCACGCCATGCAGCTTGTCTTCCATTCGCTGCAGCGGGGCCTGGGCCTTCTCCGAGGCGTTCTCCAGCCAGTAGATGGCCTCCTGGTGCGCCTCGCTGGTCAGCACGTTGGCGCCTGCCACGCCGGCGGCGGCGAAGTCGTCGAGCGCCTGTCGGCCCCGGTCCAGGAACGTGCCCGCATCGATGCGGGTGCGTGCGGGGATGGTAAACGCCAGCAGCACCCCCGCCACGGTGGCGTGCACGCCCGACTCGAGAAACGCCACCCAGAGGCCGGCGCCCAGCAGGGCGTAGAGGGCCGGATGCCGGAGGCCGAGGGCGTTGCAGGCGAGGAGGGCGGCGAACAGAACGCCCGCCCAGCCCAGCGCGCCGACCGACAGATCCGCGGTATAGAAGAAGGCGATCACCAGGACGGCGCCGATATCGTCCACGATCGCGAGCGCGGCCAGAAAGACCTTGAGGGCGACAGGCACCCTTGGCCCGAGCAGCGCCAGGACACCGAGGGCGAAGGCGATGTCGGTGGCCATCGGCACGCCCCAGCCGGCGGCTCCGCGGCCGTCGTGGTTGAGGGCGGCGTAGAAGAGCGCGGGGACGATCATACCGCCCAGGGCGGCCGCCAGTGGAAGCGCCGCTCGACGGAGCGACGCCAGCTCGCCGACCAGCACCTCGCGCTTGATCTCCAGGCCGACGAGCAGAAAGAACACGGCCATGAGGCCGTCATTGATCCAGTGGTGCAGACTCTCCCGGATGATGAAATCGCCCACACCGATGCTTATGGGAATCTCCCAGAGGTGCACGTACGCGTCGGCGAACGGACTGTTGGCCCACCCGAGCGCGAGGGCGGTGCAGGCCAGCAGCAAGATGCCGCTCGAGCTCTCGCGGCGAGCGAAGTCGTGGAACGAGCCGATGGCGCGCTCGATCAGGGGTGCTGAGGGGTCGACCGTCTTGCTCATTCACTCTCTCGCCGTTGTAGACTCCAGACAGGCTAATAGGGTTGCGGATGCCGGTCTACCCGACCGCGGGGGGACGCGGCCAATGTTAGATTGTTCTCGAGCGCACCTTCCGACCCCCTCACGCTCGACGCTCGCATGCCGCCGCCTGATCCCCTGATTCCTGCCACCCTGCTCGACGCCCTTCGCGACGCGGTGATCTACACCGACCTTGCCGGACGGATCGTGTACTGGAACCAGGCCGCCGAACGGATATTCGGGTATACGGCCGCCGACATGCTTGGCCTCACCCCGGCCGTCCTCTATCCCGACGCCTCAGCCGAGCGCCTGACGGCCGACCTGGACGAGATCGCTGGCGGCCGGGACTTCACGGGTCCGTGGATGGCTCGGCGCAAGGATGGCAGCGACGTGTGGATCGAGGTCGTGACGACGCTGGTACGAGACGCCTCGGGACAGCCGGTCGGGTACGTGGGCGTCTCGAGAGACATTTCCCAGCGGCTGACGTCCGAAGCGGCTCTCCGGGCCAGCGAGGGTCAGTTTCGCGCCCTGGCGGAGAGCGCATCCGACGGCATCGTCACCATCGATCTGCGGAGCACCATTCTCTTCGCCAACGAGGGGATCGGCCGCATTTTCGGCTACCCGCCCGACGAGTTGATCGGGACCGACCTCACGCGTCTGATGCCGGAGTACCTGCAACACCTCCACCGAACCGGCATGGCGCGCTATGCCGAGACCGGGGTCCGACACGTCCATTGGGCCTCGACCGAACTGCCGGGCCGGCACCGCGATGGTCACATCGTTCCGTTGGAGATTTCGTTCGGCGAGACGCGCAACGACGGGCGCCACGTCTTTACGGGGATCATCCGAGACATCACCGCGCGCAAGCGCATCGAGCGCCGTCTCACTATCGAGCATACCGTCGCCCAAGTGCTGAGTGGGGCGCGTTCGGAGAGCGGAGTCCTTGCGGGGATTCTCCAGGCCCTGGGGCAGGCGCTCGGCTGGCAGTGGGGCGCCATCTGGGCGCGCAACGATTCCGCCGAGTTCGCGATGCGATGTGTGGAAACGTGGAGCGCAGATCCGTCGCGCTTCGCCGGTTTCGCCCAGCAGTCGCGCGAGCTGCGGTTCTTGCCCGGGGAGGGATTGCCCGGGCGGGTCATGGTCAGCGGCACGCCGCTGTGGGTGAATGACATTGTGGACGACCCGGACTTTGCACGCGCCACGGATGCCGGACTTCTCGGGCTCCGTCGCGCGATTGCCTTCCCGATCCGGCGACTGGACGAGACGCAAGCGGTGATCGAGTTCCTGGCCGAGCGGGTCGAGGAGCCCGACCCCGAGCTGCTCGGCCTCATGGCCACCGTGGGCGCGCAGGTTGGCCAGTTTCTCGAGCGGCGGCGCGCCGAAGCGGCGCTGGCGCAGAGTGAGGAGCGCTACCGCTCGCTGGTGGAGGCCTCATCGCAGCTCGTCTGGACCGCCGATCCCGAGGGCAACTTCGCCGACGAGCTGCCTAGCTGGGCGGCCTACACCGGCCAACCGTTCGAGGCGTACCGCGGAGTCGGCTGGATCGAGGCGCTTCACCCGGACGATCGCGACGGGTTCGTCTGCGCCTGGCGGGCGGCGGTCGACAGCCGGCGGCCCCTTCGCGAGGTGGAGGCCCGCATCCGCCGGGCGGACGGTGAGTACGGGACCTTTACCGTTCGCGGAGTGCCCATCGTCGGGGCCGGCCGCGAGCTCCGCGAATGGGTCGGCACCTGTACCGACATCACGGCACGCAAGCGCCACGAAGAGCGATTGCACCAGGCGGATCGCATGGAGTCGATCGGCCGACTCGCCGGGGGCGTAGCGCACGAGGCCAACAACCAGATGTCGGTCGTGCTCGGCAGCGCCACATTCCTGCTACGCCGGCCGGACCTGCCCGAGGCAGCGCGCCAGGACGTGGAGCATATCCGTCAGGCGGCCGAGCGCACGGCGGCGATCACCGCGCAGCTCCTCGCCTTCGGCCGGCGCCAGGTGCTCCAGCCGAAGCTGCTGGACCTCGAGCAGGAGGTACGGGGTCTCGAGACCATCCTCCGACGCACGCTGGGCGACGGCTATACCCTCGTTCTCCACTCCGGCCTGCTCACCGGCAAGGTGAGGGCCGATCCCGGCCAGCTCGCGCAGGTGCTCTTGAACCTCACGTTCAATGCCCGCGACGCAATGCCGGACGGCGGCACTCTGACGATCCGGACCAGCATCGTGGAGCTGACCACCGCGCACGCCACGGCGCATCCCGATGAGGGAGTCGTCCCCGGACGCTACGTGCGGCTCGTGGTGAGCGATACCGGACAGGGCATGGACCGCGGCACGCTCAGCCGCATCTTCGAACCGTTCTTTACGACCAAACCGATCGGCAAGGGCACGGGGCTGGGACTCTCGAGCGTGCACGGGATCGTCCGGCAATCGGGAGGACATGTCTGGGCGTCGTCGGAACCGGGCATCGGCACCACGTTCGAGATCTACCTGCCCGCGGCCCGCGAGCAGGGTGAGGAACCTGCTCCCTCCAGCCCAAGGTCCATCGCGCAGGGCACCGGGACCGTCCTGGTGGCCGAGAACGAGGCACTGGTGCGAGACATGATCACCCGCACCCTGCGGGAGAGCGGCTACGAAGTCGTGGAGGTCGCCGACGGTGAGGAGGCGATCGCGGCCCTGCGAAACCGGCCCCGCGCGCTCGACCTGGTGATCCTCGACGTCATCATGCCCCGCATGGGCGGGCGTGAGTTCGCCGCCTGGCTGGAGCGCGAGCGGCCCGGTACCCGCGTGCTGTTCATTTCCGGATTTCCGGATCTCGAGGTAGTGGATCGAGGCCTGCTGGACGGGGGCCGGCCATTCCTTCAGAAACCGTTTGCGCCCGAAACGCTTGAGCGGATCGTCAAGGATCTCACCGTGCGGCGGGCCGAGCCGAACCCGCCTCTCGCCTAGCGGTTCTCCACCTCGCGCTGCACCGCTCGGCCCACGACGATCGTGATGTTGTCGCTCCCCCCGCCGTCCAGCGCTTCCTGCAGGAGGATCTCGCACGCCTGTTTGGCGGAGGTCATGGAGCGGAGCACCTCCCGGATCCGGTCATCGGAGACGTGGCGGATGAGCCCGTCGCTGCAGAGCAGGACGACATGTCC